>JAOPUX010000106.1 GCA_025963285.1 Jatrophihabitans sp.
ACCGCCGCCTCGGGGAGGTCGATGGAGAAGTTCGCCACCTTGCTGACGACGAGCACGCGGGTCTCGCCGCGGCGGAACTCGTCGAAGAGGCGCTCGCGCTCCTTGTTCGACGTGGAGCCCTGGATGATCGGCGCCCCGTCGAGCTCCGCGGAGACGTCGTCGAGCTGGTCGAGGTAGGCCCCGATCACGAGCACCTGGTCGTCGGGGTGGGCCTCGACGATCGTGCGGATCACCGGCAGCTTCGTGCGCGCGGTGGCGGCTAGCTTGTAGCGCTCCTCCGGCTCGGCGATGGCGTAGGTCATCCGCTCGGCATCGGTGAGGGTGACGCGTACCTCCGTGCAGTCGGCCGGCGCGATCCAGCCCTGGTTCTCGATGTCCTTCCACGGCGCGTCGTAGCGCTTCGGGCCGATGAGGGAGAAGACGTCGCCCTCCCGGCCGTCCTCGCGGATCAGCGTCGCGGTGAGGCCGAGGCGACGACGTGACTGCAGGTCGGCGGTGAGGCGGAAGATCGGCGCGGGCAGCAGGTGCACCTCGTCGTAGACGATCAGGCCCCAGTCCCGGCTGTCGAAGAGCTCGAGGTGGCGGTACTCGCCCTTCCGTCGCGTAGTCATCACCTGGTACGTGGCGATGGTGACGGGCCGGATCTCCTTCTTCTCGCCGCTGTACTCGCCGATCTCCTCCTCGGTGAGCGAGGTGCGGGCGATCAGCTCGCGCTTCCACTGCCGGCCGGCCACGGTATTGGTGACGAGGATGAGGGTGGTGGCCTTGGCCTGTGCCATCGCCGCGGCGCCCACCAGCGTCTTGCCGGCACCGCACGGCAGCACCACCACGCCCGAGCCGCCGGCCCAGAACATGTCGACGGCCTGCTGCTGGTAGTCGCGCAGCTCCCAGCCGTCCTGGTCGAGCTCGATCGGGTGGGCCTCGCCGTTGACGTAGCCGGCGAGGTCCTCGGCCGGCCAGCCGATCTTGAGCAGCGCCTGCTTGAGCCGGCCGCGCTCGGAGGGGTGGACGGCCACGGTGTCGGCGTCGAGGCGCTCGCCGAGCATCGGGGCGATCTTCTTGCTGCGGACGACCTCCTCCAGCACCGCCCGGTCGACGCTCACCAGGATCAGCCCGTGCACCGGGTCCTTGACCAGCTGCAGGCGGCCGTAGCGGTCCATGGTGTCGGCGACGTCGACCAGCAGCGCATGCGGCACGGAGTAGCGGCTGAACCGGACGAGCGCGTCGACGACCTGCTCGGCGTCGTGCCCGGCGGCGCGGGCGTTCCACAGCCCCAGCGGGGTCAGCCGGTAGGTGTGGACGTGCTCGGGCGAGCGCTCGAGCTCGGCGAACGGAGCGATAGCGGCGCGGGCCTCCTGGGCCAGCGGGTGGTCGACCTCGAGGAGCAGGGTCTTGTCGGACTGGACGATGAGCGGTCCGTCGGTCACGGTTGGGTTCTCCCCGGGGTTGGCGACCATTCAGTATCGCAAATTCGCGGGCCCCGTGCCGGTGGCGTTGTCGATTACGTGGTCAACACCTGGCTCGGGTGAACATCAACCTGGTCTCCACCCTGGGGTTGATTCGCCGGCGCGGCAAAGAGCCGAGGCTTGAGCCATGACATTCAGCGACTACCTCCTCGACACCGTCCTCATCCTTCTGGTCGTCCGGCAGGTCCGCGAGGCTCGCTTCGACCGCTTCGCCGTCCTGCTCCCGCTCGGCATCACGGCGATCGTGGCGCACAGCTACCTGCACTCCATCCCGACCGGCGGCAACAACCTGATCCTGATCGCGGCGCTCACCGCAGTAGGGGTCGCCTTCGGCACGATCAGCGCGCTCAACACCCGCGTCCGCTCCGACGGCGGCCGCTACCCGCTGGTGAAGGCCAACGCGACGGCGGCCGGCGTCTGGGTCTTCAGCATGGGCAGCCGGATGGCCTTCGCCATCTGGGCCAGCAACGCCGGCGGCCCGTCGCTCTACCGCTTCAGCGTGCAGCACCACCTCGACCGCGACGTCTGGACCGCGGCACTGGTGCTGATGGCCCTCGGCGAGGTCGTCACCCGCACGGCGCTGCTGGCCTACCGCGGCCACCGCGTGCAGCAGGTCCAGCCGCAGCCGCAGCTCGTCACCGTCTGAGCCAGTCCTAGCGGACGGCTTCCCCTCCCAGGCCCTGTCGCCACGCCCAGGCGACGAGGCCCGGCCGGCCGTCGACGTCCAGCTTGGCGAGGATGTGGTTCAGGTGGGTCTTCACCGTCGCCTCGCTCAGGACGAGCCGGCGGGCGATCTGCCCGTTGGTGAGGCCCTCGGCCACCAGCCGCACCACCTCGACCTCGCGCCGGGTCAGGCCGCCCGGCGGCTGGCTGGGAGGCGGCGGGGTCGCGGCGGGCGTCCCGGCCGGACCGCTCACCAGCTCCACCAGTCGCCGCTGCACGCTCGGGTCCAGTGCGGTCCGCCCGGCCGCCACCTCACGAATCGCGGCCAGCAGCTCCTCACCGGTGGCGTCCTTGGTCAGGTAGCCCAGGGCGCCGGCGCGCAGGGCGGGCAGGATCGCGTCGTCGTCGGCGAAGGTGGTCAGCACCAGCACCCGCACCTCCGGCGCGGAGACGGCCAGCTCGGCGGTGACCTCGGCGCCGTCGAGTTCCGGCATCCGCAGGTCCAGGAGCGCGACGTCCGGCCGGTGCTGGAGCACTAGCTCGACGGCCTCCCGGCCATCGCGCGCCGCGGCCAGCACGGTGACGTCGTCGCTGGCCGAGAGCAGCAGGACGAGCCCGTCACGCACCACCGCCTGGTCGTCGGCGAGCACCACGGTGATCTTCAGCGGCTCGGCGGTCATGACGTCGGCACCGTGACCTCGACCTGCCAGCCCGCTCCGGCCGGTCCGGCGTGCACCGTTCCCCCCGCGGCGCGGACCCGCTCGTCCATCCCGGCCAGCCCCAGCCCGGTGCCCTGACCCGTGACCGCGGAGCGCCCCGGTGGCAGCCCGGTGTCGGCGATGCGGGTGGTGAGGCAGGTGTCGCTCCACAGCAGGTCGACGGACACGGCAGCTCCAGGGGCGTAACGGGCGGCGTTGGTCAGGGACTCCTGGACGGCGCGGTAGACGGCGTGGCCGGCCGCGGCGGCAACTGTGCCCGAGCCGGTGACGCGGAGGGTCGGCCGGCCGGGATGCCTGCTGACGAGGGCCTCGATCGCGTCGACGCCGAGACCGATCGGATCGCGGAGTGCGCCGACAGCCGCGCGTGCCTCGTCGAGGCCGCTACGGGCGAGCTCAGCCGCCGTGTCGATCGGATCCAGGACGATCGCAGGCACCTTCTCGCGCGCGGCGATCGCGCGCACCGCCTGCAGCTGGACGGAGAGGCCGGCCAGGGTGTGGGCCAGCACGTCGTGCAGGTCCCGGGCGATCCGGCCGCGTTCCCGCAGCGCCGCCGCCTGAGCCTCGGCGTCGCGCCCCGCCTCGACCTCGGCGAGCAGGGCCTGGGCACGGTCACGGGACCGGATCAGCTCCTCGTGCTCGTTCGCACGCTGGACGAGCACCGGAATGCCGAGGCCCGCGAGGATGCCGATGAGGCTGTGGCTGACGAAGCCGACTACGACCGCCACCGCGATCGTGTCGATGATCGTCAGCACCCGCACGGCCTTCTCCCCGTACGCTCCCGGGAGCCTGGAGGCGGCGAGGAAGGTCGCCACCTCACCCAGCCCGCTGGGCGCGAAGAGGGTGCCCGACAGGCCGCCGAGGGTGGCGACGACGACCGCCACCTGCCGCACGCGGCGCTGCGGGTGCTGGACGAACTGCATCGCTGTCGCGGCGATCCCCACCGCGATGGCCGCACCGATGTGCCGCGGCGTGGTCGGCGCCGCGATGGCCGTGACGACCGTGATCGCCGTCCAGGCCGGGATGCGCCACAGCAGCGGCAGGTTCAGCGGCCAGCGGGCGGCCGGAGAACTCACTCGTCCTCCTCGTCGCCCTGATCGTCGGCCTGCGCCATCACGTGCACAGCGGTGATCCGGTGCAGCGGGAACGAGCGCAGGCCGGTGGCGCCCGTCTCCTGGCCCCGGACGAAGCCGCCACCCATCGAGATCGGGAGCATCGTGTGGCGGGTGGTGGTGCCGTCCGGTTCGGCAACGCCGAGCATGATCCGGCGGGCATCGCGGATCGCGTCGCGGAGCACGCCCATCGTGGCCGCGGAGGTGACGCCGGGGATCTGCTGGGCGATCGTCGGGACCGTGCGGCTCAGCTCGGTCAGCGCGTCGCCCGAGCGGATCCGGGTGACGATCTCACCCAGCTGTGACGAGTTGTTGGTGGTGCGGGACCGGACCGTCCGCACCGGCTGGCGGGACGGCGCGCGCGGTGCGTCACCGCTGAGGGAGACGACCTCACCGTCGGCCGCCTCCGCCGCCGGCGCGTAGCCGGCCTGCCGCAGCACGTCGAGCACGCGCGCTACCGGCGCGGTGGTGACGACGACGGTGGGGGCGAGCCGGCGCAGCTGCAGCACAGCGACGTTGCGGTCGGTCACCACCCGGGTGAGCAGTGACTCGTCGTCGCAGCGCAGGTAGGCACTCGCCGCGCCGGAGCGCAGGGCCCCGTGCCGCCGCGACAAGTCGTCGATGAGGTACTGCATCGACTGCGGGATGGGTGTGCGGGAGCGCTCCGAGAGGAATGCGGCCAGCTCGGAGGCGCTCCGGCCGGAGTCCAGCGCGCGCCGCAGCGAGGCCTCGGTGACCCGGTAGACGCTGGCGCCGCCCGTCGACTCGAGGTCGGCGGCGACCGCCAGGTCGCGGGCCAGCTCCGGGGTCGGCGGCCCCGGCACCACGACCGTGAGGTCCGGCTGTACCAGGAAATAGTCGACGGGTTCGGGCAGGGCGCTGGTGAGCACCTGTTCGGCGACCGCACGCGAGCCGGCGAGCAGGGTCCGGCTGTAGCCGGTGAGCCCGCCGGCCGCGGTGAAGCCGAGCAGGTCGGCCTCGGCGAGCACGGCCTCGGCCAGCGGACGCTGGCCGGAGGCACGGCGGGGCGCCTGCCACGACAGCCGGCTCAGCAGGCCGTCACGCTGCCGCGGCGCGCTTCCGGGTGGTAGCTGGGCCAGCGCCTCGAAGACCTGCTGGCGCAGGGCCGGGATGGTGCCGCGCTCGGCGTCCGGGCCCAGCACCGTGATCAGCCGGTCGCGGTCGCCGCGCTGGCTCACCAGGCTGGGCTGGCGGGTCATGCCGAGCCAGGCCAGTGCGATGTCGCTCCAGCGGGTGGCGGTGTCGCGGCGCAGCCAGACGTCGTAGTCGGGCGTGGGCAGGTACACCGGCTCGACACCGTGGGTGGCGTTGACGAGGCCGGCCGCGGCGGCAACCTCGGCGATCAGTGCCGCGGTGGGCTCGTCGACCCCGAGCTCGCGGGCGGTGCGGCGCAGGTCGCGCACCCCGACGCCGCCCGAGCGGAGCTGCGCGGGGGGCTGCACCGTCCACGCCAGCGCCAGGGCATCGACGAGACGGATCGTCTCCAGCACGGCGGTGGTGCCGGCGCGGTCGAGCTCGGCGGGCTCGCGCACGGTCAGCTCGACGTTCGGCGGTTCGGGCCCGACCTCGCCCATGGGGTGCTCGCGCAGCGCGAGGCCGATCTCGCGAGGCAGCTCCACCGACTGCGCGTCGATCGGCACGAGCAGCCCTCGGGTGACGAGGCGGTGTGCGGGAGTCTCACCGGCGGCGGCGCTGCGCAGGCCGCCCAGCGGGGGCCCGGCAGCTAGGCGGGTGAGGACGTCGCGCTCGGCCGGCTCGAGCTCGTCCAGCAAGGCAGCGACGCGCGCCGGGTCGCCCAGCGCCTCGGCGACGGACCGGCCGGCCCGCGGCTGGCTCGCCGGTGGCAGCCCGAGGTTTCGCAGCACCGGCGCCAGCACCGTGTCGGGTAGGTGGGCGACGAGCGCGGCGGCCGGCCGGCCTAGCCCGGCGGGGTAGCGGCCCAGCGAATCGGGCACCGTCGGCAGCACGTTCAGGGCAGCGGCGTCGCCCCAGATCAGGCCGGTGGCCGTGAGGTCCGCAACGGCGTGCTCGGTCTGCTCCAGGGTGGCCGTGCCGTGCAGGGCCCCGGCCAGCTCGTCCAGGGAGGTCTCCGGCCCGCAGAGCACGAGCGCCTCGAGGATGCGGAGCAGGAAGGCATCCAGCCCGTCGACCGCCCGCTGCACCGAGGTACGCACCGCCAGCCGCCCGGCGAGCGTGGCCAGATCCGGGGGAGCGGGCAGCGCAAGATCGGGGCGGCGCCGCAGCAGTTCGGCGAGCTCGGCGTCGGTGCGGGCGCGCAGCCACTCGGTCAGCGACACCGGCCGGGCCGGGACTGACGATTCAGGCGGTGCGGCCACGTCGTCGAGAGCGGACGGGGAGGTCAGCGCCCGTCGGCGAGGTGTGGACGGTCAGCCGCCGTGGGATGGGTGTAGATGATCTGGTCGATCGGCAGCGGGAACTGCAGCTCCGGGCCGAACGGCGACAGTGAGCCGGCCTGGTCGGATGCGATCTCGTTGACGTGGAAGTCCTCGATCACGCCGACCTTGCTGGTGCGGAACTGCTCGGGAAGACGGGGCGCGGTGCTGGCCATCAGTTGCCCTCTCGGTGGGTCAGACGCGGACAGTCCAGTGTGCCATGCGCGGAGAAGAGCTCAGCTCTGGCGCTCCACCGCGCGTGCGGCCTCACGCTGCTCGGCCCGCCCGGCCGCGATACCCGACCAGATCGCCATACCGAAGCCGAGCGGTGCCAGCAGGCAGGCCAGGTTCAGCCAGAGCGGCGTGTTGTGGTCGTCGAAGAAGAACGGCAGGACATCGATGGCAATGAACACCAATCCGATCACGAACAGCGCCAGCCCGATGCGGACCGGCCTGGGCCGGGATGTCGACGTACTCACCCCACTAGTATCCCCGTGATTGTCTGGCGCCGGACCAGTAGCCTGTAGGTGAGGGCACCGCGGTCTGTGGTGCCCTCTCTACGCGGTGGAGCATCCAAGCTCTACGCGGTAGAGCAGCCAAGAAGGAGCACGACGTGCCAACCGGCAAGGTTAAGTTCTTCAGCCCGGAGAAGGGCTTCGGCTTTCTCTCCTACGACGAGGGCGATGACGTCTTCGTGCACCGCGATGCCCTTCCTGACGGCGTCACGGAGCTGAAGGCCGGCCAGCGGGTCGAGTTCGGCGTCGTCTCCGGCCGCAAGGGCAACCAGGCGATGCAGGTCCGGCTCCTCGACCCGGTGCCCTCGGTCACCCGGGCCACGGCCCGCGCCGCCCGCAAGCCCGCCGAGGAGCTCGCCCCGCTCGTCGAGGACCTGATCAAGCTTCTCGACGACACCTCCAACACCCTCCGGCGTGGGCGTTACCCCGACCGCGCCGAGGCGAAGACGGTGGCGGGGCTGCTCCGGGCGTTCGCCGACCAGATCGACGCCTAGGTCATCGACGCCTAGGTCGTTGGCTCGGGGCGAGTCGGGTTTCGCCGGCTCGGCTCGGTGGGGGTGGTGTGGGATTGAACGACGAAATGTATTACGGCGTCGTACACATCGTCGTTCAGAACTCAGCGACCCACCCCGTGACCTGAGCTAGCGGAGCCGGGCTGAGCTAGCGGAGCTGGGCTGAGCTAGCGGAGCCGGCTGACCTACCGGATGGCGGGATCGGCCGGAATCAGGCCTTCTTTGTGGGCGCGGCCCAGTAGGGCTTCGACGGCGGCGTACCCGTCCTCGCCGAGGTCGCGGGTGAACTCGTTGACGTAGAGGTCGATGTGGCGGCGCTGGACGTCGGGCGACATTTCGGCGGCATGCTCGGCGATGTACGCGGCCGGCGCCGCGGGGTTCGCCCAGGCGTGCTCGACGGAAGCGCGGATGACCGCGGTGAGGTGGTCGGCGTCCAGCTCACGCTTGGCCAGGATGGCGCCGAGCGGGATCGGCAGGCCAGTGTCGGACTCCCACCACTCCCCGAGGTCGACGAGAGCGTGCAGGCCGTAGTCCTGGTAGACGAAGCGGGCCTCGTGGATCACCAGGCCGGCGTCGTAACGCCCGTCGCGCACTGCCGGCATGATCTCGGCGAACGGCACCACGTCGATGCGGGCCGGTCGCTGGCCGGCGGCCCAGAGCCGGAAGAGCAGGTAGGCCGTCGAGCGCTCGCTCGGCACGGCCACGGTGAGGCCGTCGACGTTCGTCGGCCCACCGCGGGTCAGCACCAGTGGGCCGCAGCCCCGGCCGAGCGCGCCACCCGTGGGCAGCAGCCGGTAGTCGTCGAGCAGCCAGGGCAGTGCGGCGTAGGAGACCTTCACGACGTCGAACTCCCCGCGTTCGGCCGCGGTGTTGGTGACGTCGATGTCGGCGTAGGTGATCTCGACGGGAGGCGCGCCGGGGATCAGCCCGTGCGTCCAGGCATGGAAGACGAAGGTGTCGTTCGGGCAGGGGGAGAACGCAAGCTTCATGACGTCAATTCTGCCGCGTCGATCGCGGCGATCGCGGTGCCGAGGGCGGCGAGCGCCTCGGGGATGCGCCAGGCGGCGCGGTCACGGGGTCCGACGGTGTTGCTGATCGCGCGCACCTCAGCCACCGGCACCCCGGCGCGCGCTGCGGCGGCGGCCACGCCCGCACCCTCCATCGCCTCGGCGACGGCGTCCGGATGGCGCGCGATCAGGGTGTCCGCCCGCTCGGCCGAACCGGTGACCGTCGCCACCGTGAGGATGGTGCCGAGGTGCCCACCGGTGCAGTCGGCCAGCTCCACCGCAAGGCGCGGGACGACGTCGTAGCGCTCGCCGCCGAAGCCGAGCGCGGAGACCGGCCGGAAGCCCTCAGTGGAGTCGGCACCGAGGTCGGCGAAGACGATCGAGGCGGCCACCGCGATGTCGCCGGTCTGCAGCGGCGTGAACCCGCCCGCGATGCCAGCGGAGATCACCAGGTCGTAGGCCTCGGCCGCCAAGCGGAAGGCGGTGGCGGCGGCTGCCTCGGCCGGCCCCACGCCGCCCACGAGCACCTCGAGGCCGCCGGCACCGGCGCCGTGCGCGGCGGCGAGTATCGCGTCGCGCTCGGCGTCGACCGCGGTGACGACGAGGAGTCTCACGTCAGTGCTTGATCGAGACCTCGGCGACCCAGCTGCCGTTGGTGGTCGCGCTCTTCTGCGTGACCACCAGGAAGTAGCTGCCGACACCGTAGGGAACGTCGACGCGAGTGCTGTGGCTGTTCTTGACCGTGCCGGACTGGTAGTTGGCGCCAGAGATCGTCTGGAAGGTGCCGTTGCTCTTCTGCACGGCGGAGACGAGTGTCCAGGACTTGCTGGCCACCGCTCGGGGCACATCCACCAGGATCGACGAGCCGGCCGCGGCCTTGATCGTGCTCACGTGCCCCTTGGGGAAGTGGCAGTGCGACTGGTCTGCGCAGTAGGCCTGCGGTTTGACGACGACCGTGGTGTCGCCGGAGAGCACGGTGACGTTCGGCAGCGGCTTGGTGCAGGCCGCCAGCGAGGCGACGGCACCGATGCCGACAACGGCGGTGGCCAGGGCACGGGCGCGGCGCATACGACTCCTTGCAGAGGGCGGGCAGTGCTCAGTACTGCCGGTCAGCTTTCCTGATGGAGACGCTACCGGTGTCTCCAGGACGGTCGCGCCACTCCTGCGTGGCCGTGGCGCGCGTCATGGCGCGCTGCCGCAGGAAGATCACCACCGCGACCCCGCCGGTGATGATGCCGGCGGCCCAGAAGCCGATCGCCCCACCGTGGTGGCTGTTGCTCGGCAGCAGTACACCGAGCGCCGCGCCGATCACCCATGCCAGCTGCAGGAAGGTCTCCGAGCGGGCGAATGCGCTTGAGCGAAGGGTCTCGACGACGTCGTGCTGGATGAGCGTGTCGAGCGCGATCTTGGACAGGGAGTTGGCCACCGAGCAGACGTACATGCCGACGATGGCGAAGAGCACGCTGAAGGCCACCGCCGCGACGATGCAGACCGCCGCCGTGATCGCCGTGGAGATGATGATGACGACCTCGGGCTTGGCCATGCGCAGCTTCGTGCCGATGGCCGTCCCGCTGAAGTTGCCGAAGCCCGCCGCGCCGACCACGCCACCGAGCTGCAGGGCCGCCTCGAGCCCGTGCGCGGTCGACTCGATGTAGAAGGCCAGGTAGATGGTGAGCAGCCCGCTGAGCAGCCGCAGCGCCGACTCACCCTGCAGGGCGGTGACGACGTGCGCGTCGAAGCCACGCTTGGCCCAGCTGCGGATCCGGACCGACGGCGGCACCCGATCCTGCTTGCGCGGCCGGGGCGGTTCCTGCGGATGCCGGGGAGCCGAGGCCGCCGAGTCGATCTGCGGCGGCAGCCGGAAGGCGAAGTAGGCGCACGCCGCGAAGGCGATGGCGGTGATGTAGAGCCCCAGGCTGTACGAGCCGGTGACCTTGATGACCACGCCGATCACACCGCCGGCGACGAGGGTGGAGCCGAGGCCGAAGATGGACAGGCGCGCGTTGGCGGAGGTGAGTGTCATCCCCTCCGGCACCAGGCGGGGTGCGGCAGCCGCTCTGACCACCCCGTAGGCCTTGGAGAAGACGAGTGAGCCCAGCGCACAGGGGTAGAGCACCAGCAGCTCGGTGGGGTGACCGGCCATGATGAAGGCGAGGATGGCACGGCCGATCGCGGTGCCGGCCATCGTCCAGCGCCGGCCGTGCTGCAGGCGGTCGAGCAGCGGGCCGATCACCGGCGCCACGATCGCGAACGGCGCCATGGTGATGAGCAGGTAGAGCAGGATGTTGCCGCGCTGCGCGGTGGTGGACGCCCCGAAGAAGACGGTGCCGGCCAGGGCCACCGTGATCATGGCGTCGGTGCCGTAGCTCAGCACCTGGTTCCAGATCAGGGCGGTGAGCCCGGACTGCTGCGCGCCGTCGGCCTTGCTGGCGGAGATCACCTTGCGGGTGACGAACCTGGCCGCGCGGTTGCTGTTGGAGAGCGCGCCCTTGGCGATGGAGACGGCCGGCCGCTGCGGCCCGGCCGGCCCTGCCGAGGCGCCGGCCGTGTGGTGATAGGTGGCGCTGCCGAACGGATCGGCCTGCGGCCCAGGACCCGGCGGGAGGTACCCCTGCCCATAGCCCGGCTGGTTGTAGCCCTGCGGGCCGTAGCCGGGCTGGTTGTAGCCGGGCTGGCCGTAGGTGGGCGGGACGGCGCCGTAGCCCGGCGCGGGTGCCCCGTAGCCCTGCGGGGGTGTCTGGGGCGGGGGGGCCGGCTGCGGGTACGGGGCGGTGCGGGGCGAGTCGTCCTGCGGGATTAACCGCGGCTGATGGCTGGTGTGCCCAGACTTCGAGAACCGCTTCCGCGGTGCTTCGTCCGAACGCTTCGCCATGACCCCATCCTGCCCCACTCCGCCGACGAAAATGCGTGCCGAGCGGGTACCTGTACCTCGACGGTAGTGCGATCGGCAACAATGGGCATGTGACTGACACCGAGCTGCCCGCTGCCGAGGACGCCGTCGCCGCCGAAGAGGTGGGCGAGGAGGCCGTCGAGCAGACGCTCGAGGAGGCCGGAGCGCCTGCGGCCAAGGCCGAGCCGGCCCTGCCGCCGGTCCTCGACGAGCTGTTGGCCGGCGCGGTCGAACTCGCCCGCTCCGCCGCGATCGAGGTGGGCGGGTCGAGCGTCGGGGAGCATCTGGGCGTCGTCGCCGAGCTCGAGCTGGTGGCCACGCACGCCTTCGCCGCGTCCCTCACCGGCTACAGCGGCTGGTACTGGGCCGTCACGGTGGCCCGCGCGCCCGGCTCGGAGATCGTGACGGTCGACGAGGTGGTGCTGCTGCCGGGCGCCCAGGCGCTCCAGGCTCCGGCCTGGGTGCCGTGGCACGAGCGGCTGCAGCCCGGTGACCTCAGCCCGGGTGACCTGCTGCCCGCGGACCCCGACGATCCGCGTCTCGTGCCGGCCTACGCCGTCGACGACGACTCCGATGAGATCCAGGTGGTGGAGGTCGCCAACGAGCTGGGCCTTGGACGGGCACGCGTGATGTCGCGCGACGCCCGGCTCGACGCCGCGCACCGCTGGTACTCAGGCGACCAGGGCCCGCGGGCGCCGATGGCCAAGCAGGCGCCTGCGCCGTGCGGCACGTGTGGCTTCCTGCTGCCGCTGGCCGGCTCGCTGCGGGCCGGCTTCGGCGTCTGCGGCAACGACATCACCGACACCGACGGTCGGGTGGTCAGCGTCGAGTACGGCTGCGGCGCGCACTCGGAGGTCAGGGTGAGCGTGCCATCGCTCGCCGAGCCCAGCGGTGCGGTCTACGACGACGGCGACACCTTCGAGACGAGCGCCAGCTAGAGCGTCCGGCCGGCCTTGCGGTGTCGGTTGGACAGCGCCCAGCCCATGAGGCCGACGACCCAGCCCGCCAGGCACGTCCAGAGCCAGACGCGGTGATCGTGGTGGTCGGGATGGTGGCCCAGCCAGCCGTAGAACGGCAGCAGCGCCAGGAACGCCACGAAGAACACCGCAGTGCCAATGGCGGCCACCCGGCGGCTGTCCATCTGTACCGCGGGCGGCTGCCGCAGCTCGGGCTTGTCGGGCATGCTGCGCAGCGTAGCTGGAGGTGGTGGTCGTGACCCTGGTCGACGGCCTCGTGGTGCGCCCGGTCTCGGAGTGGCTCGCGCCGGTGAGCGACCCCGCGGTGGTGCTGCGCAGCGCTGCGGGCAGCACCGGCCTGGCCGCTCTGATCGGCGCCTGGGCGGGCGGGGGAGCGCTGCTCGTCGCGGCGCCGCTGCTGGTTCTCCCCGGTGGCGCCGACCCGATCGACGCCTTGGCGAGCCGGCCGCGGCTGGGCACACCCGCCCCCGAGGACTTCGTCGGCGGCGGGTGGTTCGGCTGGCTGGCCTTCGACGGCCCGTCCCGGCTGGCGTTCTACGACCACGTGCTGCGGCTGCGGGCCGACGGCTGGTACTTCGAGGCCCTGGTCAGTGATCAGCGCGACGCGCTGTTGCAGGTCCGCTGCGAGGAGTTCGCCGCGCTGCTGGACTCGCGGCCGTCCCGCTCTGCCGGCTGGCAGGTCGGTGCCATGGGCGGGGCGTCCCGGCTGCGGCACCTTGCCGCCGTCGAGGAGGCGATCGAGGCGGTGCGGGCCGGAGACGTGTACCAGGCCAACGTCTGCACCCGGCTGGCCGGCGCCTTCGAGGGCAGCGCTCCCGAACTCTTCACCGCCGCCACCGCTGCGCTCCGCCCCGCGTACGGCGCCTACATCGAGTCGGCGGACTCCACGCTGGCGAGCCTGAGCCCCGAGCTCTTCCTGCGGCGCCGGGGGCGCGAGGTGCGTAGTGAGCCGATCAAGGGCACCGCCCCGCAGTCGGCCGGTGGCGAGGCGGCGCTGCGGCAGTCGGCCAAGGACGCCGCCGAGAACGTGATGATCGTCGACCTGTTCCGCAACGACCTCGGCTCGGTGGCCGAGACCGGCAGCGTCACGGTGCCGGAGCTCCTCTCGGTGCAGCCGCACACCGGGGTCTGGCAGCTGGTGTCGACGGTCTCGGCCCAGCTGCGAGCCGAGGTCACCGACGCCGACCTGCTGCGGGCCGCCTTCCCGCCCGGCTCGGTCACCGGTGCGCCGAAATCCCGGGCGGTGCAGGTGGTCGCCGCGGTCGAGGCCGGCCCGCGGGGTGCGTACACCGGCGCCGTCGGCTTCGTCTCACCCGTCTGGGGCCTCGAGCTCAGCGTCGCGATCCGCACCTTCGAGATCGGTGACGGCCAGCTCCAGCTCGGTGTCGGCGGCGGGGTGACGGCCGACAGCGTGCCGATGCTGGAGTGGCGCGAGTGCCTGCACAAGGCGACGCCGCTGCTGACGGCGGTCGCGGCCCGGCTCGCCCCCGACGTCGCCACCCCGGAGTGCCCGCCCACGCCGGAGCAGCTGGCCGGCGGCCTGCTCGAGACGATGCTCTGCCGCGACGGCGCCGTGCTGCGTCTGGCCGACCACCTGGCCCGGCTGGACCGCTCGTGCCGCGAGCTCTACGGGCTACCGGTGCCCGCAAACCTGCTGGACGACCTGCTCGCCGCGGCTACCCGCGCTACCGGCCGGGCCGTGCTGCGCGCGATCGTGGCCCCGGTCGGGCGGACGCTGCGCGGCACGGTCACCCTGGCCACGGCGGGTGCGCGCCCGGAGCCGTCGGCGGCTCGTACCGTGCTGCGTCCGGGCGGGCTGTGGCGGCACAAGTGGGCGGGTCGTGACGCGCTCACAGCCGACGAGACCAGGCTGGGCACGCCGCTCTACCTAGCCCCGGACGGGGCCGTGCTGGAGACGAGCCGGGGCAGCGTCTTCCTCATCGAACCCGACGGCGGTCTCGTCACGCCACCGCTGCGCGACGATCTGCTGCCTGGGGTGACCCGCCGAGCACTGCTCGACCAGGCCCGTGACACTGGGCGCCGCCACTCCGTACGCCCCTTCGGCAGCGATGAGCTGCTGGCCAACGCGGCCTTCTGGACCAGCAGCGTCAGCCTGGCGGTGCCGATCGCAGCGGTCGACGGTGTTGCGCTGCCTCGGCGCGATGCGGAGATCGCCCAGCTGGCGGCGGGGCTGGCGGATCGTTAGGGCTAATCATGTTCGTTAGTTAGACTAACGACCGTGACGATGGCGACGAGCAACAGCACGGCCGAACTGGCCGGTGTGCTCCGCCCTGCGCTGCTGCGTCTCACCCGCCTGATCAGGATGCAGCGTGTCGACACCTCGATCACCCTCACCCAGCTCTCGGTGCTGGTGTCGATCGAGAACAACGGCCCGATGAGCCCCGGTGAGATCGCCTCGTGCGAGCGGGTCCAGCCACCGTCGATGACGAAGGTGCTCGCCTCTCTCGAGGAGCGCGGTCTCGTCGTACGCACCGTGCATCCCACCGATCGCCGGCAGGCCGTCATCGACCTCACTGAAGCCGGTCACGAGCTGATCGACTCCGAACGTCTCTCGCGGGATCGGTGGTTCAGCCAGCAGCTGGCCCGGCTCAGCGAGGAGGAGCGGGCGGTGCTGCGCAAGGCGCTGCCGCTGCTCGACAAGCTGGCCGAGCTGTGACGTCGGTAGCCCACAGACCCCCTGCTCAGACCAGCACCACAGCCGCACCGCCCGGCATGTTCCGTGCGCTGCGGGTCCGCAACTACCGGCTTTACGCCTCCGGGCAGCTGGTCTCGCTCACCGGCTCGTGGATGCAGCGGGTGGCCCAGGACTGGCTCGTCCTCGAACTCACCAACTCGGGTACGGCGCTCGGGCTCGTCACCGCCCTGCAGTTCGGGCCGTCGCTCGTCCTCGGCCTCTGGGGTGGCGTCCTCGCCGACCGTGGCGACAAGCGCAAGCTGCTGCTGGCCACGCAGACAGGGCTGGCGCTGCTGGCCCTCGTCCTCGGGGTGCTCGACGTCGCGGGTGTCGTGACCTACTGGCAGGTGCTGCTCCTGGCGCTGCTGCTGGGCGTGGTCAGCTCGATCGACACGCCCGTGCGGCAGTCGTTCGTCGTCGAGATGGTCGGCAAGGAAGACCTGACGAACGCGGTGGCGATCAACTCCACCGTCTTCAACATCGGGCGCGTCCTCGGCCCCGCCGTGGCCGGCGTGATGATCAGCGCGGTGGGCACGGGCTGGGCGTTCATCGGCAACGCCGGCTCCAGCGTGGCTGTGCTGATCGGGCTTGGGCTGATGCGCACCAGCGAGCTCTACCCGTCGGCCCCCGTACGGCGCGCTCGCGGACAGCTCCGCGCCGGTTACGACTACGTCCGCGGCCGCGCCGACCTGATGCTGACCATGGCGCTGGTCTTCGTGCTCGGCACCTTCGGCCTGAACTTCCAGATCACCACCGCCCTGCTCGCCAAGCACGTCTTCCACCGCACGGCCAGTGGCTACGGGCTGCTGTCGACGACGCTCGCGGTGGGTGCCTGTGCCGGGGCGGTGCTCGCTACGCGGCGCAACTCCCGGCCCTCCCCGCAGTTCCTGCTGACGGCGACGGTGGCGTTCAGCGTCGTGGAGATCGCGACGGGCCTGATGCCGACCTTCCTGCTGACGGCACTGCTCCTGGTGCCCTGCGGCTTCCTGATGATCACCGTGGCGACGGCGGCGAACTCCTCGGTGCAGCTCGGCGTCGAGGCCACGATGCGCGGACGGGTGATGGCGCTCTACCTGATGTGCTTCATGGGCGGCACCCCCTTCGGCGCGCCGATCATCGGCTGGCTGGCCGGGCTAGCCGGCCCGCGCTGGGGACTGATCGGCGGTGGGCTGATCTGCGTACTGGCCACCGTCGGCCTCGGCGCGTACTTCGGCCGCAAGCAGGGACTGACGGCGGCGGACCTGGCCGGCCGCCTCACCCACGCCGCTACCTGAGGCCGCCGCCACCGTCGGAGAAGCACCTCGCGTCGCTCCTCAAGTTGGCCGTATCGCTCGTCGCTCAGGCGCGTTACCGTAGCCCCACGGTTCTGGCTACCGGGGGGGTTGGCTGGCATGGTGTCTCGACGGAACTTTCTCGAGCTGGCGGTGGCGACGACCGTGGCCGGGGGTGCCCTGGGGCTCTCCCAGGACGGCGCCGCAGCGGCCACGGAGACGGCGTGGAGCTCGGCCACCTGGCGCGAACTCGAGGGCACCACGATTCGGGCCGTGGATGCCGCCGGCGCCTCGCACTCGGTCCGGGTCGGGGCGGTGCACGCCTACGCCAAGCAGAGCCGGGTCACGGGCGAGGCCTTCCGCGTCCAGCTCACCGCCGCCCGCGGCCGGCTGCCCGACGGGCTCTACCGGCTCCGGGGCGGGGTCAGCGGGCAGGTCTCGCTGATCGAAGGCGAGCCGGGCAGTGCCGGGCTTGTCGTCAACACCGTCAGGGCCGTGCGCTGAGGTGCCTGCCGTCGGATCGCTGGCCCTCGCCGAGGCAGGCCCTCTCGACGAGCCGTTCCTCGCTGAGCTCTTCCTGGCCGTCCGCCCCTTCCTGGCCCTGACCGGTCTCGACCAGCCCCAGCTCGAGGGGCTCGTCGGGATGCAGCGCAGGGCCCAGCGCAGCGGGTACGAGCGACAGTGGCCGGGCTACCGTCAGCTGGTCGCCCGCGTGGACGGCGAGCCGGTCGCCACGATCGCCCGCGCCGACGCGCCCGACCTCGTGCACATCCTCGACATCGCCGTGCTACCCACCGCGCAGGGCCGGGGCATCGGCACCGCGCTACTCACCGCGGTGCTCGACGAGGCCGGCACCGCGGTGCAGCTGAGCGTCGCGCCCGACAATCCGGCACGCCGGCTCTACGAGCGGCTGGGCTTCGTGGTGGTCGGCAGCGGCAATGCCGACCTGCTCATGCTGTGGCGGGGTCGAGCCAGGTGAAGGTCACGCAGAGTTCGCTGGCGGAGCTGGGCACCACGAAGAGGTCGATCGTGGCCAGCTCTGCGTGCCCCACCGGATACGTCCCCTGCTCGAGCCGGTGCGGCTGCTCGGCGACGAAGACGGCCTCGACCATCCCGCCACCGTCGAAGGCGGTCTCGCTGACTACGGCGAGCCTGGCCGGTAGGCCCGCGATGGTGAAGGACTGCCCGCGGCGGCCCATGAGTTCGGTTGTCGAGATTGCGTCCACGCGCCACATTGTGCGCGGTCCGTCGAGTCAGGTGGAGCCATGAGCGAACCGTATGTCGGTGAGATCCGGATGGTCGGCTTCAACTTCGCGCCATCAGGCTGGGCCCTCTGCGACGGGAGCCTGCTGTCGATCGCGAGCAACGAGGTGCTCTTCGAGCTCATCGGCACCACCTACGGCGGCGACGGGGTGAACACCTACGCGCTGCCGAACCTGCTCGGCCGCCGCGTGGTGCACCAGGGTGGCGGCGCCACGATCGGGCAGGTCGGCGGCGTCGAGACGGTGACCCTCACCCAGGGGCAGCTCGCTCCGCACACCCACGCCGCGCAGGCCAACTCCCACCCCGGCACCAGCACCCTGCCGGGCGGCAACTACTGGGCGGCGGCGGCGGGGGCCGTCCGTCCGTACAGCCCGGCGGCACCGAGCGCGCCCCTCGCGGCTGCGGCGGTCCTGAACACCACCGGTGGCGGTGCGCCGCACGAGAACATGCCGCCGTTCCTAGTGATCAACTTCGTCATCTCGCTCTTCGGCATCTTTCCGAGTCAGAGCTGAGGAGGTACCGATGAGCACCCCATTCCTGGCCGAGCTGCGCATCATCAGCTTCAACTTCGCCCCCAAGGGCTGGGCCCTGGCCAACGGCCAGCTCCTGCCGATCAACCAGAACCAGGCGCTCTTCGCGCTGCTCGGCACCACCTACGGCGGCGACGGCATCCGCACCTTCGCCCTGCCCGACCTGCAGGGCAGGGCCGCCATGCACGTCAGCGGCACGCACCTGCTCGGTGCCTCCGGGGGCGAGAGCACCCACACCCTCAGCGTCGCTGAGCTGCCGGCCCACACCCACAAGGCTCGGGGCAGCTCCGCCGCGGCGACCAAACTCAGCCCCGCCGGTGCCGTCTGGGCACAGCCTACGTCGATCGACCTCTACGCCCCGACCGCCAACACGACGCTGGCCCCGGCCGTGATCGGTACGACGGGCGGGGGCCAGCCGCACGAGAACCTGCCGCCCTACCTCGTGCTCAACGTCGTCATCGCCCTGCAGGGCATCTTCCCGTCGAGGAACTGAACATGAGCGCAGCCCCCTGTGAGGTATCGAGATGACCGACCAGTTCATCGGCGAGATCCGGATGTTCGCCGGCAACTTCGCGCCCAACGGCTGGGCGCTGTGCAACGGGCAGCTCCTCGCGATCAGCCAGAACACCGCGCTGTTCTCGCTGCTCGGCACGTACTACGGCGGTGACGGCAGGTCGACGTTCGCCCTGCCCAACCTGCAGGGCACGACGCCCATCGACATGGGCAGCGGCGCCGGCCTGACCCCGCGGAGCCTGGGGGAGAGCGGCGGGCTGGACGCCGTAACCATCGCCGCCTCGACGCTGCCGGCACACACACATCAGGCCGCCGGTGTGGCGGCGGCCGGAACCACCCCGACGCCGGCCGGTGGCGCCTGGGCCGAGCCGCGGGCACAGGTCTACGGCAGCGGTTCGGCGGTGAGCCTGGCCACCGACGCGCTCGCCACGGCGGGGTCGTCGCAGCCGCACAACAACCTCGCGCCGTACCTGGTGGTCAACTTCATCATCGCCCTGCAGGGCATCTTTCCCGCGCGCAACTAGCTGCCCTCAACCCAGGAGTCCTGATGCGCCTTCCCCGCTCGGTTCTCGCATCGCTCACCGTCGCGGCGAGCGTGACCGCGGCTGCCCTCGCTTTGTCGGGCCCGGCTCGCGCCGCCGCCCCCGGCGCCCTGGACACCGGCTGGGCCGGCACGGGCATCGCCACCACCGCCCCGTACTCCCCCGGCGACGACGAGGGCACTGCGGTGGCCAGGCAGCAGAACGGCCGAATTGTGGTGGTGGGTAGCGCCTATGACGGCACCAGTTACCCGCACATGGCCGTGGTCCGCTACCTCACCGACGGCACGCTCGACACCACGTTCGGCTCGGCGGGTAAGGCGATCGTCCCGTCCTTCTTCGGCACCACCGCGAGCCCGGACACCAACGGCGACCTGGCCTACGCGGTGGCGCTCCAGCCCGACGGCAAGATCCTGGTGGCCGGGGCGGCCTCGCACGCCAACGGCATGGGTGCCCTGGCCGTCACGCGCTACAACACCGACGGAACCCCCGACCACACCTTCGGCGCCAACGGCAACGGCCGGGTCACCGTGCGGGTCGGCACGGGTGGCTACGACGACGTCGTCCGGGGTATCGCAGTGCAGCCCGACGGCGGGATCGTGCTCGCCGGGGCCTACGCCGGCGGCTGGACGGTGGCGCGGCTGACCGCGGCCGGCGTCCTGGACACCACCTTCGACCCCTCCGGTGCCCAGCCGGGGGTGCAGGCTTTCAACCTCGGTGACAGCCTGGCCGACTCCGCGTACGCCGTGAGCGTCGAGACGCTCAGCCCCTCCGGCTTCGCCATCGTCGTCGGCGGGAGCGCGGCGCACACCCCGGGTGCACCGGGGGCCTTCAACGAGGACTTCGCCGTGGTCCGCTTCACCAGTGCCGGTGCCTTCGACCCCACGTTCGGCGGCGGGGACGGGATAGCTACGACGAACCCGGGCGCCTCCTTCGACGCCGTCACCAGCCTCGCGGTCCGCTCCGACGGCAAGATCGTGGTGGCCGGCCTCGGTCCGGCCGCCGCGCTGACGGTCGCGAGGTTCACTGCCGCAGGTGCGCTGGACCCCACATTCGCCGCGGGCACGGGACGGGTGACGCTGGATGTGAACGGCGACCCGGCAGTGCCCGCGACGGGGCTGGCGCTCATGGCCGACGGCAGCATCCTGGCGGCCGACACCTCCGACAACGGTGACGACGACGCGCAGCTCGTCAAGCTCACCGTCTCGGGTGCCGTGGACACCAGCTTCGGCACCGACGGTGTCGTGACCACCAACATCCGCACCGCCAACTCGGTCGATCGGGTCGGCGGCGTGGTGCTCGACGCGAACGGGCGGTTGATCGTGGTCGGCTCCTCCGCCGTCGGCTCGAGTACCCGCTGGTTCGCCGCCCGGTACTTCACCGCAGCGGCGGCAACGGTTACCGCCTCGCCCGTCGACACGGTGGCCTGTGGCAGCACCGCCACCTTCCAGGCGACCGTCACGGGTGCCGCGCCGCTGCATTACGCGTGGCAGGTCCTCAACCCCGGCGCATCGAAGTACGTCTCGCTCGTCGACGGCCCGACCGTCAGCGGCTCGACCACGACCGCGCTCTCGCTCAGCTCGCTCACCGCAGCCGACGACGGCAAGCGCTACCACCTGACCGTCACCAACCCCGGGGGGATCGTTTACTCGGCCTCGGCGCTGCTGACGGTCGGGACGGCTCCGGCCGTCACCAGCCAGCCCACGCAGATCTCGCCGGGGGGTCCCGGCGTCGTGGGCTTCACCGCGGCCGCCTCGGGCAACCCGGGGCCCACCCAGAAGTGGTACGTGTCGGTGGCCGGTGGGGCCTACACCGTCATCGCGGGCGCGACGTCGAACCCGTACACCTTCACGCCGACGGCCGCCCAGAACGGTGACAAGTACAAGGCGAAGTTCACCAACGCGTGCGGATCGGTACTGACGGCCTCGGCCACCCTCGTCGTGAGCTGACCCAGCGACCCGGCACGATGGGCGGGTGCAGCTGATCGAGGTCTCCGACGCCGCCGACGACCGGCTGGCCGACTTCCGCGACCTCATGGACTCCGACGTGCGCCCGGACCGCCGCGGCGTGGTGATCGCCGAGGGCGTGAACGTGGTCGAGCGGCTGCTGAGCTCGCCCTACCCGGTGCGGGCCGTCTTCGGGGTGCCCGCCCGGATCGAGGCACTGCGGCCGTTCCTCGAACCGCTCGACGTCCCGGTCTTCGTCGCCGACAAGTGGCTGCTCTCCGACGTGGTCGGCTTCCGGGTGACCCGTGGCGTGCTGGCCGCCGCCGAGCGGGCGACGCCGCCCGACCTCGACGCGCTGCTCGGGGGCGCGCGGCACGTAGCCGTGCTGGAGGCACTGAACGACTTCGAGAACCTCGGCGCGCTGTTCCGCAACGCCGCCGCCTTCGGGGTCGACGCAGTGCTGCTCGACCCGCGCTGTGCCGACCCGCTCTACCGCCGCAGCGTGCGGGTGTCGATGGGGCACGTCCTGCGCATCCCGTTCGTCACGCTGCCGGGCCCGTGGCCGGCCTCGCTGTCGGTGCTCGCGACGCATGGCTTCCAGACGCTGGCGCTGACCCCCGCTGCCGAAACCGACCTTCGCCGGATCGTGCCGCCCGAGCGCTGGGCCGTACTGCTCGGCGCCGAGGGCCCCGGCCTCACCCTCGAGACGCTCGCGATGGCCGACCACCGCGTCGCGATCCCCATGGCGCCCGGCGTCGACTCCCTCAACGTCGCCACCGCCGCCGCCGTAGCCTTCGCCCACCTCAGCTGAGCGCGCTCGCTGGCGGCGCGCGGCGGGGTTGGGGGATGCGCGCGCAACCATCCGCCCTCGGGCTCCGCCAGGCCCGTCCACGCGTGCGGACCCCTAACCCCTCCGCGCTCGGTCACCGAGCTGTCATAGCTGGGTGCAGCACCAGCCGAACCCTCGCTATGACAGATGCCCGGAGCGTCGGCGTCAGACGAGCGAGTCTCTCCAGGAGGCGTGCAGGCCGGCGAAGTGCCCGGTGCCCTCGGCGATGAGGTCCTCGGGGGTGCCGTCCTCGACCACCCGCCCGGCGTCGAGCACGAGCACGCGGTCGGCGATCTCCACGGTGGAGAGCCGGTGCGCGATGATCAGCGCCGTCCGTGAGGCGAGCACGGTGTGCAGGGCCCGCTGCACGGCCCGCTCCGTCGGCACGTCGAGCGAGGAGGTTGCCTCGTCGAGGATGAGCACGCTCGGGTCGGCGAGGAACGCACGGGCGAAGGCGACGAGCTGGCGCTGACCGGCCGAGAGCCGCCCGCCACGCTTGCGGACGTCGGTGTCGTACCCGGCAGGGAGCGCGGTGATGAACTCGTGCGCGCCGACTGCCTGCGCCGCCGCGACGACCTCTTGGCGGGTGGCGTCAGGCTTGCCGAAGGCGATGTTGTCGGCGACGGAGCCGGAGAAGAGGAAGCCGTCCTGGGTGATCATCACGACGGCGCCACGCAGCTGCGCCTCGGCGACGCTGCGCAGGTCGACACCGTCGAGCAGCACGGCTCCGGAGGTGGGGTCGTAGAAGCGGGAGATCAACTTCGCGACGGTGGTCTTGCCCGCTCCGGTGGTGCCGACCAGCGCCACCGTCTGCCCGCTCGGGATGTCGAGGGTCAGCTCGTGCAGCACCGGCCGCTCGGCGGTGTAACCGAACTCGACGGCGTCGAGGGTGACCCCGCCACGCACCGGCTCCGGCAGCGTCACCGGCGAGGCGGGCTCGGGCACCGTGGTGCGCTCGGCCATCACCGCCGCGATCTTCTCCAGCGCGGCGGTGGCCGACTGCAGGGAGTTGTAGAAGACCGCGACGTCCTCCATCGGGTCGTAGAACTGGCGCAGGTAGAGCAGGAACGCGGTGAGCACGCCGAGGTCGAGGCCGCCGTCGGCCACGCGATAGCCGCCGATGAAGAGCACGAGGACGATCGAGACATTGCCGATCAGCGAGGTGCCGGGGATGAAGACGGCGTGCAGCCGGAAGGCGTCGCGGTTCGCGGCGCGGTACTCGGCGTTGAGGTCGGCGAAGATCGCGTCGTTGCGCTTCTCGCGCCGGAAGGCCTGCACGGCACGGACGCCGTTGATGTTCTCGACGATGTTGACGATGAGGGTGGCCACCGTCTCGCGGGTGCGCCGGAACGCCTCGGTGGCGCGCGCGCTGAACCAGCGGAAGAGCAGGTAGAGCGGCACCAGCGAGGCGATGGCGATGAGCGCCAGCGGCACGTCGAGGAAGAAGAGCAGCACCGAGATCGCGGCAATGTTGAGCATGGCCGTCAGCAGCCCGTCCAGGCCCGAGTCAAGCAGCTCGGTGAGGGTGTCGACGTCGGAGGTCAGCCGGGAGATCACCCGCCCCGAGGTGAACTTCTCGTGGAAGGAGACCGACAGCCCCTGGATGTGGTCGAAGCCGCGGCGGCGCAGGTCGAAGAGCACCGCCTGCCCGATCACCCCGCTGCGCACGACGAAGACCGACCGGAGCACGCCGGAGATCAGGGCCGAGACGACCAGGGCCACCGTGACCGCGGTCAGCGAGGCGTAGTTGCCGTGCAGGGCCCGCGGTAGCGAGGTGTCGATGGCGATGCCGATCAACCACGGGCCGGCCATGGTGGCGGCGACCTGCACCAGCACGATCAGCAGCACGCCGACGATGGCGCGGCGGTGCGGGCGGATCAGCTCGCCCAGCAGGACCCGGGCGTCCGAGCGCAGCCGCGGCCGCCCGGTGGTCGCGATGTTGTCCTGCTCGCGGGCCACGATGTCGGCGTCCGGAGTCAGCTTGCCGAGCCAGGTGGCCGGCTCGGTCTGGTGCTCGATGGCATCAGGCTCCGTCATCGTGAACACCTCCAGCCAGGCTGAGTTCGGGGGTCTGGGAGAGCAGGTTGCGGTAGGCGGGCACGGTGTCGAGCAGCTCGCGGTGCGTGCCCACGGCAGTGATCCTGCCGTTCTCGAGCAGGGCCACCCGGTCGGCCAGCAGCACCGTGGAGGGCCGGTGGGCCACCACGAGCGCCGTGGTGGCCGCGAGCACCCGGCGCAGCGCCGCCTCGACGAGGGACTCGGTGTGGACGTCGAGGGCCGAGAGCGGGTCGTCGAGCACCAGCACCCGCGGGCGGCCGAGCACGGCGCGGGCCAGGGCCAGCCGCTGCCGCTGCCCGCCGGACAGGGAGAGCCCCTGCTCGCCGATCCGCGTCTCCAGCGCATACGGCAGCGAGTACACGAAGTCGGCCTGCGCCACGTCGATGGCCTCCGCGACGTCGGCGTCGGAGATCCCCGCGCGGCCCAGCGTCAGGTTCTCCAGGACGCTGGCCGAGAAGAGGGTGGGCTCCTCGAACGCGGTGGAGACGGCATGGCGCAGCTGGTCCAGGCGCAGGTCACGCACATCGACGCCGCCGATCAGGACCTGCCCGCCGGTGACGTCGTAGAGCCGGGGGACGAGCGCGGTGAGCGTGGTCTTGCCGGTGCCCACCCCGCCGACGAGCGCCATCGTCTCGCCCGGCTCGATGCGCAGGTCGACGCCGCAGAGCACGTCACTGTCGGCATCGACGAAGCGGAACCGCACGTCGCGGAACTCCAGTGACGTGCCCGTCTCGGCCGCCACCGGCGTCTCGGGATCGAGGATGGTGGGCGCGGTGTCCAGTACCTCGAAGATGCGCCGTGCCGCGCTCGCCGCCTCTTCGGTGAGCGCGAGCAGCCAGCCGAGGGAGATGATCGGCCAGATGAGCTGCAGGTAGAGCGTCAGGAACGCCACGAGCTGGCCCAGCGTCATCGAGTGGTGCGCGACGGCCACGACGCCACCCCACGTGACACCGGCCAGGATCAGCTGCGGCATCCCCTCCAGCACGGCCCAGAAGAGCCCCAGGGTGCGTAGCTTGACGATCTCCGCGCCCCGCAGCCGCTCGGCGTGCGCGGTGAAGCCGGCCAGCATCTGCGGGCGCCGGCCGTAGGACTTGATCACCCGGATACCGAGCGCTGACTCCTCGACGGAGGTGGCGAGGTCCCCGGTGAGGTCCTGTGCGCGGCGCGCCTCGCGGCCGTAGCGCAGCTCGAAGCGGCGGGTGAAGACGGCGAGCGGGGTCATCGCGAGCAGGACGGCCAGGCCCAGCCAGAGGTGGATGTGGATCAGCAGCGCGATGACGACGATGGCCGTGCCGGTGTTCGCGATCAGGAAGACGAAGCCGAAGCCGATGAAGCGCCGGATGGTGGAGAGGTCGGTGGTGAGCCTGGAGAGCAGCTGGCCCGTGGGCCACTGGTCGTGGAAGGAGATAGGCAGCCGCTGCACGTGGCCGAAGAGCTCTTGGCGGGCGTCGGTCTCGACACCGAGCGCGGCCTTGGACATCGCGATGCGCCGCAGGTAGAACAGCACCGCCTCGATCAGGCCGAGGAGCAGGGCCAGGCCAGCCAGCCCCCAGATGCCCGAGGCGTGGTGATGGCGGATGGGGCCGTCGACCACCCGGCCGATGACGAGCGGGACGAGCGACTGCGCCAGCATCGCACCGCTGGCCGTGGCGATCATGAAGAAGATCGTGCGACGGTGCGGACCCGTCCAGCGGCGCAGCCGGAGCAGCGACCGGATGCCGGCAGACTCGGCGCCGCCCGGACTCTCGGCGCCGCCCGGACTCTCGGCGCCTCCCGGACTCTCGGCGCCGCCGGGGACGCCGGAATCGGTAGGAGCGGTCACGATACGTCACGGTACGTTCCCGCACCGACAGCGGTCGACCGAGTTTTCCGGTCGACGCCCTGCAGGCGGGCTGGATCAGGGGCTCAGGGCCCGGTTCTGCAGGAAAATGCTCAGTCGTTCTTGCGCCGGACGCCGAGCAGGATGTCGTCCCAGGACGGGATGTGGGCCCGCGCGGCCTTCTCCTCCTCGGCCTCGCCATCGCGGTGCGCGATCCCGAGGTTGGTGACCTGCGGTGCCCGGGGAGCCGGCGTCTCCTGCGCCTCCGGCGGATCGGCGAGTTCCGGGGCGAAGAGCTCTGGCTCGGCATCGATCTCGAGGTCGGCGTCGCCCTCGAGATCGAAGTCGGTGTAGCCGGGCTGCACGTAGTCGGGCTCGTCGGACTCGGGCTGCTGCTCCACGATGCCCAGCGGCAGGGGAGGGGAGTCGTACTGCGGAACGGCGGCCGGCTGCTGGGGTGGCGTCGACTGGGCTGACGGGTGCCGTGCGGCGTCCTCGAACATCTGCTGGTCGAAGAGCTGCTCGCGGGTGGGCAGCGGGCCGGTGTGGGCATTGGGCATGGCCGGGAAGGCCACCACTCCGGCGGTGAGGGGTGGGGCGACCGTCAGCCGCATCGGGGTGAACTCGGGGGTGACGGGCCGGATCGGACGGTCGCTCAGCAGGTCGGAGGCGGTGTCGTCGATCGGCGCCACCGAGCGGGCGGCGAGGTTGAAGGCCCACTCGGCCACCCGCTCGCTCTCGCCGCCCAGCCAGTGCGCGCTGACCACCCACTGGCCGTCCTCGCGACGGTGCGTGTCCCACCGCACGAGGGTCGGGTCGATGCCGTGGGCTGCGAAGCGCTCGTCGACCGTCTCGCCGAAGATGACGGTCTGGGCGTCTGAGGTGCTGCGGCGGGCGCGGGCGCGGCGGGCCTCGTCGGCCATCCGGGAGCGCTCTGCCAGCACCGGGCCGGCGAAGCGCATGAGCCAGTCGAGGCTGGCGTTGAACTCCTCGGCCAGCTGCTCCGGCGCCTCCCCGGAGCGGACTCGCATCTGAATCTCTCGCGGGCTGACCGAGGGGTCACTGGAGCCGGTAGCCGCCGGCGCGGCGGGAGCCTCGGCGGGCGGGTTCGGGGAGGGGCGCCGGGGTGATTCGACCGCGTGGGCGGGTACGTGGGCAGCCCCGGCAGCGGGCTCGTCACGGGTGAGCGCGGCGCGCAGCTCGTCGCTGATCGGCAGGAGGAACCGCTCACCGGCATCCTCGATCGACGGGTGACTCTCCACGACGACGTGGCCGGAGTCCTCGCTCAGCGACACGAATCGCAGCTCGCGCATGGGCCGACGATAGGCGAGCATGCCCCGATATCCCGGTAACCCACGCCGACGGGCTAGAGCTGCCCCACCACGTGGTCGATGCAGGCGGTAAGGGCCTCGACGTCGTCGGGGTCGACGGCCGGGTACATGCCGACGCGCAGCTGGTTGCGGCCGAGCGCGCGGTACGGCTCGGTGTCGACGATGCCGTTCGCGCGAAGGGTGGCCGCCACGGCGGCGGCGTCGACGGACGGGTCGAAGTCGATGGTGCCGACGACCGGGCTGCGCAGCGCGGGGTCGGTGACGAAGGGCGTGGTGTAGCCGGTGGCCTCGGCCCAGGCGTACAGCCGGCTCGAGGAGTCCGCGGTGCGCTTGTCGGCCCAGGCCAGGCCACCCTGCTCGAGCATCGCCTCGGTCTGGTGCGCCATCAGCCAGAGCGACGCTATGGCTGGGGTGTTGTACGTCTGGTCCTTGATGGAGTTGTCCAGGGCCAGGGCCAGGTCGAGTGACGGCGGCACCCAGCGGGTGCCGTTCACCTGCGCGACGCGCTCGATCGCGGCCGGGGAGCAGAGGGCCAGCCAGAGGCCGCCCTCTCCGGCGAAGGCCTTCTGCGGGGCGAAGTAGTAGACGTCGGACTCGGTGACGTCGACGGCGATGCCACCCGCGGCGGACGTGGCGTCGACCAGCATCAGCGCCCCGTCGGCTCCGGCCACCCGGGTCACGGGCAGGGCCACGCCGGTGGAGGTCTCGTTGTGCGGCCAGGCGTAGACGTCGCTGCCGGCCTCGTACTCCGGCAGCACCGCGGAGCCGTAGTCGCTGCGCCGCACGCTCGGCTCGCCGAGGAACGGTGCGCCGTGGGAGATCGCGGCGAACTTCGCGGAGAACTCGCCGCAGACGACGTGCTGCGCGCGGTCGCGGATCAGGCCGAAGGCTGCGGCGTCCCAGAACGCGGTCGCCCCGCCGTTGCCGAGCAGCACCTCCCAGCCGTCCGGGAGGGCGAAGAGCTCACGCAGACCGGCGCGAATCCGGCCGACCAGCTGCTTGACCGGGGCCTGCCGGTGGCTCGTGCCCAGCAGCGTGGCGCCGGTGCCGCCGAGGGCGTGGACCGCCGCGGCGGGCACCTTCGACGGGCCGGAGCCGAAACGTCCGTCGACCGGCTTGATGCCCTCGGGAATCACGATGCCCACGTCGCCCATCCTCTCACCGGCGGGGTATCGGGTTGTCGGTGGCGCTGGCTAGGGTCGCTGACATGAGCATCCGCTGGTACGCCATGGTCATCGACTGCCGCGACGTTGCCGCACAGTCCTCGTGGTGGGCGCAGGCCCTGGGCTGGGTGAAGGAGTACGAGGATGAAGACGAGATAGTCCTGGTACCGCCCCACGCCCTCACCAAGGGCGCCTCGATCCCGGTCGAGGAACGCGGGCCGGGCCTCGTGTTCCTCACAGTTCCGGAGGGGAAGACGGTGAAGAACCGGCTGCACCTCGACCTGGCCCCGCGGGCCGGCGACGACCAGGCCGCCGAGGTCGATCGGCTCGTGGCCCTCGGCGCGACCCGCGCCGACATCGGCCAGGGCGACGCCAACACCTGGGTGGTGCTCGCCGACCCCGAGGGCAACGAGTTCTGCGTGCTCAGCCCGCGCGACTGACGCTGCCACCTGCTGATCCGACGTAGCTCGATCTGGCATAGCTGAGTGCAGTCCCAGCCGCACGGAGCTAGGTCAGCTGCCGGGCCGATCAGCCCAGCACGCGGTCGAGGTAGGCGTTGCTGAAGATGCGCTGCGGATCGAGACGGTCACGCAGGGCCACGAAGTCGTCGAAGCGGGGGTAGCTGCGCTGCAGGTCGGCCGCGCGCAGGTGGTGCAGCTTGCCCCAGTGCGGCCGCCCGTCGACCGAACGGGCGATGGCCTCGACGGCGCGGAAGTACGCGTCGTGGTCGCGGCGGTGGTACTGGTGTACGGCGATGTAGCCGCTCTCGCGGCCGTGGGCGGTGGAGAGCCAGATGTCGTCCGCCGCGGCGAAGCGAACCTCGACCGGGAAGCCGATCCGCTCCCCGCTGGCGGCGAGGTAGGTCTCGATCTCGGCCAGCACGTGCGGCACGGCAGCGCGCGGCACGGCGTACTCCATCTCACGGAACCGCACCCGCCGCGGCGAGGCGAAGACGCGGTAGGAGCGGTCGATGTAGTCACGGGCGGTGAGCAGCCGGCCGGCCAACCCGTTGGCGCGGGGGATCAGGGCGGGGCGGCGGGTCGTCAGTCTGTTGAGCAGCTCGAAGGCGGTGTTGGCGAGCAGTTCGTCGTCGACGTAGTGCCGCATCCGCCCTAGTGGCTGCAGCTGCGTGCCCGGCAGTACCCGGTTGTTGCGCTTGGTGAGCGTGGAGCGGGTGTGCGGGAACCAGTAGAACTCGTAGTGGTCGTTGGTGGCGACTAGCTCGTCGAGCCCGTCGAGCACCGCATCCAGGGGTTCCGGGGACTCGCTGGCGGCCAAGGCGAAGGCCGGCTCGCACTGCAGCGTCACGGTGGTGATCACCCCGAGCGCCCCGAGCCCCACCCGCGCGGCGGCGAAGAGTTCGGAGGTGGCATCGACGTCGACGAGCTGACCGTCGGCCAGGGCGAGCTGCAGGCCGCGGACCTGGGTGGCGATGCCGCCGAGCTTCGCGCCGGTGCCGTGGGTGCCGGTGGAGATCGCGCCGGCGACGGTCTGGACGTCGATGTCGCCGAGGTTGGTCATGGACAGGCCCAGGCGCCAGAGCGTGTCGTTGAGCTCGTGCAGCCGGGTGCCCGCGAGGACGGTGACCAGGCCGGTGTCGCGGTCGGCGCGGAGCACCCCGGTGAGCCCTTCGGGGCGCAGCTGCACGCCGTCGGTGACGCCGATCGAGGTGAAGGAGTGCCCCGCGCCGACGGCCTTGATCCGGGTGCCTGCCGCGGCGGCCTCGGCCACCGCGTGCTGCACGCCGGCCACCGAGGTCGGCGTGCGCTCGATGACCTCGGCTCGGACCGTCTCGGCCCAGTTCGTCCACGCTGGCATGCCGTCGAGTCTGATCTGGACGGCTGTCCAAGTCAATGGTTGACTTGGACGTATGTCCAGCTGTTCTATGGGTTCGTGACCACTCGACTGCCGCTGGCCCAGCGCCGCGCCCAGCTCGTGGCGACTTCGCTGGGCATCGCCACGACCGACGGCATCGGAGCGGTGACGGTCCGGCGCGTGGCGGACGAGGCCGGTGTCGCGCTGGGCGTCGTGCACTACTGCTTCGACGACAAGGACGCGCTGCTCGCCGCGCTGGCCGAGCGCATCGTCAGCGATCTCGCCGAGGCCGGCGCCGAGGAACTCGGTGCCTTCGAGGCGGTCGACCTGCCGTCGGCACTGCGGGGGGCGCTCGCCGGTCTCTGGGCCTCGATCACCGCCACGCGCGATGCCCAGCTCCTGACCTACGAGATCACCACCCAGTCGCTGCGCCAACCCTCCCTTCGTGCCGTCGCCGACCGTCAGTACGTCGTCTCGCAGGCTGCGGCCGAGGCGCTGCTCGCGCTCGCCGCCGAGGCGTGCGGCGCGCAGTGGGCGGCCCCGCTGTCCGAGCTCGGCGCCGAGGCACTGGCCTTCGTCGACGGGGTGACGCTGCGCTGGCTGGTCGACGGCGACTCGGCCGGAGCGCTGGCCCGGCTAAGCCGGTTCGCCGACTACCTCGGCACGCAGGCGGTGCCCGCATGACCGACCTCGCCGCGCTCACCGACGCCACCGCCCACCTCGACCCGCCGCTGGTGGCCCTCGACCTGCCGGCACTGCAGGGCAATGCCGCCGACCTGGTGCGCCGGGCCGGGGGCAAGCCGGTTCGGGTGGCCAGCAAGTCGGTGCGCTGCCGTCACGTCCTGGAGCTGGCCCTCGCGCTGCCGGGCTTCGGCGGCGTCATGGCGTACTCGCTGCGGGAGGCGCTCTGGCTGGTGTCGTGCGGCGTCGGCGACGTGCTGCTGGGCTACCCGACGGCCGACCGCGGCGCGTTGGCGGCCCTTGCCGCCGACCCTGCCGCCCTTGCCGCGGTGACGCTGATGGTCGACGGCCCCGAGCAGCTCGAGCTGATCGCCGCGACCGGTGCGCCGGTGCGCGTCTGCCTGGACATCGACGCGTCGCTGCGTATCGGCCGGCTGCACCTGGGCGTGCGTCGCTCGCCGCTGCGTACCCCGGCCGACGCCGCCGCCGTGGCCTCGGTCGCGACCGCCCGCGGACTGGCGGTGGTGGGCGTCATGTTCTACGAGGCGCAGATCGCCGGGCTGCAGGACACCTCGCCAGCGGTGCGCCTGGTGAAGCGGCGTTCGGCCGCCGACCTGGCGCGCCGTCGCTCGGCCGTGGTGGCAGCGGTGTCGCAGGTGTCCGGCAGGCCGCTGGAGATCGTGAACTCCGGCGGCACCGGCAGCCTGGAGATCAGCTCGGCCGACCCGTGCGTCACCGAGGTCACCGCTGGCTCAGGCCTCTACGTGCCCACCCTCTTCGACGGCTACGACACCTTCACCGCGCGCCCGGCGATGTACTTCGCCCTACCCGTGGTGCGCCGCCCCGCTGCGGACATCGCCACCCTGCTCGGCGGCGGTTACATAGCCTCCGGTCCGGCCGGCAAGTCCCGCGTGCCACGGCCCGTTGCCGCTGGGCTGAAGCTCCTGGGCACCGAGGGCGCCGGCGAGGTACAGACGCCCGTGCGCGGACCCGGCGCTGCCGGGCTGCACGTCGGCGACCGCGTCTGGTTCCGGCATGCGAAGGCCGGCGAGCTCTGTGAACGCTTCGACACCGTCAACCTGGTCTCCGGCTCGGAGCTCGTCGACACGGTGCCCACCTACCGCGGCGAGGGCAAGTCCTTCGGTTGATCTTGTTACGGGATCTTGTTGCGTCTTCGGGGCGCTGGCCCCGAAGACGCAACAAGATCGCCGGCGTTGATCAGCGAGGGTTACGCGTGGGCGATGTCGGCCCAGCCCTCGACATCACTGGGCTTGCGCGGTGCCGGGCCGATGTAGCGCGCCGACGGGCGCACGAGGCGTCCGGTGCGCTTCTGCTCCATGATGTGCGCCGACCAGCCGGCGGTGCGGGCACAGGTGAACATGGCGGGCATCATGTGCGGCGGGACGTCGGCGAAGTCCAGGATCACAGCGGCCCAGAACTCGACGTTCGTCTCGATCGGACGGTCCGGGCGGCGCTCCCGCAGCTCGGCCAGTGCGGCCTGTTCGAGGGCGTTGGCTGCCTCGAAGCGAGGAGCGTTGAGCTCCTTGCAGGTGCGGCGCAGCACGCGAGCACGCGGGTCCTCGGCGCGGTAGACGCGGTGCCCGAAGCCCATCAGCCGGTCGTGCCGGTCGAGGATGTCGGAGACGACCTTCTTCGCGTCGCCCTTGGCCTCGACCTCCTGGATCATCGGCAGCACGCGGGCCGGGGCGCCGCCGTGCAGCGGGCCGGACATCGCGCCGATGGCGCCTGACATGGCCGCGGCGACGTCGGCGCCGGTGGAGGCGATGACGCGCGAGGTGAAGGTCGAGGCGTTCATGCCGTGCTCGGCGGCGGAGACGAAGTACGCGTCGACGGCCTTGACGTGCGCCGGGTCGGGCTCTCCGCGCCAGCGCACCATGAACCGCTCGACGATCGTCGTACATTCGTCGATGCGGGCCTGCGGCACGGCCGGGGTGGCCAGGCCACGCGCGGACTGCGCGGCGTAGGACAGTGCCATCACGGCGGCGCGGGCCAGCTGGTCGCGGGCCTCCTCGTCGCTGATGTCCAGCAGCGGGCGGTAGCCCCAGACGGGGGCCAGCATCGCCAGTGCGGCCTGGACATCGACCCGGACGTCACCGGTGTGCACCGGAATCGGGAAGGGCTCCGCGGGCGGAAGGCCCGGGCCGAACTTGCCGTCGACGAGCAGCGCCCACACGTTGCCGAAGGTGACGGTGCCTACGAGATCTTCGATGTCCACGCCGCGGTAGCGAAGCGCGCCACCGTCCTTGTCAGGTTCGGCGATCTCGGTTTCGAATGCGATGACACCTTCGAGGCCGGGGCTGTAGTCGTCTGCCATTGACGTGCTCCGATCGGTAGTTCGGACTGAGTCGAATCGGGGCGGGTCACGCCCTCTTCCCCCCATTCTGCCCACACCCCGAATCGGACGTGACGCCGACTATGGCCCCGGGTGATGTCAGGATGGTTGAGATGACTCCCACCGCACCCGATCCGGCCGAGTTGCGGCGCAGTTACGAGCGCGCGTCCTTGGGCGAGTCGAGCCTTGCCAGCTCCTGGAGCGAGCAGCTGCTGGCCTGGTTCGACGCCGCCTACCGCGACCTCGGGGCGGTGGAGGCCAATGCGATCCAGCTCGCCACCGTCGACGAGTTCGGCCATCCAGCGGTGCGGACGGTGCTGGCCAAGGGGATCGACGAACGGGGCGTCAGCTTCTTCACCAACTACGACTCGGCCAAGGGGCGCGACCTCGACGCCCGCCCCTACGCCGCGATCGTCTTCCTCTGGCCGGCCCACGAGCGGCAGGTACGGCTCAGCGGCCCGGTGTCGCGGGTGAGCGCCGAGGAGACGGCCGCCTACTTCGCCACCCGGCCGCGGGGATCGCAGCTCGGGGCCTGGGCCTCGCCGCAGTCGCAGGTCGTGGCGTCCCGCGCCTCGTTGGAGGCGCTGCAGGCAGCCGCCGAGGAGCGCTTCGGCGACGGCGAGATCCCACCGCCGCCGAACTGGGGCGGTTACCGGCTGGCGCCGGAGGCGGTGGAGTTCTGGCAGGGGCGACCCAACCGGCTGCACGACCGGCTGCGCTTTCGACTCGATGCAGGTGAGTGGGTCGTCGAACGGCTCGCCCCGTGAGTGGCGTCGATGTCGTGGCGGTGCGACGCGACCTGCACGCCCACCCCGAGCTTGGTTTCGTCGAGACCCGCACCACGGCCGTGATCATGGCGACCCTGACGTCGTTGGGGCTGCACCCGGCGGTGCTGCCCGGCGGCACTGGCGTGGTCTGCGACCTCGGCTCGGGCCCGCGGACGGTGGCGCTGCGTGCCGACATCGACGCGCTGCCCTTCCAGGACCTGACCGACACGCCTTACCGCTCCACGATCGACGGTGTCTGCCACGGCTGCGGGCACGACGCGCACACCGCGATCCTGCTCGGTGCCGCAGCTGTGCTGGCCGCCTCGCCGCTGCCTGGACGGGTCCGGCTGATCTTCCAACCGGCGGAGGAGAAGCTGACCGGCGGTGCTCTCGGGGTGATCGATGCGGGGCTGCTCGCGGGCGTCGACCAGATCTATGCGCTGCACTGCGACCCGCGCCTGGACACCGGCAGGGTGGGGCTGCGCGTGGGGGCGATCACCGCCGCCTGCGACCACGTCGACGTCACGCTGCGCGGGCCGGGTGGGCACACCGCGCGCCCGCAGCTCACCGTCGATCTGGTCCGCGCGCTGGGCACTGTGATCACCGGCCTGCCGGAGGCGCTTGACGATCAGGCGCTGCTCGTCTGGGGCGCCACGCGGGCCGGGAGCGCGCCCAACGTCATCCCGTCGGTGGCTACGGTGCAGGGCACGCTGCGGCTGCTCGACCGCGATCGCTGGGCCGGTATGGAGGCGGTGCTGCGGCCCCTGCTGGCCGAGGTGGTCGCCGCCACCGGTGCCGCGGCGGAGCTGGGCTACCAGCAGGGCGTGCCGCCAGTCGTCAACGACGCTGCCTCGGTCGAGGTGCAGCGCGCTGCGGTCACGGCGGCCCTGGGCCCCGAGGCGGTCGCGGGCACTGAGCAGAGCATGGGCGGCGAGGACTTCGCCTGGTACCTCACGCACGTCCCGGGCGCGATGGCCCGTCTCGGTGTGCGCGCGCCCGGCGCCCCGGTGGTGGATCTGCACAGCGGGGCATTCGACCTCGACGAGGCCGCCCTCGACATAGGGGTGCGCTACACCGTCGCCCTCGCCCTCGCCGCCTTGAGGGCCTGAACGATCACGCTTTGTGCCGGTACGACCGTGGCGCGCCGCCCAACCGGTCAGCGCGGAACAGGACGGGATCCAGGGCGGGTCAGTCGCCGATCGAGCGGCAGGGACGGGCCCGCAGGGCGGCGACGTACTCCTCCGGCGCACCTGCCGCCTCCGCGGCCTCCGCGATCAGGCCGAGGTAGCGGGCCGAGGGCAGGCCGCCCTCATAGCCGTCCAGGATGTAGACCCAGGCCAGCTGCTCACCTTCGAGCGTGTCGATCCGCAGGGTGATCTTGTCGTAGAGGCCGGTGTCGGCCCCCTCCCAGTAGTTCAGCACCTCGTGGTCGTGCGGCGAGACGTCGTAGAGCGCCACGAAGACCGAGCTCTCCGGGTCGGGCACGACCATGGCCAGGGCGCCGTCCCACCCCAGCTCCTCGCCGCCGAAGGTGAGGCGCCAGCCGGTGAGCCAGCCGACGCCGGCCGAGGGAGAGTACGGGCAGCGCTCCAGCATCTGCTCCGGGTCCATGTTGGACCCGTAGGCCGCGTAGAGACCGCCTGTCGTGGACATCGCCAGAAAGGGTATCGACCACCGGCACGCTCCGATAGCCACTGCCGTTGCCCGTGTGGTGAGCCGAAGCGGGACAATGGTCACGTGACGCGCATCGTGATCGTCGGCGGCGGCCCCGCCGGCTATGAATCGGCCCTCGTGGCAGCCCAGCTCGGCGCCCAGGTGACCGTGATCGACCGCGACGGCATCGGCGGTGCCTGCGTGCTCACCGACTGCGTGCCGAGCAAGACGTTGATCGCTACGAGCGAGCGTGTCTCGGCGCTGCGTGACGGCCCGCGGGTGGGCGTTGGAGACGGTGAGGTCGCGGTCGAGTTGCACGTCGTCAACACCCGGATCAAGGACCTGGCTCGGGAGCAGTCCGACGACATCAAGTTCCGGCTGCTCTCCGAAGGCGTCACCGTGCTCAACGGGGCCGGGCGCTTCTGTGCCGAGCAGCCGCTGTACGGGGCACACGCCCTCGAGGCGGTCGACGCCGACGGCCGGGTCAGCGCCACGGTCGAGGCAGACGTCGTGCTGCTGGCCACCGGTGGCACCCCGCGAGTGCTCGACACCGCGGTGCCCGACGGCGAGCGGATCCTGTCGTGGCGTGACGTCTACGACCTGCCGGAGATGCCCAGCCACCTGGTGGTGATCGGCTCCGGCGTCACCGGGGCGGAGTTCGCCAGTGGCTACAGCGAGCTGGGCGTGCCGGTCACGCTCGTCTCCAGTCGCGACCGCGTGCTCCCGGGTGAGGATCCTGATGCGGCTGCCGTGATCGAGGAGGTCTTCACCTCGCGCGGGGGCACCCTCGTCAAGCAGGCCCGGGCCTCGGCCGTGAAGCGGGTCGGTGACGGTGTCGTGGTGCAGCTGCAGGACGGCCGGACCGTCGAGGGCTCCCACGCCCTGATGTGCGTGGGGTCGGTGCCCAACTCCGCCGGCCTCGGCCTGGAGCACGTCGGCGTTCAGCTCGACGAGAACGGCTACATCCCGGTCGACCGCGTCTCGCGCACCAACGTCGGCTCGATCTACGCCGCCGGGGACTGCACGGGCGTGCTGCTGCTGGCCTCGGTGGCCGGCATGCAGGGGCGTATCGCGATGTGGCACGCACTCGGCGAGGCGGTGACCCCGCTGCGCCTGAAGACGGTGGCCGCGAACGTCTTCACCCATCCAGAGATCGCGACGGTCGGCATCGGGTACGCCGCCATCGCCAGCGGGGCGGTGCCCTCCCGCAGTGTCACGCTCCCCCTGCACACGAACGCCCGGGCGAAGATGGCCGGCCACCGGGACGGCTTCATCAAGGTCTACTGCCGCCCGGCCACGGGCGTGGTGATCGGTGGGGTCGTGGTGTCGCCCAACGCCTCCGAGTTGATCTTCCCGCTGGCCCTTGCGGTGCAGCGCAGCCTCACCGTGGCCGACCTTGCCGGCACGATCGGCGTCTACCCGTCGCTCTCCGGTTCGGTGGCCGAGGCAGCGCGCCGCCTGATGTCCCACGACGACCTCGACTAAGAAGGACGCATGACCTCGCACGGAGACTTCTCGCCGCAGGCCCGAGAGCGGGCCGAGCGCACTGTGCTGGTGGCCGAGATCTTCGGCGACCACGCGGAGCTGATCGTCGCGCGCCTGCCCGACGTGCCTGAGGGCAGCGTGCTCGTGGCCGTCGTCGACGCCGAGCACTCCTTCAGCGGTACGCACCACGTCGAGCAGACCGAACTGCACGCGCGGGTGGTCGAACTCGAGGCCGACGGTGCCTGGGCCATGGTCTTCAGCTATCCCGCCACCGCCGAGGACGTGCGGCGGCGTGCTGCCGACTACGCGTCGACGGCCCGCAAGCGCGCCGAGGTGATCGACCGGATCATCGCCCGGCGCGCGGCCAGCGATGAGTGACGGCGAGTCCGACAGCACCGAGGGTGACGGCCTGGAGGGCGGCGAGGTCGAGGAGCTCTTCGACGACGAGGATGACGACGAGGTCTCTGTCGCGCCGCGGCCGCGGCGGGTCCTGGCCGTCTTCGGGATAGCGCTGGCCGGGTTCGTCTTCATCGCGATCGCCGGCGCGGTCTTGTTCGCCGTCCTGATCTTCCGGGTGCGCGACCGCGCCGACCCGAACCACACCGTCCGGCAGAAGTACCAGGCCCGCTACAGCCACTGCGTCACGCAGGGCGGCAGTAAGGACAGCTGCAGCATCACGGTGCTGGAGGCCTGCGAGCAGGACCACTGGTGGACCGACCCGGGTCGCGTCGACCAGCGCGAGACCGTCTGCCTCGCCACCGTCCCCAAGCGCGCACCGTGATCGGCAGCTACTCCTTGATCTCGCAGATGACGCTGCCCGAGGTGACGACGGCGCCTACCTCAGCGCTCAGCCCGCTGATCACGCCGGCCTTGTGAGCGTTGATCGGCTGCTCCATCTTCATGGCCTCAAGCACGACGATCATCTGGCCGGCCTCGACGGTGTCGCCGTCGGTTACGGCGACCTTCACGATCGTGCCCTGCATGGGTGCGGTCAGCGAGTCACCGGACGCGGCGGCACCGGACTTCTTGCCAGCCGCGCGCTTCGGTGCGGCCTTCCGCGCACCGAAGCCGCCGCCACCGCCGCCGCCGGCGCCGAAGCCGGCGGGCAGCGAGACCTCAAGGCGCTTGCCGCCGACCTCGACCACGACCGTCTCGCGGGGCCCGGCCTCCTCGGCGGCGTCGGCGCCACCGCTGAAGGGCGGGATCTGGTTGTCGAACTCCGTCTCGATCCAGCGGGTGAAGATCGTGAACGGAGTCTCGTCGTCGGTGGCGAAGGCCGGGTCGCTGACGACCGCGCGGTGGAACGGCAGCGCGGTGGCCATGCCGTCGACGATCATCTCGTCGAGGGCGCGGCGGGCCCGCTGCAGCGCCTCGGCGCGGCTCTCGCCGGTGACGATCAGCTTGGCGAGCAGCGAGTCGAAGGCGCCACCGACGACGGAGTTGCCCTCGATGCCGGAGTCGACGCGCACGCCCGGGCCGGCCGGCTCGCGGTAGGTGGTGACGGTTCCGGGTGCCGGCAGGAAGCCGCGTCCCGGGTCCTCACCGTTGATCCGGAACTCGAAGGCGTGCCCGCGCGGGGTCGGGTCCTCGGTGAAGCGGAGCACCTCGCCCTCGGCGATGCGGAACTGCTCGCGGACCAGGTCGACGCCGCTGGTCTCCTCCGTGACGGGGTGCTCGACCTGCAGGCGGGTGTTGACCTCGAGGAAGCTGATCACGCCGTCGGCACCGACCAGGTACTCGACGGTGCCGGCCCCGTAGTAGGAGGCCTCCTTGCAGATGGCCTTGGCCGAGGCGTGGATCGTGGCTCGCTGCTCATCGGTGAGGTACGGCGCCGGGGCCTCCTCGACCAGCTTCTGGTTGCGGCGCTGCAACGAGCAGTCGCGGGTGCCGACGACGATGACGTTGCCGTGGGTGTCGGCCAGCACCTGGGCCTCGACGTGACGCGAGCGGTCGAGATAGCGCTCCACGAAGCACTCGCCGCGCCCGAAGGCGGAGATGGCCTCCCGCACGGCCGAGTCGTAGAACTCGGCGACCTCGCTCATCTCGCGGGCGATCTTCATGCCGCGCCCGCCACCGCCGTAGACGGCCTTGATGGCGATCGGCAGGCCGTGCTCCTCGGCGAAGGCGATCACCTCGTCCGCGCCGGAGACCGGGTCCTTGGTGCCGGCGACGAGGGGTGCCCCGGCGCGCTCGGCGATGTGCCGGGCCACGGCCTTGTCACCGAGGTCGCGGATCGACTGCGGGGACGGGCCGATCCAGGTGATGCCGGCGTCCAGGACGGCCTGGGCGAAGTCGGCGTTCTCGGAGAGGAAGCCGTAACCGGGGTGGATCGCGTCGGCGCCGGACTGCTTCGCCGCGTCGATCACCTTGTCGATGACCAGGTACGACTCACCCGGGGTGTTGCCGCCGAGCGCATAGGCTTCGTCGGCCATCTTCACGTGCAGCGCGTCCCGGTCGGGTTCTGCGTAGATCGCCACCGAGGTGTAGCCGGCGTCGCGGCAGGCGCGGATGACGCGCACCGCGATCTCGCCGCGATTGGCGATGAGGACCTTCTGCACGATGGTGCCCTTCTGCAGTGCGTACCCGGGGAAGACGCCCTCGCTGAGAGCAGTCCGAATCCGCAGATTACCGGGCCGTCATTGCGCCGTTGAGCTACCCCATGCCCGGACGTAATCCACCTCCATCGAGGCGGGCAGTGCGGTCGCCGCCGAGGGCAGGTTCGGGCTCGTGTTTCCCAGGGCCAACTCGAGCAGGATGTAGAACGGGTGATCGAACGGTGCCGGCTGGGACAGCGGCTGGTTCGGTTGCCAGTTGGTGAAGTCGGCGCACTGCCGCCCATCGACCTCGAAGGCGATCGAGGTCGGTGTCCAGTCGACGCCGTAGGTGTGGAACTCGCCGGCCGGGTCGCTCACCGAGCAGCTGCCGCCCTGGCTGGTCGGCAGGCCGTCGCGGCCGCGGTAGTGGAGGTGCGCGGCCACCGAGCCGGGTGAGGAGCCGAAGAGTTCGGCGATGTCGATCTCGCCGGAGGTCGGCCACCGGCCGTAGGTCTGGGCCTGCGGGTACATCCACAGCGCCGGCTGCAGCCCTGCCTCGGCGGGCAGCTTCGCGCGGATCTCGAAGCGGCCGTACAGCTGGGCGAAGTGGCCCGAGGAGGTCACCATCCCGCTGGCGTACTGCGTCGAGATTCCGCCGCAGCCGACCGGCTCGGCGGAGTGCGTCACCGTCAACGTCAGCACACCCCTGCCCACCCCCACGTGCTGGCCGTCGTCGACGTAGCACTCGGCGCCGGAGTGGAAGCCGTACTGCGTGGTCTTCACCACCTGCCAGTGCGCAGGATCCAGGGTGCTGCCGTCGAACTCGTCGTCGAAGGTGCAGTGCCAGCGACCACCGCCCGGCGCGCTGATCGTGCCGCACGTCGAGGTGGTGCCCGGCCGGCTGACCACCACGAGCACGCCGGCCAGGACGAGCACCGCGAGGATCACGATGAGGATCGGGCGACGGCGGGCCAGCACCGAGCCGAGGCTACTTGCCGGCGCCGGCCAATACGGTGAGACGGGCGCGGCACTGAGTGGCGACATCGTCTACCTCGGCCAGGGTCCGGCGCAGATCGGCCTGTCGCTCGCGCAGGTCGGTGGCGATCTCGTCGAGGCGGCCGAGGAGGGTCTGCAGCTGGCGCTGCTCCGAGGTCTCGGCGCCGTCGTACATGTCGACGATCTCGCGGCACTCACTCAGCGTCATGCCGAAGCGCCGGCCGCGCAGGATCAGCCGCAGCCGGGCCCGGTCGCGGACGTCGTAGACCCGGTTGGTGCCCTGCCGCAGTGGGGCGAGCAGCCCCTCGGCCTCGTAGAAGCGCAGCGTGCGGGTGGTGACGCCCAGCTCGTCGGCCAGCTCGCGGACCGTCCAGGTGCGGGCGTCTTCCGCTGGGCTCGACATGCGTCTATGGTTGCTTGACGTTGACGTAAACGTCAAGCAGTGGTGGGCAAGGAGTTGAGATGTCGTTCGAGCTCTCCGAGGATCACGAGACCTTCCGTGCCGTGGTGCGGGACTTCGCCGAGCGCGAGGTGGCCCCGCATGTGGCCGAGTGGGACCGTGCCTGTCACTTCCCGGTGCCGGTGGTGCGTGCCATGGGGGAGCTCGGCCTCTTCGGGCTCGTGGTGCCCGAGGAGTACGGCGGGAGCGGGGGCGACTTCACCTCGCTCTGCGTGGCCATCGAGGAGCTCGGGCGCGTCGACCAGTCGATCGGGATCACGCTGGAGGCGGGCGTCGGGCTCGGCATCAACCCGATCCTGACCTTCGGCACCGACGAGCAGAGGGCACAGTGGCTGCCCGACCTCGTCAGCGGCAGAGCCATCGCCGCCTTCGGGCTCACCGAGCCCGAGGCCGGCTCGGACGCCGGCGCCACCAAGACGCGCGCGGTGCTCGACGGAGGCGACTGGGTGGTGAACGGCGCCAAGGCCTTCATCACCAACTCGGGCACCGACATCACCTCGCTGGTCACCGTGACGGCCCGCACCGGCGACGGCGAGATCAGCTCGATCATGATCCCGGCGGGCACACCCGGCTTCACCGTCGAGCCGGCCTACGACAAGCTCGGCTGGCACATCTCCGACACCCACGGCCTCTCCTTCGACGACTGCCGGGTGCCCGAGGCGAACCTCCTCGGCCCCCGCGGCGACGGCTTCAAGCAGTTCCTGGCGGTGCTCGACGACGGCCGGATCGCCATCGCGGCCCTCGCGGTCGGCCTCGCCCAGGCCTGCCTTGACCTCTCGGTGAAGTACTCGCTGGAGCGGCACACCTTCGGCCTGCCGATCGGGGCGCGCCAGGCCGTCGCCTTCTCGCTGAGCGACCTGGCGGTGTCGGTGGAGGCGGCCCGGCTGCTCACCTACAAGGCCGCGGCGATGAAGGACGCGGGGCGCCCGTCGAAGGAGCTCAAGCGGGCCGCCGCGATCGCCAAGCTCTACTCCACCGGGGCGGCGGTGACGGCCACCCGGATCGCGACCCAGGTCTTCGGCGGGAACGGCTTCATGGAGGAGTTCCCGGTGGCCCGCTTCTACCGCGACGCCAAGATCCTCGAGATCGGCGAGGGCACCTCGGAGGTGCAGCGGATGCTGATCGCGCGCAGCCTCGGGCTCCCCGTCCAGTGAGCGGCCCAGCGGAGCGTCTGGTGAGCGGCCCAGCGGAGCGTCCGGTGAGCGGCCCAGTGGAGCGGCCGGTGAGCGGCCCAGCGGGCGCTGCAGACGTGGCCGCCCGTCGCGCGGCCACGCTGGCACCGTCGGCGGGTGCGGCCGGCAAGCTCGCAGCGCAGGGGAAGCTCTACGTCCGCGATCGAATCGCCCTGCTCGTCGACGAGGGGAGCTTCGTCGAGGATGGTCAGCTGGCCAACGCGCTCGCCAGCGGCCTGCCCGCCGACGGCGTGGTCACCGGTCAGGGACTCGTCGACGGCCGGCCCGCGCTGGTGGTGGCCAACGACCCGACGGTGAAGGCCGGCTCCTGGGGCGCACGCACCGTCGAGAAGATCATCCGGATCACCGAGCGGGCGCTGAGCGAGGAGCTGCCGATCTTCTGGCTCATCGACTCGGCCGGGGCCCGCATCACCGATCAGGTGGCGCTCTTCCCGGGGCGGCGCGGGGCGGGGCGGATCTTCCGCAACCAGGTGGCGCTGTCGGGCAAGGTGCCGCAGATCTGCTGCCTCTTCGGGCCGTCCGCCGCGGGTGGGGCCTACATCCCGGCGTTCTGCGACATCGTGATCATGGTCGAGGGCAACGCTTCGATGTACCTCGGCTCGCCGCGGATGGCCGAGATGGTGGTGGGGGAGAGGGTCAGCCTCGAGGAGATGGGCGGGGCGCGGATGCACGCCACCGTCTCCGGCTGCGGGGACAACCTGGCCGTTGACGACGAGGACGCGATCGAGCAGGCCCGCATCT
>JAOPUX010000124.1 GCA_025963285.1 Jatrophihabitans sp.
ACCGTCGACTTCGTCGAGCAGGTCATCGCCAAGGAGCGCCCCGATGCGCTGCTGCCGACCCTCGGCGGCCAGACGGCGCTGAACCTGGCGATCGCACTGCACGAGGCCGGTGTGCTGGAGAAGTACGGCGTCGAGCTGATCGGCGCCGACATCGAGGCGATCCAGCGTGGCGAGGACCGCCAGCGGTTCAAGGAGATCTGCGCGACCGTCGGTGGCGAGACGCCCCGCTCGCTCGTCTGCCACACCCTCGAGGACGCGCTGCAGTTCGCCGAGACGGTCGGCAACAAGATCGTCGTCCGCCCCTCCTTCACCATGGGCGGCCTCGGCTCCGGTATGGCCACCGACGCCGAGGAGGTGCGGACGATGGTTGCCCGTGGCCTGGCCGCCAGCCCGGTGCACGAGGTCCTCGTCGAGGAGTCCGTCTTCGGCTGGAAGGAGTTCGAGCTCGAGCTGATGCGCGACAAGAACGACAACGTCGTCGTGGTCTGCTCGATCGAGAACATCGACCCGATGGGCGTGCACACCGGAGACTCGATCACCGTCGCCCCGGCGATGACGCTCACCGACCGCGAGTACCAGCACATGCGGGACCTCGGCATCGCCGTGATCCGCGAGGTGGGCGTGGACACCGGCGGCTGCAACATCCAGTTCGCCATCGACCCGGCCGACGGCCGGATGATCGTGATCGAGATGAACCCGCGCGTATCGCGGTCATCCGCGCTGGCCTCGAAGGCCACCGGCTTCCCGATCGCGAAGATCGCGGCGAAGCTGGCCGTCGGCTACACCCTCGACGAGATCCCCAACGACATCACCAAGAAGACGCCGGCGGCCTTCGAGCCGACGCTGGATTACGTCGTCGTCAAGATCCCGCGCTTCGCCTTCGAGAAGTTCCCCGGTGCCGACCCGGTGCTCACCACGCACATGAAGAGCGTCGGCGAGGCCATGTCGATCGGCCGCAACTTCACCGAGGCCCTCGGCAAGGCGCTGCGCTCGATGGAGACGAAGGACGCCGGCTTCTGGACGCGCCCCGATCCGGAGCTCTCCGACGACGAGCTGCGCGCCGCCATCAGCACACCCACCGACGGCCGGATCTACCGCGTGGAGCAGGGGCTGCGGGCTGGGTTCTCGGTCGAGGAGTGCGCCGTGCTCAGTGGCATCGACCCGTGGTTCGTCGACCAGATGGCGATGCTCGTCGAGCTGCGCACCGAGATCGTCGAGGCTCCGGCCCTGACGCCCGCTCTGCTGCGCAAGGCCAAGCGGCACGGGCTCAGCGACCGCCAGCTCGCGGCGCTACGCCCCGAGCTCGCCGGTGAGGACGGGGTCCGGCTGCTGCGCCTGCGCGCCGGCATCCGCCCCGTCTACAAGACGGTCGACACCTGTGCCGCCGAGTTCGAGGCAGCTACGCCGTACCACTACTCCTCCTACGACGAGGAGACCGAGGTGGCACCGCAGACGGAGAAGCAGAAGGTGCTGATCCTCGGCAGCGGGCCGAACCGGATCGGGCAGGGCATCGAGTTCGACTACTCCTGCGTGCACGCGGTGATGGCCCTGCGTGCCGCGGGCTACGAGACCGTCATGGTCAACTGCAACCCGGAGACGGTCTCCACCGACTACGACACCGCCGACCGCCTCTACTTCGAGCCGCTGACCTTCGAGGACGTCCTCGAGGTGGTGCACGCCGAGCAGCAGTCCGGCACCGTGGCCGGCGTGATCTGCACCCTCGGCGGGCAGACGCCGCTCGGGCTGGCGCAGCGGCTCAAGGACGTCGGCATCACGATCCTCGGCACCCAGCCCGAGGCCATCGACCTGGCTGAGGATCGCGGCGAGTTCGGGCGGGTGCTCAGCGAGGCCGGCCTGCCCGCGCCCAAGCACGGCACCGCCACGTCGTTTCCGCAGGCCAAGGCGGTGGCCGACTCGATCGGCTACCCCGTGCTCGTCCGGCCCTCGTACGTGCTGGGCGGCCGCGGCATGGAGATCGTCTACGACGAGGCGCACCTGTCGGACTACATCGGGCGCGCCACCGAGATCGGCCCCGACCGGCCCGTGCTCGTCGACCGGTTCCTCGACGACGCCGTGGAGATCGACGTCGACGCCCTCTACGACGGCACCGAGCTCTATCTCGGCGGCGTCATGGAGCACATCGAGGAGGCCGGCATCCACTCCGGCGACTCGGCCTGTGCCCTACCGCCGATCACGCTCGGGGTGGGTGACATCGCCGAGGTCCGCCGCTCGACGCTGCTGCTGGCCCAGGGCGTGGGCGTGCGTGGGCTGATGAACGTCCAGTACGCGATGGCCGGCGACACGCTCTACGTGCTGGAGGCCAACCCGCGCGCGAGCCGGACCGTCCCGTTCGTCTCGAAGGCCACCGCGGTGCAGCTGGCCAAGGCGGCGGCGCGTATCGCCCTCGGCGCCACGATCGCGGAGCTCCGCGCCGAGGGGATGCTCCCGGCCCACGGCGACGGCGGCGACCTGCCCGACGACGCGCCGATCGCGGTGAAGGAGGCGGTGCTGCCCTTCCACCGCTTCCGCACGCCGGGCGGCGACCAGGTCGACTCGATCCTGGGTCCGGAGATGAAGTCCACCGGCGAGGTGATGGGCTTCGCGGCCACGTTCGGCACGGCGTTCGCGAAGTCCCAGGCCGCCGCCTACGGCTCCCTGCCCACCGAGGGCACCGTCTTCGTCAGCATCGCCAACCGGGACAAGCGCGCCGCGATCTTCCCGGTGAAGCGCCTCTATGACCTCGGCTTCCGGGTGCTGGCCACGGCCGGCACCGCTCAGGTGCTGCGCCGTAACGGCGTAGCGGCCGAGGTGGTCGGGAAGTTCAGCGACGGCCCTGGCAACGTGGTGGAGAAGATCCTGGCCGGCGAGGTCGACCTGGTGCTCAACACCCCGTGGGGCTCGGGCGGCCCGCGGCTGGACGGTTACGAGATCCGCACTGCCGCCGTCACCGCCGGCATCCCGTGCCTCACCACCGTGCAGGCGGCGGCCGCAGCGGTGCAGGGGATCGAGGAGCTGGTGCGCGGCGAGGGTGGCGTGCGCTCGCTGCAGGACCTGCATATCCAGCTCGCGGCCTGGCGGAGCGGCTCATGACCGATCGTGCAACTTCTGCCGCCCCCACGCCTGCAAAGGTTGCCCAATCGAGGTCGGCCCAATCGAGGCCGGTGCAGTCGCGGCCGGTCCAGGAGTCCGTCGAGATCCTGTCCGTGAAGCGGGTCGGCGAGTACACCGAGTTCACCGTGGTTGCTCCCGGGATCGCCGAGCACGCCAAGCCGGGCCAGTTCGTCGCCGTGGCGGTGGGCGGCGAGAACACCTCGATGCTGCTGCGGCGGGCCTTCGCGCTCTACAGCGCCACACCGGGTGGGGCCTTCGCCGGCACCGTCTCCTTCGTCGTGGCCGAGCACGGGGCCGGCACCCGCTGGCTCGTGCAGCGGCAGGCAGGCGAACGTCTCGACATCGTCGGCCCGCTCGGCACGCCCTTCCCGCTGCCGTCGGGCCCCAAGCCGGCGGTGCTCGTCGGCGGCGGCTACGGCACCGCCCCGCTGATCCCGCTGGCGCAGGCCCTGATCGCGGCCGGCTCGCCCGTGGAGATCATCATCGGGGCGGCGACGGCCGGCCGGCTCTTCGGCGAACTGGTGGCCAAGCGCACCGCCGGGGCGGTGACCGTCACCACCGACGACGGCTCGGCGGGGGAGCAGGGCCGGGTCACCGACGCCCTGCCGGCCGCCATCGAGCGGATCGGTGCCGAGGTCGTCTACGCCTGCGGTCCGATGGCGATGCTGCGCGCGGTGGGTGAGGTCGCCAAGGCCAAGGGCATCCGTGCCCAGGTCGCGGTGGAGGAGGCGATGGCCTGCGGCATCGGGGTCTGCATGACCTGCGTGCTGCCGGTGCGCGACGACACGCCCGGCGGCGACGGCAAGTCCCGCTTCGTCCGCTCCTGCGTCGACGGACCGGTCTTCGACGCCGAGCGGATCCGCTGGGCCGACGTGGGCTCGCTGCCATCCGATCTCGTCGGTGCCGATGCGATGGGCGGAGGTCACTGATGGTGGACATGAGCACGCGGCTCGGCTCCGCGGCCTTCCCGAACCCGGTGATGACGGCGTCGGGCTGCGCCGCCGCGGGGCAGGAGCTGAACCAGTTCTTCGACGTCTCCTCGCTCGGCGCCGTGGTGACGAAATCGATCATGACGCGGCCACGCTCCGGCCGCGCCACGCCCCGGATGGCCGAGACGCCCAGCGGCATGCTGAACTCGATCGGTCTCCAGGGCCCGGGCATCGACTCCTTCATCGAGCACGACCTGGCCTGGCTCGCCGCGCACGGTGCACGCACGGTGGTCTCGATCGCCGGTGGACACACCGACGAGTACGTCGAGCTGGCCCGCAAGCTCTACGGCAATCCGGCGGTTGCGGCGCTGGAGGTCAACATCTCCTGCCCGAACGTCGAGAGCCGCGGCCAGGTCTTCGCCTGCGACGCCTCGGCCTCCTCGCGGGTGATCGGGGCCGTGCGCCGTGCCGCTGATCCGGGCCAGCCGGTGCTGGCCAAACTCTCGCCGGACGTCACCGACATCACGCTGATCGCGCGCGCCTGCGCCGAGGCCGGCGCGGACGGGTTCTCGCTGATCAACACCCTGCTCGGCCTGGTGATCGACCCCGACACGATGGCGCCGATGCTGGGCGGGATCACCGGAGGCCTCTCCGGGCCGGCGATCCGGCCGGTTGCGGTGCGCTGCGTCTGGCAGGTCCGCCGAGCCCTGCCGCACCTGCCGATCCTGGGCATGGGCGGCATCCGCACCGGCCTGGACGCGCTGGAGTTCGTCCTGGCCGGAGCCTCGGCGGTGAGCGTCGGGACGGCCGTCTTCGGCGACCCGACCGCACCGGTGCGCATCCTCGCCGAGCTCGAGACAGCCCTGGCCGAGCGGGGTTTCACCTCCCTGGCCGACGCAGTCGGCTACGCCCATCTGGACGAGTTCCAGCGCTCGGCACGGCGGACGGCATGAGCTTCGGTAAGCGCCTCGACGACGCCCTCACCGCACGAGGCCCGCTCTGCGTGGGCATCGACCCGCACCCGGCCCTCCTCGACTCGTGGGGCCTGCCCGATGATGCCGACGGCCTGGGCCGGTTCGCCGACACCTGCGTGGAGGCCTTTGCCGACAGCGCCGCCGTGGTGAAGCCGCAGTCGGCCTTCTTCGAGGTCTACGGCTCGGCCGGCATCGCGGTGCTCGAGCGCACCGTGGCCGCGCTGCGGAGCGCCGGGGTGATCGTGCTGCTCGACGTGAAGCGTGGCGACATCGGCACCACGATGGCTGCCTACGCCCGCGCCTACCTCGACCCGGCCTCGCCGCTGGCCGCCGACGCGATCACCGTCAGCCCGTACCTCGGCGTCGGTGCGCTGCAGCCCGCCTTCGACCTCGCCGAAGAGCATGACGCCGGCGTCTTCGTGCTGGCGCTCACCTCTAACCCCGAGGGGCCGCAGGTGCAGCATGCCGTCGGGCCGGACGGCCGTGCGGTGGCCCAGCTCGTCATCGACGACCTCGCCACCCGCAATGCCGCCGAGGCACCGCTCGGCGCCTTCGGCGTGGTCGTGGGTGCCACGATCGGCGACGTCGACGTCCGCCTGGACGGCCTCGGCGGACCGTTCCTCGTGCCCGGTATCGGGGCGCAGGGCGGTACTGCCGACGACGTGCAGCGCATCTTCGGCGCCGCCCTGCGTTCGGTGGTTCCTAGCGTGTCGCGTGAGGTACTGCGGCACGGGCCGTCAGCTGCGGCCCTGCGCGCGGCGGTGGAGAGCCAGGCCGGACAATTCGCCTTCTTACGCGCATAGCGTTCTTGAGGGAAACCTGACCAGCTGGCTCGGCGATTCTTCGGAATGGCCGGGCAGTCTGTAGATTGCGCCGGGGGCTGTGGCCCCCGAATGCAATTCCGTGCACCACTCTCTCCCCACAGGGAAGGACCACTGTGACCGCAACCGTCACCGATGCAATCACCAAGGCCGCCAGCGACATCCTGGCCAACGGGTTCGCAGTCGTGAAGCTCTCCGACCTCGACGCCAGCCGCCTGCAGAACGCGATCGCCACGGCGAACCGCTTCTTCGCACGCCCGCTCGAGGAGAAGATGGCGCACGGCAGCACCGACCACAACTACGGCTACCGGCCGTTCGGGATCGAGTACTCCGTCACCCCGGACCGCCCGGACATGAACGAGTGCTTCACCCTCTGGTCCAGCCGCCTCGACCTCATCCCGCAGGCCGAGAAGATCAGCGACGTCAACGACGCGTTCCTCGCCTGGCGTGACTCGCTGGCCCCGCTCGTCGGCGCCATCCTCGACCAGGTCGCCAATACCTTCGACGGCGCCGTAGCGCCGGATTTCGAGAAGGCCTCCTACCTGCAGATGAACTACTGCCTGCCCACCCCGCCGGAGCGCGATCTGCTCCAGGACCGGCACGAGGACGGCCACATGGTCACCGTGCTCCACGCCAACGGGGCCGGCCTTGAGATCTTTGCCACCGACGAGCCGATGCCGATGCTGCCTGCCGCCGACGAAATCGTGATCATGCCGGGATCGGTGCTCACGGCACTCTCCGGCGGTGCGATTCCGCCGCTCTACCACCAGGTCCGCAACCACGGCCTCGACGACCGCCAGTCGCTGATGTACTTCGTCAACCCCGAGGTCGAGAACCCGCTCTTCTCGTGGACCGAGGCTGCTGACGGGTCGCGCGTGGACATCCGGGCGCACGTGCAGTTCGCGCCGACGATGTTCGGCCTGCCGCCCGTCGAGGCGCTCTAGCCCTTACCTGGTCCGGCCCGAGCGGCCGACTGCGTGCGCGATCGACTTTGTGCGCGCAGTCGGTTCGCTCGGGGCGCGCCAGCACCGACAGCGCGCACAAAGTGGGGCGGGCGACTCCGGCTAGGACGTCAGAGCGTCCAGCTCGGGGATGTCGGCCAGCTCGGGGTGCCAGTTGCCGGCCTTGACGTTAGCGGCGACCTGATCCCGGGAGGTAGCGCCGGCGATGACGCTGGAGACGGCGGGCTGGGCAGCCAGGCCGCCGATGGCGACGTCGAGCAGGTCGATGCCGCGCGCGTGGGCGAAGGCCTCGAGCCCCTCGATCACGTCGAAGGCCTCGTCGGTGAGGGCCGACTCGCGCCCCCAGGCTGCGATGCGACTGCCGGCCGGCGGGGCCTCGCCGCGGCGGTACTTGCCGGTGAGCAGGCCGCTGGCGAGCGGGAAGAACGGCAGCAGGCCGATGCCGTAGTGCTCCAGCGCCGGCACCAGGTCGGCCTCGATGTCGCGCTCGAGGAAGCTGTACTCGTTCTGCGCGCTGACGAACCGCTCGAGCCCGCGCGTCCGGGAAACCCACTCCGCCTCGGCCACCTGCCAGCCGGTGAAGTTCGAGCTGCCGAGGTAACGCACCTTTCCGGCGTGGACCAGGTCGTCGAGGGCTGAGAGCGTCTCCTCGATCGGGGTCAGCGGGTCGGGGCGGTGTAGCTGGTACAGATCGATCCAGTCGGTCCGCAGCCGTCGCAGCGACGCCTCCACGGCCCGCGTGATGTAGCGCCGCGACCCTCGCGCACCCCAGTCCTCGCCGTTGGAGAGGCCGCGCGGGCGGAGGTCGCTGCCGAACTTGGTGGCCAGCACGATGTCGTCGCGATGCCCCTCCAGTAGCTCGCCGAGCCGCTCCTCCGAGGCGCCGTAGCTGTCGGCGGTGTCGAAGAGCGTGATGCCCTCGTCGAGGGCCGCATGGACCACCTCGCGGCTCTGCTCCGCGTCGAGCTTCATGCCGAGGTTGTTGGTGCCGAGCCCGACCACGGACACGACCAGACCTGAATTACCGAGCCGTCGAAACTCCATCCCCCGACCTTACCCAGCCCGTGATCAACTAGCTCTAGCGGTCGGATACGACCACCAGAGCTAGTTGATCACCGAAGGCGCAGCTCAGAGCGCGCGGAGGATGTCCTCGACGCGCTCCTTGGCGTCGCCGAAGAGCATCTGGGTGTTCTCGCGGAAGAAGAGCGGGTTCTGCACACCCGCATAGCCGGCCGCCATCGAGCGCTTGAAGACGACGACGTTCTCCGCCTCCCAGACGTGCAGCACGGGCATGCCGGCGATCGGGGAGCCCGGGTCGTCGGTGGCGGCGGGGTTGACGGTGTCGTTGGCGCCGATGACGAGCACGACCGTGGTGGAGGGGAAGTCGTCGTTGATCTCGTCCATCTCCAGGACGATGTCGTACGGGACCTTGGCCTCGGCGAGCAGCACGTTCATGTGCCCGGGCAGGCGTCCGGCCACGGGGTGGATACCGAAGCGCACCTCGACGCCGCGCTCGCGCAGCTTGCGGGTCAGATCGGCTACCGGGTACTGCGCCTGGGCAACCGCCATGCCGTAGCCGGGAGTGATGATCACCGCCGTCGCATTGCGAAGGAGGTCCGCGGTGTCCGCGGCATTGATCTCGCGGTGGTCGCCGTAGTCGGTGTCGTCATCTGAGGAGGCGACGATGCCGAAGCCACCGGCGATCACCGAGATGAAG
>JAOPUX010000246.1 GCA_025963285.1 Jatrophihabitans sp.
GCGAAGACGGGTACGGGCCGGTCCGCGGACACGGTGACCGTCCGTGCTCGCCGCACGGTTACGGAGTCGGATTCGACGTGGCTGCCGTCCTTGGCCCGCCTCATGAAGGTGACGATCCTGCGCCGCGGCCCGTCGGCCACGGTCATCACGTCGAGTAGGCCATCGTCGAGCACCGCCGACGGCACGATCTGCAGGCCGTGGCCGTACGCACCGGAGTTGGCGATCACGATGGAGTGGCCGCGCAGGGTCACCGGCTCACCGTCGCTCTCGACCGTGAACGTGGGCGCCCGCCACGACAGGATCGCGCCGACCGGCGCGAGCCGGTAGACGAGGAGGCCAGGCAGCCAGCGGTTGTCGTTGATCGCCTGGTTGGCGACGGAGTCGATGCCGACGTAGACGTTGCCGAGCACCACCTGGCCGTCCGCCTCGATGGTGTCGAAGCGGCGCGTGACACCGCCGGCGAGCATCGCGGCCAGCGAGCGGGGGTCGGTGGCATAACCCAGCTTGCGGACGAGGTCGTTGCCCCGGCCGCCGGGCAGGATCGCCATCGTGCCGCCGGCCGGAACCACCCCGCACGCCACGTCGCGGGCCAGCCCGTCGCCACCCACTGCGATCACGATGTCGCCCCGCTCGGCGGCGGCCCGGGCGGCGTCGACCGCGTGCTCCTGGCTCCGGGTGGTCTCGACGCCGACATGGCATCCGTACCCGGCGAGCGCCTGCGCTACCGCCTCCCACAGCCGCGGTGCGCGGCCGCCACCGGAGATCGGGTTGATCAGTGCGGTGTAGCCGGCCACGCTCATGCCACCAGGCCGGGCGCCACGAGAACTCCCGGGTTCATGATCCCCTCGGGATCGAGTTCGGCCTTCACAGCTCGGAGGATGCCGACGCCCAGCGGGCCGATCTCCTCGGCGTAGGTGTCCCGATGGTCGGTGCCCACGCCGTGGTGGTGGCTGATCGTGGCGCCGCAGCTGCGGATCGCTGCGTTGGCCGCAGCCTTGGCCGCACCCCACTGGGCCACCGGGTCCGGGTCGGCGGTGGTCAGTACGGTGAAGTAGAGCGAGGCGCCGGCGGCGTAGACGTGGCTGATGTGGCAGAGCACCAGGCTCTGATTGCCGTTCGCGCCCAGGCTCGCCTGCAGCGCTTCGGTGACGGCGGCCTTGAGGCGCTCGATGTTCGACCAGTAGGTGGCCGTCTCGAGGGTCTCGACGAGGCCGCCGACGTCGAGGAGCTGATCGCGCAGGTAGGGGCCGCGATAGCGGCCCGTGCGCCACTTCTCGCCCGGTCCCTCCCCGAGGCTCTCCGCGCCGTGGGCCAGCAGCAGTTCGGTAGCCCCGGCACGCAGCACCGCCGTCTGTGCGGGCGTGCCCTCGTAGCCGGTGATCATCAGGCAGCCGCCGGTGCCGGCGCTGCCGGCGGCGGTCGGGTCGGCGAGGTTCACCGAGGTCTCGGCCTCGTCGGAGAGCCGAACCACCGTGGGCAGCGGCCCGTCCTGGACGAGCGCGCGCATCGCCGCCGAACCTGCGGCGAAGTCTTCGAAGCGCCAGCCTTCGAAGATGCGCGAGACGGGCTTCGGGTGCACGCGCACGGTCACCGAGGTGATCACGCCGAAGGCACCCTCCGAGCCGAGGACGAGCTGGCGCAGGTCAGGGCCGGCGCCCGACTTGGGGGCGGTGCCGAGGGTGAGGGTGCCGCGTGGGGTGGCCAGGGTGAGCGTCTCGACCATCTCGTCGAAGCGGCCGTAGCCAGCCGAGGACTGCCCGGCCGAGCGGGCCGCCGCGTAGCCGCCGATCGTCGCCGCCTCGTAGGACTGGGGGAAGTGGCCAAGGGTGTAGCCGCGCTCATCGAGCAGCGCCTCGGCCCGCACGCCGCGCAGCCCCGGCTGCAGCACCGCGGTGCGCGACACCTCGTCGAGGCTGACGAGGCGGTCGAGCCGGCGCGGGTCGAGGGCGATCACGCCGGTGAACCCGCCCCGCGCCGCCGTCAGGCCACCGACCACCGAGGTGCCGCCGGAGAAGGGGACGACGGCCACGTGATGGACACTGCAGGCCGCGAGTACGGCCAGCACCTCGTCATGGTCGGCGGGGAAGACGACCGCGTCCGGCGCGGCCGAACCGTCGCCGGTGCGGAGCTTGATGAGGTCCGGTGTCGAGAAGCCGCCGGTATGCCGCACTCGAGCGTCGTGGTCGAAGCGGACGTGGTCGGCACCTACCGCCGCCACCAGCGCGTCGAGTGCCGCCGCCGGCAGTGTGGACGCGGGCAGCACCGCGTCGGCGATGTCCACGGCCGCAGGGGGAGCGACGGCGCCGAGGGCGCTGAGCAGCTCGCCCGCGGCCGCGGGGAGCTCGCCCGGCGTCTGCGGGTTTCCCCATAGATAGGGGTGCATGTCGAAGACGGGCAGGGCTGACTCGGTCACGGCGACTCCTCGATGAGCGGTGATACACTTTGACACGTGATGTCGCAGCAACGCAACTCGGACCGGCTCGCTGACGAGGGAATCCTCGACGCCGCCTACGACCTGCTGCTCGCCATCGGGATGCGGCGGCTCACGATGGCCGACATCGCCCGCCACGCCGGCGTCTCCCGCGCCACGATGTACCGGCGCTGGCCGAACGTCACCGCCGTGGTCGGGGCGCTCGTGACGCGCGAGTTCGGCCGGCTGGCCACCTCGCTGGCTGCCGTGCCGGAGCACGACGCCCGTCCCGCTCTGGTGGCCGGCGTGGTGCAGGTGGTGGGTGCCATCCGTACCCACCCGCTGCTGCGCAAGATCATCGAGGTCGACCCGGAGCTGCTGCTGCCGTACCTGGTCGAGCGGCGCGGGCAGACCACCGACGTCCAGCTGGCCCTGCTCGAGGCCTACCTCGCCGCGGGTATCGCCGACGGCTCGGTCCGCCCCGGCGAGGCCGCGCTGCTCGCCCGCGCCGTGCTGCTCACGGCCTGGTCGTTCGTCCTCACCGGCCCGTTGCTCGTCAGCGACCGGGACTGCACGGCGCTGGACGCCGAGCTCGCCGAACTCCTGGAGAGGTACCTGCGCCCATGACGCCCCCAGTGCTCGCCGGCTCGTCGCTCAACGCCGCCCGCCGAACTAACGAGCTCGACCTGCTCAGCCAGGGTGACGTCGTCGACGTCCTCGTCATCGGCGGCGGAGTCACCGGCGCGGGGGTGGCCCTCGACGCGGCCAGCCGAGGCCTCTCGGTGGTGCTGGCCGAGAAGCACGACCTCGCCTTCGGCACGAGCCGCTGGAGTTCGAAGCTGGTGCACGGCGGGCTGCGCTACCTCTCGTCCGGGCGGATCGGCATCGCCCACGAGAGTGCCGTCGAGCGAGGAGTCGCGATCCAGCGCACCGCTCCGCATCTCGTGCGGGCGCTGCCGCAGGTGGTGCCCCTGCATCCGGAACTCGGTCGGGTCAGCGGGGCGGCGGTGCGTGCCGGGTTCGCGGCGGGGGACCTGCTCCGGCTGGCCGCCCGCACCCCCGGCGCCCTGCTGCCGCGTTCGAGTCGGGTAGGTGCCGGTGAGGTACGCCGGCTCGCACCGACGGTGCGCACCGATGGGCTGCGGGGTGGGCTCGTCGGTTGGGACGGTCAGCTCACCGATGACGCCCGGCTGGTGGTCGGCATCGCGCGGACGGCGGCTGCCCACGGTGCCCGCATCCTGACCCGCTGCGCCGTCGAGCAGGCCACCGGCAGCGGGGCGGTGCTGGTCGACGCCCTCACCGGCACCCGGTTCGAGGTGCGCGCGCGCATCGTCATCAACGCCGCGGGGGTGTGGGCGGGGGAGCTGGCCGAGGGGATCACCCTGCGGCCCAGCCGCGGCACCCACCTCGTCTTCTCCCAGCAGAGCTTCGGTGGCCTCACCGCGGGGCTCACGGTGCCCGTGCCCGGGGCGTTCGGCCGCTTCGTCTTCGCGCTGCCTGCCCCGGACCGCCGGGTGTACGTCGGGATCACCGACGAGGACGCGCCGGGGCCGATCCCTGACGAGCCGCAGGCATCGACGGCCGAGGTCGACTTCCTGCTCGACACGGTGAACCGAGCCCTGGCCACACCGTTGACGCGCGCCGACATCCTCGGCAGCTACTCCGGACTACGGCCGCTGCTCGACTCCGGCGAGGGTTCCACGGCCGACATCTCGCGCAAGCACCAGATCCTCACCTCCGGCGACGGGCTGGTAACGGTCGTCGGCGGCAAGCTCACCACCTACCGGCGGATGGCGCAGGACGCCCTCGACGCCGCGCTGGTCCAGCGTGGGGTAGAGGCAGCGCCGTGCCGCACGCGGAGCCTGCCGATCGTGGGGGCCGCGAGCGCTGCAGAGCTGGCCCGGCTGGACGTGCCGCACCGCCTGCTGCGCCGCTACGGCACCGAGTCGGCCGTTGTGGTGGCCGAGGCGGCGGCCGATCCGGCGTTGCTCGATCCGCTGCACGACGGCACCCAGACCACCGGGGCAGAGCTGCGCTTCGCCGTACGTCACGAGGGTGCCCTCGACGAGGCCGACCTGCTTGATCGCCGTACCCGCATCGGCCTGGTGCCGACGGTTCGCCAGCGAGCCCTACCCATGGCCCGCGCGGCACTTGCCGACGGCTGAGACGAACCGTCCTCAGGTGGTGGCGGTCGAGCGGCGGTTGCGCCAGGAGCGCTTGGGGGTGGGGTCGACGGCGTGCAGATCGGGGCTGCCGGGCTCGGTGCCCTCGGTGCTCTCCTCGGTCCAGGCGTGCCGCGGAATGTAACCCGCCGTGCCTGGACGGTCGAACTCTGCCGACTGTGCAGCGTGCTGGGTACTCGTCATGGGAACCACCTCGAACCGGGACGGGACACCCCAAAAACTACCATCAGGTAAAGCTTCGGTGAAGCGAGCCCATCGCGCCGGGGCTCCCCGGGGCCGTCCCCGAGACCGTCCTGGAGCCGAGGCTGGCCGCTGTTGGGTGGAGCCGCGCTGGAGCAGTGCTGAAGCGGTGCTGGAGCCGCGCGGGCGTCAGCGTGCGGCGTCGACCGCCGCCACGATCTCACCGAGCACCGGGCTCGAGGTGTTGGCCACGACCTGCGCGCGGATGCGGTCGACCAGCTCTGACGGGGCAGCAGCCATCCGGGTGACGATGCGCCCGCGCAGCTCGGCGTCGAGCTGCTCGACGAGCGCCTCGCCCTCGCTCCAGAGCGCCTGGTCGACCACCTCGCCGAGGACCGAGTCGAGGTAGCTGTCGGGCAGTGCCTCTAGCACTTCGAGCACCACGTCGCTCCACTCGATCAGTGGCGCGATCCGGAGCAGGTTCGCAGCCCCGGCCACCTCGATCGCCGCGGTGAGCGCTGCCCCGGAGACCACCGGGACGAAGAGCGCCATGGTGTCGAGGTCGTCGTCGGCGAAGAGATCGGTGGCCAGCGCGCGGATCAGGTCGGCGGGGATCTGGTCGGCGATCGTGCGGTGGATGGCGAGGCGGGCCGCGACTCGGGCGAGGGTGTCGATCTCGAGGCGGCGGAGCAGGACGGAGGCTTCGGTCCAGAGGGCCTCCTCGGCCATGGCGTGGAGTACGCCGTCGAGGTGGTCGTCGGTGAGTGCGGCGACGATGGTGTGGACGGCGGTGGTCCACTCGATGAGGGGCGCGATGCGCAGCAGGTTCGCACCGCCGGCCACCTCGAGTGCGGTGGCGAGTGCCTCGTGGGGGACCACGGGGACGAAGTGCGCCATCGTCTCCAGCTCGCCGGTCTCGAAGAGGTCGACGGCAAGCTCGCCCACCAGCGCGGTCGGGATCGCGGCGGCGATGTGCGGCAGCCGCCCCAACCGGGCGGCCACCCGCGCGAGCGTCTCGGGGCTCAGCCGGCGGAGCAGCACCGAGGCCTCCACCCAGAGCGACTCGTCGGCCACCGCCTCGAGGATCGCGTCCAGCCGCTCGTCGGCAAGTTCGTCGACGATCTCCTCGATGTTGTCGTTCCAGGCCAGCAACGGCGCCACCCGGACCAGCTGCTCCGGGGTGGCCACCGCGAGCGCGGCGTCGAGGGCCGCCTTGTCGACGGTGCCGGCGAACTCGGCCATGGCGGCGAGCTCGTCGCGACGGAGGAGCTCGCGAGCCACCTCGGCCACCCGGGCGGGTGGGATGGCGCGGATGACGGCCTGCCCCCGCACGGGGTCCAGGCTCACGGCGATGTCGGCCAGGTAGGTCACCGACACCTTGTTGACGAGGTCGCCGGCCTTGCTCGGCTCGAGCATCACCGCCGCCCGCGCGGCGAGGGCAGGCTGAAGGAAGCGCTCTGCGAGCTTGCCGGCCACAGCGCCCGGGATCACCTTCGAGACTGAGGCCACCCGGGCGAAGCTCTCCTCGTGCGCGACGAAGAGGGACTCGGAGAGCTGGTCGTGCAGCACGCGCAGGTCGGCCACCGGCACGGCGTCCAGGTCGGCGACCTGGCCGGGCTCGATGCCGAGCAGCCGGGCGATCCGGCGGATCTGCTGGTCATGGTCGAGGTGGCGCATCGCCTCGGTCATCCGAGCAGCACCTTCTTCACGACACCGCGCAGCGGCAGCGGCACAGCCTTGAGAGCGGAGTTGATGCTGCCTTCGAGAGCGACGTCCTGGGCACGGCGGGCCGCGGTCAGCTGACTCGCGAGCCGGTCGAGCGTGTCGGCCGGCAGCGCCGCCACCGACGGCGGTGGCGCGCAGCCGAGCAGCGCGGACAGTTCGCTGGATGGATCAGCCATCGTCGATACCCCCGTGGTGACGCGCCGGTCGATGCTCGGCGCAGTCTGCCACGAGTTCGCCGAATTAGGGCGGCGTGAAATTTCTATGAAGAACTCCGTGAAATTTCCATGAGGTTCGACTCTCCTTCTGTGTGGCCGGAGATCTCTGGGCGCAAATGATCGGGGGATTGATGTACGGACGTGGTGGCGCGGTGGCAGTCGGCGGTGGAACGGCGGTGGCGACTACCGGTGGCAATATCGGACTGCTCGTCGTGATCGGCCTGGCACTGCTCGTCAGTGGCATTGCGCTGCTGCGCCTGGCCGTACTGCATCGCTGATTTCGTGCGTCATCGTCATACCGCGCAGGCTCGTTCGCGCGGCATAGCCCTCGTGCTCGCTGTCCTCGGCGTGCTTCTTATCGTTGAGCGTCGCCATGCGCAGCTCGTCGAAGCTGCGGTCCAGAGCGGCCTGCTCCGGCTCGTCGGCCTGCACGCGCAGCGCATTCAGACCGCGGTTCTTTTCACAATTGACGGCCGTCTCACCGGCATTAGCCTCACCTCCGGCTGCACGATCGGCCCGCTGCTGGGAATTTTCTTTCTCATTACCGCCGTGGCCTGCTGGTTCCGGCAGTTCCCGCTGCGCCGCGTCGTCGTCGGCGCGTTGCAGCTGTGCACGGTGTTCCTTGTGGCCAACCAGCTCCGCATCGCCGCGATCGTCGGCGCCATGCGGCACTGGGGCTTCCAGCGTGGTTACGAGTTCTCGCACGTCTTCCTGGGCTCGGCGATCACGACGATCGGCTTCGTCGCCGGCACCGCGATCTTCGTCCGTCTCGTGATGCGCCGCCCGGACCTGCAGCCTTCGAACCCGGTGGCACCCTGATGCAGATCCTCGGCAACGTCGACACCTTCGCGATCGTGCTCTGCGTGGTCTTCCTGGCCTATGTACTCGCGATCCTCCTGCCCTTTCTGCGGCGGTCGCCGGCCGCTCCCGGCCGACGTCACGACTTCTTCTGGCACATGATCGTGCCCTGCCTGGACGAGGCGGCCGTCATCGAGCGATCGGTTCAGCGGCTGCGCTACGACCACCCCACCGTGCACGTCTGGTGTGTCGACGACGGCTCCACCGACGCAACGGCCGAGATCCTCGAGCGGCTCGCCCACGACGATGCCTTCGTCCACGTCGTCACCCGGACTCCACCGCGAGCCCGGCAGGGCAAGGGCGCCGCCCTCAACGCGGCCTGGGTCGCCATCGCCAACTGGTGTGGTGACAGGCTGCCACTCGGTGTCGAGAAGTGGGTCGTCGTCGGCGTCATGGATGCCGACGGGCGCCTCGCACCCGATGCACTCGACCTGCTGGCCGGCCCGGCGGCCTTCGGCGATCCGACCATCGGCGCGGTCCAGATCCAGGTGCGCATGATCAACCGCGGCGTCGACCGCCCGGATGGTGACGATCCGCGGCCCGCTTCGCGGTTCGGTCGCACACTGGTCGACCTGCAGGACCTCGAGTTCCGCACGGTCATCGCTGCGATGCAGCACCTCCGGCACGGGCTGGGCAGCGCGGGGATGGGCGGCAACGGCCAGTTCACCCGGCTCTCTGCGCTCGACGGCATCGCGGGCTACGACGGCATGCCCTGGCACGGCGCGCTGCTGGAGGACTTCGAGCTCGGCCTGCACGTACTGCTCACCGGCGGGCGCACCGCCTACTGCGACGACACCTGGGTCGCTCAGGAGGGGCTGCCGCGCGTCAGCACCCTGGTACGGCAGCGGGCCCGCTGGGCGCAGGGTGGCATGCAGTGCGCGCAGTACTTCCGCCAGGTGATGGGCAGCCGGCGGCTCACCACCCCAGCTGCCCTGGAGATCTGCTACTTCCTGCTCATCCCGTGGACGCAGCTGATCGGCACCATCGTGTACACCCTGGCCTCGGTCGAACTGCTCCGCTACGTCCTCGGCGACCCGGGCGGCCCGGTGGCCTGGGCGGTCAACGGTGGCTGGGGTCTGCTACCCCTCGTCGGCGTCTTCGGCGTCGCGCCGATGGCCATCTGGGGCATCGTCTATCGCCTCCGCTGTGAACCCGGCATCACGCGGCGCCGCGCACTGTGGCTGGGCATGGCCTACTGGCTCTACACCTACTTGATGATCGTCTCCGTCTGGCGGGCCTTCTTCCGCCTCGTCCGCCGACGGAGCGCCTGGCTCAAGACCCAGCGCGTGCTCGGGCCGACACCGGCCAGCGCGATCTCACCCCAACCCCCCGCGCCGCAAGTCGGCCGCTCGCTGGAACCAGCCCCGCGATTGGCCGGTGTACATCGAGCCTGAACTCCCTGCTCGCAACTGCTTCGAAACGAGGAGAAATGACGAACACCGCTTGGACCCGGCGAGCAACCACGCTCGCCAAGATCACCGCCGTGGTGGGCGGCTCGGCGCTGCTGTTCAGCAGCCCGGCCAGCGCCGCCACGATCTCGCAGTCGACCGCGTCTGCACTCAACGTGAGCGTGCTCAGCACGCCTCTCATCCCGGTCTCATCGGCAGCTGATGACGGCTCGACCCCCACCGACGTCGCCACAGTTGACGGTGCAATCCCGCTCCTGCCGGGTGAGACCCTCGCCAATACCGGTATCTACGCGCAGACGGCGCGGGCTACCGACTCAGGTACGTCGTCGGCCTGCGCCGGAGTCGTCGGCGCAGGCAGTGCGCTCTCGCTCGGCCAGGACGGCTCGTGCGACGCCTCGGCCACCACGGGCCCGTCGATCATCAACCTGCCCGGCTTCACCGTGGCCGGCACCGGCTTCTCCTTCAAGTTGAAGGTCAGCGCGCTCTACTCGGTCTGCACCGCGGGGCCGTCCGATTCGAGCACCGGCTTCTCGGCGGACTCCACCCTGGCCAACGTCGACCTCATCGCGACGACGAGCATCCTCGGCATCAACGGTCCGGACGTCGACATCCCGATCAACCTGACGGCGCCGATCTCGATCCCGGCACCGTTCAACAACCTGGTCAGCCTCGACGTGAACCAGGTCGACACCACCGGCCCGACCACGTCTGCTACCGCACTGCACATCGGCCTCGGCCCGAACAGCTCGCTCTTCTCGCTGGACATCGGCAAGGTCACCTGCGGTGCCAACGCGATCACCGCGGACACCCCGATGCTTCCGGCGAAGGGCCTCTGGGTCGCCGGTGGCACGGCAGTACTGATCGGTGGCGGCTACGCGGCTTCGCGTCGTCGACGTCAGGCTCCGGTCGCCAGCACCACCGTCTGACGCAGCACCTGTACAACGCTGCGGGGGTGTCACCGAGTGATCGGTGGCACCCCCGCTGTCGTCCCGGACGGGTCGGCTCCAAGTCAGGCGGCAGCGGCCTTATCGCGCCGAGCGAGCCCGAGCAGGGACAGAGCGGCGAGGATCATCACGCCTGCTCCGTACTCGCGTGCGGTGCGCAGCAGGCCGCCGTCGTGCACCACGAGGAAGCCGGCGATGACCGCCGGTAGCCCCATCGCGAGGTAGGAGATCGAGTAGACCACCGAGAGGAGCCCGGCCCGCTCATGGGCTGCGGCCGTCGGCACCACGGTGCGGATCGCCCCTTGGAACCCTGCGCCGAACCCAGTGCCGGCGATGACCGTTCCCAGGAAGAAGCCAAGCGTCGAACCGCCGCCACTCACCGACACCAGCGTCAGACCGACGCCGACGAGCAGCGCGAAGCCGCCGTAGGTCATCACGCTGCGCGGGCCAGCGCCGCGGGTGAGGAGCACGGTCAGGGCGCCGCTGGCAGCGAGGGCGAAGAGCGAGAGCCCGCCGAGGAGCAGGTTCTGCGATCCGGTGACGCTGCGCACCAGCGCCGGGCCCAGGGCCCCGTAGAGGCCGGCGAGTGCCCACGCCGCGACGAGTGCGGGCGCGGCCGCGAGCATGGGCCTGCGCGCCGCGCTCGGGATGGTGAACTCCGGGGCCAGCGAGGCGAGCGCCCCGGGCCGCTTGGTCACCGTCTCATGCATCAGCACGACGCCCACTGCCTGGACCACGAAGATGGTGAGCAGCACGTAGTAGACGGTGTGGGTGGGTGCCGGCAGGTACTGCACCAGCAGCCCGGCGAGCAGCGACCCGGTGCCGGTTCCGGCGGGCGCCGCCACCGCGTTCGCGATCGTGCCTCGCGTCGGGTTCAGGTCGAGCAGAGCCGCGCCGATCGCACCGGCTGCGGCACCGGTGGCCAGGCCCTGGATGATGCGGGCGAGCAGCAATTCCGGCACGCCGCCCGCGGTGCTGAAGACGATCATTGCCACCGCCTGGAGCAGGGCGGCGGTGATCAGGATCGGGCGGCGTCCCACGTGGTCGGAGAGCTTGCCGAACGTGAGCAGCGCGGCGAGGACCGCCAGTGCGTAGACACCGAAGACCATGGTCGTGGTGATCGGCGTGAAGCCCCATGCAGCCTGGTAGGTGGAGTACAGCGGCGTGGGAGCGCTCGAGGCGGCCAGGAACGACACCATCAGCGACGCGAGCAGTCCGAAGGCCACCGGCGTCGGCAGGCGACGGCTGCCCAGCCACGGCAGCGGGTGGGGTGGTGTTACCGGTCCGGTCAAGGTCCAGCCAGCGTCGGCGAGTGGGCGCCGGGCTGCCTTGACCGGCGGGGCGTCCTCGACGAGCGGGGCGTCCTCGACGAGCGGGGCGTGCAGTGACATGAGCGTCGTCCTCTGTTGCGAGCCGTGGCGTCCGCGGCCGATGTGAACCTAGGTAGACAGGTCTGTCTGCCGTGAGTGACAGTAGACAGACCGGTCTGTTATTGTCAAGGCATGCCAACGAAGACAGTCGGGACCGCCGCCGAACCTGCCGCGCCCGGCGGCTCTGCCCGAGAGAGGCTGCTCGCTGCCGCGAACGAGCTCTTCTACCGAGAGGGCATTCACACCGTCGGCATCGACCGCGTGATCGAACGGGCCGGCGTGGCGAAGGCGTCGCTCTATAACACCTTCGGGAGCAAGGACGAGCTGATCCGGGCCTACCTCCAGGAGCGGCACGCCCGCACGGCGGGTCGCATCGGCGCTGCGATGGAGCGGTACTCGACGCCGCGGGAGAAGCTGCTCGCCATCTTCGAGTCGCAGGCCGACTACTTCACGAGTTCGGAGTTCCGCGGCTGTGCCTTCATGAATGCCAGCGCCGAGACGCAGCCGGGCAGCTCGATCGAGCAGGTCTCCGACGAGTACCGCGGCTGGATCCGCGCCCTCTTCACCGGCCTCGCCGAGCAGGCCGGCGCGCCCGACCCCGCCGCCCTGGCCGGACGCCTCGTCGTGCTCTACGACGGTGCCGGGCTCTCGGCACGAATGGATCGCAACCCAGGCGTCTTCGCCGATGTCAGGGTGATGGCGGCCGCGCTGATCGACAGCGCGCTGGCCGGCGGCTGAGGGAGCCGACCGCGGCTGCCGTGTGCGCTCAGCCGTAGAGCAGTGAGCCGGGCGTGGTGAGTACCTGGCCCGTCTCGATCCAGGTCTTCAGGCCGGAGAGGATCATCGGCCAGCCGCCGTAGAGCTGTGGGTTCGCGCCCTCCCGCAGCTGGTCATGGGTGACCGTGAGGCGGCACGAGTCGCCGACCGCCTCGATCTCCCAGGTGACCCGCGATGTCGCCTCCGCCTTGACCTCCTCGCCCCAGAGGGCGTTCATGGTCTGTACGAGTCGGCGCGGTGGATCGACCTCGATGTTCTCGCCGTAGCTGAGCACGACGCCGGGTGCCTTGAGGTTCGTCATCTCGACGCGGCTGCCGGGCGTCCAGTCGGTGGTCACGGTGTTGCCGAACTGGAACTTCGGGCGGATCTCGGGGCTGGTGATCGCTGCCCAGAGCTCCTCGGGGGTGGTGCGGATGTAGATCTCGTAGATCTTCTCCATGGTCTTCTCCTGTCTCTGTTCGAGTTCGGACTTGAGGTCGCTGAGGCCGGCCACCCACGGCTCGGCGAACTTGCTGACCCAGCGGTCATGGACGAGGCGGATCGGCACCGGGTTGAGGAAGTGCAGCTTCTCCCGCCCGCGGCGACGGGTGACGACGAGGCCGGCCTCTTCGAGCAGCTTGAGGTGCTTCATCACCCCGAAGCGGGTGATGTCGAAGCGGCCCTCGAGCGCGCTCAGCGTCTGCCCGTCCTCGCGGAAGAGCTCGTCGAGCAGGCTGCGCCGGGTCGGGTCGGCCAGCGCCCGGAACACTTCGTCCATGACGCGACCATAGGTGACTAATTAGTCACATGTCAATCAGACCGCGACCAGGGCCGGGAGCGCAGGGTCGGCCGGCTGCCATTGCAGCGCGGCGGCGGCGACGGCGGCGCTCACACCCTTGAGGGCGAGCTGGCCGAGCTCCACGAAGTTCTGCTCGCTGTGCTCCCGTGCGGCATGCGAGACGATCACCTGGCCGGCATCGCAGAGGTCGCAGAGCCGCTTCGCGATCACGACGGGCATGCCGAGCAGATCGCCGCAGGCCTGATGGAGCACCTGGCCGTGATGAATGCCGATGCGCAGCCCGAGCTGGACGTTGCCGGCCTGGAGGTTGTGGCGGACGGTCGCGCGCTGCATCGCAGCGGCGCAGGCGGTGGCTGCGCTCGGGCTGGCGAAGGCGATCATCAACCCGTCGCCCAGGCTCTTGATCTCCCGTCCGCCCGTCGTCGCCACGGCCCTTCGCAGCATCGCGAAGTGCCGCCCGATCAGGTCTGCCGTCGCGTGATCGCCCAGCTGGTCGAGTAGTTCAGTGGAGCCGACGAGGTCGGTGAACATGATCGTCACTCGTGTCGTGCGGCGCATCGACGGTCCCTCCCGCTAGGCCCGCCCGGTGTCGTGGACGGTTCTGTTCGTAGGAGTCGCGGAGGGTCCGGTTGATACGGCGCGACACGTGCGCGCCGTCACATCAGGCGCGAGGGGATGCTCAGCGTGCGGCGTTCTTGACGAACTGGACGATCTGCTCCTGGCTGCGGTCGCCGCCGTAGAAACCGCCGCGGACGTGCCGACGGGTGCTCGCCTCGTCGGTGGCGCGGGCAGCCGAGTGCCAGAGGTAGCCGTCGTGCAGCAGAACGTCACCGCGCTCGCAGAACACCGGGATCTCACCTGCCACCCCCTCGAAGCGCAGCGGCATCGGGAACGGCGGCGGGACGTCGGTGTAGCCGCGGGCGGGCACCGCGTCGTCCGGGACGACCGCGCCGTTCGCGTTGCGGTACGGAGCCGGTGTGGCCCACTGGTGGCTGCCGGGCACGACCCGCAGGTAGCCGTTGGCCGGCGAGGTGGCGTCGACGTGGATCGTGAAGGCGGTGGCGGGCCAGATATCCAGACTCGGTGCGGACTGCCAGTCGGAGTGCCAGCCGATGCGCGAGTAGCCGGACTCACGCCCCGGCCTCGCGTCCTGGTACACGACCCCGAACTGCGTGGCGTCGCGCAGCCAGGCCCGCTCGCCGAGCAGCCGGTTGATCACTGCGACGAGCGCTGGGTGCCGGGCCGCATCCCGGACGGCAGGGGAGAGCTCGCTGACGAACTCGACGTAGTTGGCGAAGCGCTCGGCCTTCGCGGCGTCGTCGAGGAAGACGGTGGAGCCGTAACGCTCGTCGAGCTCGCCGGCCACCACCTGTTGCTGGGCGCTGGTGCACTGCGCCTCGACGTCGGCCACCGCTGACTCGTCGAGCAGCCCGCGAAGCACTACGAAGCCGTTGTCCCGATAGCAGAGCTCGAGCGCGTCTAGGTCGAACGGCGCGGTGAAGACGGCGGAGTCAGCAGCGGGTCGCAGCGGCATGGCGGAATCGTAGGGGCCGATCGCGGCGGTTTACCCCGTCGAAACCTGCCGATCTTGATGCGCCAGGCGGCCTCTAACCCGCCTGGCGCATCAAGATCGCGGACGCGGTCAGACGGGTGGCGCCTCCACCGTGGTCTTCGGGCCGGTGAACCACTTCTTCACCGAGAGGTGCCAGTAGATCCAGAGCAGGATCAAGGCACCAGGCACGACCAGGATCGTGTAGTTGACGTACTTCCAGGCGAAGCCGTCCTCCCAGGGCAGGCCACCGATCGATGTCGGCAGCATCGCGACGATCGAGGTGATCACGATCTCGATCAGCGCCACCACGCACATCCACTTGTACTTAGTGCCGAGCGTCCAGCCACCTGGGGTGAAGTTCGAGCCAGCCTTCCACCGGAAGTAGATCGGGATCGCGAACGCGACGTACAGGCCGATGACGCCGATCGACACGACTGCGAAGAAGGCGACCGGCACCGGGGCACCGCCGATGTCCACCTTCACCAGCGCAGGCAGCGTCAGGATGATCGCGACGACCGCCGAGGCGATCACGCCGTAGACCGGAACGCGGTTGCTGTTGAGGTGCGACCAGTACTTGCCACCCGGTACCGCGCCGTCGCGGCTGAATGCGAAGAGCATGCGGGTGGTGCTGGTCATGCAGGCCACGGTGCAGAAGAACTGCCCCGCGGTGGAGATCGCAAGGACCAGCCCTGCCACGTGCGCGGTGAGTGCCTGGTTGAAGATCACCGCGACCGCGCCGCCGCCCGCCGTCACCTTGGCCTTGTCCTGGACGGCGAAGAGGAACGAGAGCAGCAGCACCCAGCCGCCGATCGCGGAGTAGAAGATCGAGCGCCAGATGCCCTTGGCCGCCGAGTTCGCCGCGCTCTTCGTCTCCTCGGAGAGGTGGGCCGAGGCGTCGTAGCCGGTGATCGTGTACTGCGTCAGAATCGCCGAGAGCGGTAGGACGTAGAGGATGAACCCGACGCCGTGTGTGTGGCCGCCGAAGATCCCCGTGTTGTTGACGGTGCCGGTGAAGACGGACTTGACGCTGGCGTGGCTCGCGCCCGACTTCAGGCCAAAGAGCAGGATGCCCACCACCGCAAGGGAACCGAAGACGTGCCACCACACCGAGATGTTGTTCAGGATCGCCAGCAGGTGGCTGGAGAAGATGTTCACCAGCGCGGCGAGCACGAGGATGACGACGAACTCGAGGAAGACCCGCGACAGCGAGTAGTGAGCCGCCCAGGAGGAGCTGTACTGGCTGACGGTGGCATCGAAGAACGTTGCGCAGCCATAGGCGACCGAGGCATCGATCGCGAGGAGGCCGATGAGGTTCAGCCAGCCGGTGTAATACCCGGCCTTCGCGCCACCGAGCTTCGAGGCCCACCAGTAGATGCCACCGGACGTCGGGAAGGCTGAGACCAACTCCGACATGCAGAGCCCGATCACCAGGATGAAGGCGGAGATGATCGGCCAGCCCCAGGCGATGGCAGCCGGGCCGCCGTTGTTCCAGCCCAGGCCGAAGCTGGTGAAGCAGCCGGCCAGGATCGAGATGATCGAGAACGAGATGGCGAAGTTGGAGAAGCCGGACCAGCTGCGGTTCAGCTCCTGTTTGTAGCCGAGTTCAGCAAGGCGCTGCTCGTCTTCGTCGAGCACGATTCCTTCAGGCACTTCAGGACCCCCTAGGGCTCTCGTTGAGTTGCTGAACGTCGTTGATCAGTTCGGACAGATCCGCCGAGGCGAAGGCGGCCTCAGCACGGTCGTACTTCTCCAGGCCCCACGCCCAGAAGTCGAAGTCAACGTCGCTGACGCTGTCTTGGATCGCGGCCCACAGCGTCCAGCCGTAGTTGGACATCAGGGCGTACAGCCGGGCTCGCGCCGAGCGCGCCCGGGACGGCGCACCGAAGTACGCCGCCACCAGTTCGTCGAGCCGATCGACCGACAGGTGTGACTCGCTGGCGATGTTGCCGAGCTCGAAGCATGGATCGTTGTTGCCTGCGTACTCGTAGTCGATGAGCCAGAGCTGTTGGCCACCGTCCGGGAGATCCTCTGACATCAGGTTGGCGGCGAGCAGATCGTTGTGGCACGGCACCACTGGCTCGGGGTGCACGGCCAGTGCCGCCTCGATGCGCGCCGCCAGCGGCAGGTACTCGGTGTAGCTGGCAGGGATCCGGTACCCGTTGCGCTGCACGATGTCGAGGTAGCGATGCAGGATCTCGAACATGTCGAAGTCGGTGACGAACGGCTCGGACGCGTGCAGCCGTCGGCAGGCCGCAGCGAGCCGCACGAGGGTCTCCGAATCGTCCAGATCGGCGGGCTCGAAGGTCCGACCGTCGATCCATTCCACGACCGAGATGCCCAGCCCGACGGCGTAGCCGAGCACCTGCGGCGCAACTCCTGATTCGGCTGCTATGCAGGCATTGCGGAACTCAGCGTCCCTGTCGATGGCCAGCTGCGCACTCGAATCCGAGGAGATGCGGGCGACGGCGACGGTCGAGTCAGCGGCGACGATCCGGTAGTTGCGGTTCGTCAGGCCGCCCGGAAGCGGCTCGAATTCCTGCAGCGGCAGGGTGATCGCCGGTAGGAGGGGCGACGCGCTCTCGAGCCGGGCGCGGTCGGCAGCGACCCGGGCGGAGGGCGTGACGGCAGCCGCGCCGGCACCGACGGCGAGGGGCCGTTCGGCAGTCAACACGAATCTCCTCCCCGCGTCTGGCCGATTGAGGACGGTCGTTGTCGTGCAGTGCGCGAATGTTAGGCCCGCTGAGAGCTAGCGGTCTAGATGCCAGACCTTTAAATCGGTGTGGCCTCTGTTCGCGGCGCCCGCCGCCGAGCATCATTAGCGCCTGTGAGCGGAGCGAACTATGGGGATCAGGCTTTGCCAGGCGCACGGGTTTCAGCGCCTGTGAGCGGAGCGAACGATCCGTTCAGCACCCCGGAGCGCCTGGCGCTGCGCGACACCGTCCGGCGCTTCGTCGCTACCGAGATCTCACCGTTCGCCGACCGGTGGGAGCGCGACGGCGAGCTGCCCCGCTCGCTGCACGAGAAGGCCGGCGAGCTCGGCCTCATCGGGCTGAGCTATCCCGAATCCGTCGGCGGTGGCGGCGGTGACGCCGTCGACGCGCTGGTGCTGGCCGAGGAGTTCCACTACGCGGGCGCGCCGGGCGGGGCCTTCGCCAGCCTCTTCACCTCCGGCATCTCGCTGCCGCACATCGTCCACGCCGGCGACCCGGCCCAGATCGACACGTGGGTGCGCCCGACGATCGAAGGACGGGCGATCGGCTCGCTGGCGATCACCGAGCCCGACGGTGGCTCCGACGTCGCCGGCATCCGCACCAGCGCTAGGCGCGACGGCGACGACTACGTCATCAACGGGGCGAAGACATTCATCACCTCGGCCGTGCGGGCGGATTTCGTCGTCACTGCGGTGCGGACCGGTGAGCCCGGCGCCCACGGCCTCTCGCTGGTGATCGTCCCGAAGGGCACGCCGGGCTTCACCGTCAGCCGCAAGCTCGAGAAGATGGGCTGGCTCTGCAGCGACACCGCCGAGCTCTCCTACGTCGACGTGCGGGTGCCCGCGAGCAACCTGGTGGGCGAGGAGAACAGCGGCTTCATCCAGATCGCGATGAACTTCGTCAGCGAGCGGATCGGGCTGGCCGTGCAGGCCTATGCGAGCGCCCAGCGCTGCCTCGACCTGACGCTGGAGTGGTGCCGCAACCGCGAGACCTTCAGCAAGCCGCTGATCGCGCGCCAGCCGGTGCAGAACACGCTGGCCGAGATGGCCCGCAAGATCGAGGTGGCGCGCGTCTACACCCGCTCCATCGCGCTGCGTACGGCCAGCGGTGAGCAGAACCTCGTCAACGAGGCGTGCTTCGCGAAGAACACCGCGGTGGAGGCAGGCGAGTGGGTCGCCAACCAGGCGGTACAGCTGCACGGCGGGATGGGGTACATGCGCGAGTCCGAGGTCGAGCGGCAGTACCGCGACATGCGGATCATCGGCATCGGGGGCGGCACTACCGAGATCCTCACCGGCCTCTCCGCCAAGCTGCTGGGGTTCACCCGATGAGCGCCGAGTTTGTGCCCGCTGTCGGGGCGCACGCTCCCGTCCAGCGCGGACAGCGCGCACAAAGTCAGGGGGACGCACGATGACCACGCTGCGCTCCACGCTCAGCACGAGCAGCCCCGAGTACGCCGCGAACCGCGCGTCGATGCTCGAGAAGCTCGACGAGATCGCCGGCGAGCACGCCAAGGCGCTCGCGGGCGGCGGGCCGAAGAACGTCGAGCGGCATCACAAGCGCAGCAAGTTGCTGGCCCGCGAACGCATCGAGCTGCTCGTCGACCAGGACTCGCCCTTCCTCGAGCTCTGCCCGCTCGCGGCGTGGGGCACCGACTTCACCGTCGGCGCCAATGTGGTGGCCGGGATCGGCGTCGTCGAAGGCGTCGAGTGTGCGATCAGCGCAAGCGAGCCCACCAACAAGGGCGGCGCGATCAACCCGTGGTCGATGCGCAAGGGCTTCCGCCTCGCCGACATCGCCCGTGAGAACGGCCTGCCGACGATCAGCCTCACCGAGTCCGGGGGCGCCGACCTGCCGACGCAGCGGGAGATCTTCGTCCCGGGCGGGCAGAGCTTCCGCGACCTCACCCGGGCCAGCGCGGCACATCGCCCGACGATGTCGATCGTCTTCGGCAACTCCACGGCCGGCGGCGCCTACATCCCTGGCATGTCCGACCACGTGGTGATGGTGAAGGGCGGGGCGAAGGTCTTCCTGGCCGGGCCACCGCTGGTGAAGATGGCCACCGGCGAGGAGTCCGACGACGAGTCGCTGGGCGGTGCCGAGATGCACGCGCGCACCAGCGGCCTGGCCGACTACCTCGCGGTGGACGAGCACGACGCCATCCGCCTCGGCCGTCGCGTGATCGCCCGTCTGAACTGGTCCAAGAAGGGGCCGGACCCGTACCCGGAGGTGCTCGAACCGCTCTACGACCCGGAGGAGCTCGTCGGGATCGTCCCCACCGACCTCAAGGTTCCCTTCGACCCGCGCGAGGTGATCGCCCGGATCGTCGACGCCAGCGACTTCGACGAGTTCAAGCCCCTCTACGGCTCGTCGCTCGTCACCGGCTGGGCGCGACTGCACGGCTACCCGGTGGGCATCCTGGCCAACGCGCGCGGCGTGCTCTTCAGCGAGGAGGCGCAGAAGGCCACCCAGTTCATCCAGCTCGCCAACCACTCCAATACGCCGCTGATCTTCCTCCAGAACACGACCGGCTACATGGTGGGCAAGGAGTATGAGCAGCGCGGCATCATCAAGCACGGCGCCATGATGATCAACGCGGTGTCGAACTCGACCGTCCCGCACATCACGCTGACGATGGGCGCCTCCTACGGCGCTGGGAACTACGGCATGTGCGGACGCGCCTACGCCCCCCGCTTCCTCTTCACCTGGCCGTCGGCGAAGTCGGCCGTGATGGGACCGACCCAGCTGGCCGGCGTGCTCTCGATCGTGGCCCGGCAGTCGGCCGAGTCGCGCGGGCTGCCCTACGACGAGGCCGGCGACGCGCTGATGCGCGAGATGGTCGAGAACCAGATCGAGACGGAGTCGCTGGCACTGGCCATGTCCGGGCGGCTCTACGACGACGGCATCATCGACCCGCGCGACACCCGGACCGTCCTGGGCATCGCCCTTAGCGCCATCCACACCTCGCCGGTCGAGGGTGCACGCGCGTTCGGGGTGTTCCGCCCATGAGTCCGCTCGTCGGATCACGGAGCCGGGCATGATCACCTCCGTCCTCGTCGCCAACCGCGGGGAGATCGCGCGCCGCGTCTTCCGCACCGCCCGTGAACTCGGCCTGGCTACCGTCGCCGTCTACTCCGACGCCGATGCAGCCTCCCCGCACGTCACCGAGGCCGATGCTGCTGTCCGGCTGCCGGGCAACACCCCTGCCGAGACGTACCTGCGCGGCGACCTCATCATCGAGGCCGCCCAGCGTGCCGGCGCCGATGCGATCCATCCCGGCTACGGCTTCCTCTCCGAGAACGCCGACTTCGCCAGAGCTGTCGACCTCGCCGGCCTCACGTGGATCGGGCCGCCGCCGCGGTCCATCGACGAGATGGGCTCCAAGATCGAGTCCAAGCGGCTGATGGCTGCCGCCGGAGTGCCGACCCTGACCGAACTCGACCCGGCCGCCGTCACCGAGGCCGACCTGCCAGTTCTGATCAAGGCCAGCGCCGGTGGTGGCGGGCGGGGCATGCGCATCGTCCGCTCGCTCGACGACCTGCCCGCCGAGATCGAGGTCGCCCAGTCCGAGGCCGCGAGCGCGTTCGGCGACCCGACGGTCTTCTGCGAGCCGTACCTGGCCACCGGCCGGCACATCGAGGTCCAGGTGATGGCCGACGAGCACGGCACGGTCTGGGCCGTCGGCGAGCGCGAGTGCTCGATCCAGCGCCGCCACCAGAAGGTGATCGAGGAGGCCCCGTCACCCCTGGTCGAGCGCATCCCGTCGATGCGCGCCGAGCTCTTCGACGCCGCCCGCAAGGCCGCCGCCGCCGTCGGGTACACCGGCGCCGGAACGGTGGAGTTCATCGCCGACGAGGCCGGCCGCTTCTTCTTCCTCGAGATGAACACCCGGCTGCAGGTGGAGCACCCCGTCACCGAGTGCACCACCGGCCTCGACCTGGTCCGGCTGCAACTACTGGTGGCCGACGGGGCGCGGCTCGACCCTGAGCCGCCGGCCACCGTCGGACACTCGATCGAGGTCCGCCTCTACGCCGAGGACCCGGCCGCGGACTGGCAGCCGCAGAGCGGCACCGTGCACCGCTTCGCCGTGCCGGGCGTGGTGGCCGAGTTCGCGAACCCTCCGGCGCACGGCATCCGGCTCGACGGCGGCATCGTCGACGGCTCGGTGGTAGGTGTCTTCTACGACCCCATGCTGGCCAAGGTGATCAGCTATGCCCCCACCAGAACCGAGGCCGCCCTGCGGCTGGCGGGGTCGCTGGCCGGTATGACGCTGCACGGGTTGGTGACCAACCGCGATCTGCTGGTACGGGTGCTGCGGCACGAGGCCTTCCTGGCCGGCGACACCGACACCGCATTCTTCGAGCGCCACGGCCTGACCAGGCTGGCCGAGCCACTCGCAGGCCCGCCCGCCATCGCCGTGAGCGCCCTGGCCGCGGCCCTCGCCGACGCCGCGGCGAACCGTGCCACGGCCCCGGTGCTCGGGCGGATGCCGATCGGCTGGCGAAACGTCGCGTCGCAGTCCACCGTCAAGCGCCTCGCCCACGGCGACGACGAACACGAGGTCGGCTACCGGTTCGTCCGCGGTGCACTCGTAGCGGACGGGCACGACGACGTCGAGCTCGTGTCCCTACGCCCGGACGAGGTGGTGCTCACCGTGGCCGGGGTGCGGCGGAGTTTCACGGTGGCGCGCTATGGCGCTGCGGTGGAGGTCGACTCGCCCCTGGGCAGTGTGGCGCTGCGACTCGTCGACCGCTTCCCCGACCCGAGCGCACAGCTTGCGGCGGGCTCGCTCGTGGCCCCGATGCCGGGGACGGTGGTACGTGTCGCCGTGGCCGTGGGCGACACCGTCGCCGCCGGCGCTCCGCTGCTCTGGCTCGAGGCGATGAAGATGGAGCACCAGATCGCAGCGCCCGTCGACGGCATCGTCGGCGAGCTGAACGTCACCCCAGGACAGCAGGTCGACGTCGGCGCGGTACTCGCCGTCGTGAACATCCCAGAGAACACCGAGGAGTAGTCAGATGGATTTCGTCGAATCGGCCGAGCAGAAGGCCCTGCGCAGCGCGGTGGCCGACCTGGGCAAGCGCTACGGGCGCGACTACGTGCTGCCCCGCGCGAAGGCGCGTGAACCGCTTACCGAGCTGTGGAACGAGGCCGGCAAGCAGGGCTTCCTCGGCCTCAACCTCCCCGAGGAGTACGGCGGCGGCGGTGCGGGCATGACCGAGCTCGCGATCGTCTGCGAGGAGCTGAACGCCGCCGGCTGCGGGCTGCTCATGATGGTGGTGTCGCCTGCCATCAACGGCACGATCATCAGTCGCTTCGGCACCCCCGAGCAGAAGCAGCGCTGGCTGCCGGGGCTCTGTGACGGCTCGACGATCATGGCCTTCGGCATCACCGAGCCCGACGCCGGCTCGAACTCGCACAAGATCACCACCACGGCGAAGCGGGACGGTGACGGGTGGTCGCTCTCCGGCCGCAAGTACTACGTCTCCGGGGTGGACCACGCCAGCCACATCCTGATCGTCGCCCGCCTGGAGGACTCCAAGACCGGCCGGCTCAAGCCGGCGATCTTCGTCTTCCCCACCGACACCCCCGGCTTCGAGTTCACCCCCATCGAGATGGACGTCGTGATGCCGGACCGGCAGTTCATGCTCTACCTCGACGACGTGAAGCTCCCCTACGACGCCCTGGTCGGCGCGGACGAGGACGGCGCGCTGGCGCAGCTCTTCGCCGGTCTCAACCCGGAGCGCATCATGGCGGCGGCCGGCTCGGTCGGCATGGGCCGCTACGCCCTGGACAAGGCTGTCGCCTACGCCAACGAGCGCAACGTGTGGGGCGTGCCGATCGGCGCGCATCAGGGGCTGTCCCACCCGCTGGCCAAGGCCAAGGTCGAGCTCGAACTGGCCAAGCTGATGATGCAGAAGGCCGCCTCCCTGTACGACAGTGGCGACGACATGGGCGCCGGCGAGTCGGCGAACATGGCCAAGTACGCCGCAGCCGAGGCGAGCATCGCCTGCGTCGACCAGGCGGTGCAGACGCACGGTGGCAACGGCCTGGCCAGCGAGTACGGCCTGGGAAACATGGTCCTGGGTGCCCGCGTGGCCCGCATCGCGCCGGTGAGCCGCGAGATGATCCTGAACTTCGTGGCCCAGTTCAGCCTCGGCCTGCCCAAGTCCTACTGACGGTAGGACGCTAGCCACATGACTGACGAGATCGTCCGCTACGAGGTGACGAGCGGGATCGCCACGGTCACCCTCGACTCGCCCGGCAACCGCAATGCCCTCTCCGCGCAGCTGATCGCCGAGATCACCGCGCACCTTGAGTCGGCCGTTGCCGACGAGCAGGTCCGCGCCGTGCTGCTCACCCACACCGGGGCGACGTTCTGCGCCGGCGCCGACCTGCGGGAATCCGCCGCCGAGGGTGGTCCTGCAGCGGGCACCGCACGGATGCTCGGGCTGCTGCGTCGCCTCGTCGAGCTCCCCAAGCCCGTGGTGGCCCGCGTCGACGGCAACGTCCGCGCCGGCGGCATAGGCCTGGTCGGTGCCTGCGACATAGCCATCGTCGGCCCCGCCACCACCTTCGCCTTCACCGAGGTCCGGCTCGGTCTGGCCCCCGCAATCATCACCCTGACGCTGCGCGGGCGGATGACGGAGCGTTCCCTGGCTCGCTACTACCTCACCGGCGAGACCTTCGACGCCAAGGCCGCCGCGGCCAGCGGCCTGGTCACCGTCGCGGTCGAGGACGTCGACGCCGAGGTCGAAGCCGTCTGCGGCGGGCTGCGCCGGGGTTCGCCCCAGGGCCTCGCCGAGAGCAAGCGGCTCTCCACTGCAGGCACCCGAGCCGGCTTCGACTCCGACGCTGCCAGCCTGCAGGCACTCTCCCAACGGCTCTTCGAATCCGACGAGGCGCGTGAGGGCGTCACCTCGTTCCTCGAGAAGCGCCCGCCCCGCTGGGTGCGGGAGTGACCGCCGCCGCGCGGCTGCCGCAGCAGGACCGCAGCCGAGCCACCCGGGCTCGGCTGCTGGAGGCGGCCATCAGCTGCCTCTCCGACCTGGGCTACCAGGCGAGCACCGTCGCAGTGGTCGCCGAGCACGCCGGAGTCTCGCGGGGCGCCGCCCAGCACCACTTCCCCACCCGCGAGGCCCTCTTCACCGCCGCCCTCGAACACGTCGCAGCCGAACGCGGCGTCGAGCTGCAGCGCGAGGTGGAGGCGCTACCCGCCGATTCGGCCAGCACGGCAGCCGTCGTCGACCTGATCTTCACCCTCTTCACCGGCGCGTTCTTCCGCGCCGCGCTGGCCCTCTGGGTGGCCGCCGCAGCCGAACCCGCCCTGCGCGAGCAGATCGTGCCGCTGGAGGCCCGGATCGGGCGCGAGGTGCACCGCGTCGTCGTGCGCCTGCTCGACGTGGACGAGGAGCTGCCGGGCGTCCGCGAGACGGTGCAGGCCACTCTCGACCTGGCGCGAGGCCTCGGCCTGGCGAACCTGCTCACCGATGACGGCAAGCGCCGCCGTCGGATCGCCGCGCAGTGGGCCCGAACGCTCGACGAGACCTTGCCCCGCCGGGACTAGGAGCGCGTCTCGCGCTCGAGGATCTTGGCGAGGACGTCGTTCTCGCTGTCGTCGGAACGGCGACGACGGCCACCCGCCGCCTGGGCGTCGACCGGGGGTGGGCTGGAGTGCCGCCCGCTGACCCGGGCCTCGACCGGAGCCTCGCCGGGCTGCCGCCGCTGCGGAACGGGCGGGACCGAGGGCCGGTCGACAGGGTCGAGTTCGAAGTCGGTGAACGGACGGATGCGAGGCATCGTCGAGAAGGGGTCGTCACCGGCGGAGGCCGGCGCCGGCGCAGCCGGCTGGGCGGCGCTCACCGGGGCAACCGGTCGGACCGGTGCTGCCTCACGCGGCGGGGAAGGAGCGAAGGTCGGCGCAGGCGCGAAGTTCGGCGCAGCGAAGGCTGGCGGAGCGGCAGGGCGTGCGGGCGGCGCACCCGCC
>JAOPUX010000150.1 GCA_025963285.1 Jatrophihabitans sp.
TCCCCGCCTAGCTGCGGAGGGTGTCCCCGCCTGGCTGCGCAGCGTCCCCGCTCCGGCCATATCGGCCCCGGCGGGTCCGTTCAGAGCAGGGTCAGCGCGAGGATTCCTGCGAGCAGCATCAGAGCCAGGCCGAGCGCGGCGATGTTGAGCGCGATCGTGCCATTGGGCGTGTGTCGGGCCCACCGCCGCAGGCGACGATAAGGCCGGGTCAGGCGGGAACTTCGTGTGGGGGGCACCCGCAGATAATCCCACGCTACGCAGGCGTGTGGTGAACCCTCGCAAGGCCCATGCTCAGGATCACTCCGTCTACCGCATCGGAGATCTGGCCGCCGACCAGACGGGCCATCTCCAGGCCGGCGCCGAAGGGATCGCCGATCTCGTCGAGGCCCGGGGCAGCCGGCTCGATCCAGCCCCGCTGTGCGGCCACCTCGACCACTCGGCTCCGAAGTGCGGAGTCGGTGATGGGCGGCGCGAGCGGCGGCTGGGCAGCACCCAGCCTGGCGAACTCGCGCAGCGTGAACGTCCGCCGGAAGAGGGTGGGTTCGGCCTGCAGCAGGGTGGAGCGGTGCGACGACTCTGCCGTGAGGATCAGGTCGGCGGCATTGGCCAGCTCGCGGGTGAGCCGGCGAGCCTGGTGCCCGGTGGGGTCACCGCCCAGCTCACGGAGGACGAGCGCGGAGGGCTCGTCGACGCCTCGCCCGACCAGAGCCCCGGTGCCCGCACTCGTCACCACGACGGGCGCGGCGCCGAGACGGGCGGTCAGCAGTCGCTCAGCCAGTGGGGAGCGGCAGATGTTGCCCGTGCAGACGATCAGTACGGAGAAGGACACGGTGTCGAGTGTCCCAGACCGGTGCCCCGGTGCCGACTCGGTCGCCGCGCATCACACCTCCACCACGAGGCAAAATCGGCGTGAACTGGCTGGCTGGACCCGCTGTGTTAGTCAGGGCGGCGTGCCGCGTGGCCGCCACGTCCCTAGCGTCGCGAACTCTACGATGATGCTCGTGAACCGGGTCTGGACTGCGCTGCTGCTGCTCGCCACCGTGGCAGTCTTCGGAGGGGTCGTCTACGTCGTGGGGCACGACCCCAAGGTCGAGGGGGCCGGTGAGACGCCGGGCGCCACCGCACCGTCGATCAGCAGCAGCCCGTCGAGGAGTGCGAGCCCGGCGAGTTTCTCGTCCAGCGCCAGCAGCAGCCCCTCGACCAGCGCAAGCACGTCGTCGTCGTCATCGTCGTCGTCATCGTCGTCGTCAAGCAGCAAGAAGACGCTCGTCGCGTTCGTCGGTGACGACTACACCGACGGCCTCGGCAGCTCGGGCAGCAGCCACACCTTCCCCGCCCTGGTGGCCAGCAGCCTCGGTGTCTCGGAGAAGCGCTTCTACTACGACGGCGCGGGCTACGCGAAGGCCGACGCGAACGGCAAGAGCTACGCCGACCTCGTCGACTCGGTGGTCGCGGCGCACCCGGACGTCGTGATCGTCACCGGCGGGCGCAACGACCGCGCCGACAACGTCGCCACCCTCACCAGTGACGCCGCCGCGCTCTTCGCCTCGCTGCACGCGGGGCTGCCGGATGCTGAGCTCATCGCCGTCGCACCGTGGTGGGGCGACAGCACGCATCCGGAGTCGCTGAGCGCGGTCGACAGCGCCGTCCAGGCCGGCGTCACCGCCTCCAACGGCGTCTACATCTCCGAGGCGGACCCGCTCTACGGCCACTCCGACTGGATGTCGGACGACGCCGACCCGAACGACGACGGCTACAAGGCCATCGCCACCGCGCTGGCGGCCAAGCTCAAGCCACTACTGCCCAGCTAGCACTCCGAACCGATGAGTGGCCCGGGACCGTGAGGTCCCGGGCCACTCGTCATGGAGCTACCTGAGGGTCAGATCAGGCCCTCGCTGGTGAGCCACTCCTTGGCCACCGAGTCGGGGTCCTGGCCCGCAGTGGCCTCGGCGTCGAGCTTGGCCAGGGTGGCCGTGTCGAGCTTCGCCGAGACCGCGTTGCTCACCGATTCGATCGTCGGGGTGAGCACGGACTTCTTGACGATCGGAACGATGTTCTGGGCCGCGAACATGTTCTTGTCGTCGGTCAGGGAGACGAAGTGATCGGCAGCGATCGATCCGTCGGTGGAGAAGATGTCGGCTGCGTCGACCGTCCCGTTCTTGAGGGCGTTCTGGGTGGTCGAGCCGCTCGCGGAGAGCGTGGTGAAGGTGCCGAAGGTGACCCCGTAGACGCTCTTGAGGGCCGGGATGCCGTCGGCGCGCGTCTTGAAACCGGCCGGTGCACCGAAGGCGAGCTTGCTCGCGTACGGCGCGAGGTCACCGATGGTCTTGAGGCTGTCCTTCGTCGCGAGCGCCTGCGTGACGGTGATCGTGTCGCTGTCCTGCGCGGGGGCGTAGTTCAGGGGCACCAGGCCCTTGGCTGCGCCTGCGGTCTTCAGGGCCGCGAGCACGTCGGCGGGGGTCTTCGCCGTAGCCGTGGTGTCGAGGAAGTCCAGGATCGAGCCGCTGTACTCCGGGAAGAACCCGATCTCGCCGCTCTCGAGCGCCGGCACGTAGACCGCGCGCTCACCGATGTTGAGCTTCTTGGTGACCTTCACGCCCTTTGCGCTGAGCGCGTCGGCGTAGATGTCGGCGAGGATGGTCGACTCGGTGAAGTCGGCGCCGCCGACGGTGATCGAACCGGCGCCAGCGGTGGAGCTGCTCGAGCCTGTCGGCGTGGAGCTCGTGGACGAGCCCTTCGAGCCGCCACCGCTACTGCTGCAGGCGGCCAGTCCGATCGAGGCTGCGAGTACAGCAGCGATCGCGATAGTGCGGTTCATGGTTCTCCTTCTGTGGGTGAGGAAATTCCGCGCATGGTGCACGGTCGTGCGAGCTGAAGTCAGGCCACGGTCAGTTGCGCCTCCACGAGGGGGGCGGTGGTGACACCCGGCTGCGAGGTGTGTTTCGAGGAGTACCGCCCCGACACCCCCGGCGAGACGACGAGGCGCTGGACGAGGTTCAGCAGCCCGTCGACCACCACGGCCAGCAGGGCCACGAGGATCGCTGCCGAGAGCATGGGCGGGTCGCCCTGCGCCGGCGCCTGCTCCGCACCGTCGGCGATGTACCGGCCGAGGCCGCCGAGCCCCGGCACGTACGCGGCCACGGTGAGGGTGGCGATCACCTGGAGGGTGGCGTTGCGTAGCCCGGAGATGATCAGCGGCAGTGCGCACGGCAGCTCGACGCGGCGCAGCACCTGACTGCCCCGCATGCCCATGCCCCGCGCGGCGTCGCGGACCGCGGGATCGACGGCCTGGATACCGGCGTAGGTGTTGGTCAGGATCGGCGGGACGGCGAGCAGGATCAGCACGATCACTACAGCGATGAACGTCGGCACCCCGCCGCGGTGCAAGAACAGCACGTTGCCGTGGTTCACCGGGATCTTGGGGGCGAGCCATACGTAGAGCAGCACGATGAGGCCCAGCGTCGGGACCGCCCTGAGCGCGTTGGCCACCCCGACAACGGCAACGACCCCGCGCCCGGTGTGACCGACGATCAGCCCGACGGGCAGCGCGATCAGAGCGGCGGCCAGCACGATGATCGCGGCATAGATGACGTGGTCACGGATGTGGACGAGCAGGCCGTCGATCCCCCACCAGTTGCTTCCGGTGGTGAGGTACTTGCCCACGCCGGAGAACGTGACGCCGCTGTCGGCCAGGATCGCGCTCATGACCGCACCGCCCGCTGCCAGGGGGTCAGTAGCCGGATGGCGAGCAGGATCACGAGGTCGAAGGCGAACGCGATCACGAAGAAGAGCAGGATGCCGAGCACGGCCGGGTCGACCTGACGGGCGAGCGTCACCTGGAGCAGGGAGTCCTTGAAGAGCTGCCCGAGCTGGGTCACCCCGACGACCGAGGCCACCGAGATGAGGCTGACGTTCGAGACCGCTGCGACTCGCAGCCCGGCGCCGATGACCGGCACCGCGAGTGGCAGCTGCACCTTGACCAGCCGCTGCCAGCCGCTGAAGCCCATCGCGGTGGCCGCGGCCATGGTTTCGGGCGAGACCGCCGAGAGCCCGTCGGAGACCACGCGGACGAGCAGCGCCACCGTATAGATCGTCAACGCCACCGCGACGTTGACCGGGTCCAGGATGCCGGTGCCGAGAATGCCGGGGAGCACCAGGAAGAGCACCAGGGACGGGATCGTGTAGATGATCCCGGCCACGGAGACGATCGGCGGATAGGTCCAGCGATAGCGATGGGCGAGCCAGCCGATCGGTAGCGCGATGAGCAGCCCGATCACGACGGGTAGCGCCCCGAGCCAGAGCGTGGTCTTGGTCCAGGACCAGACCTCCTCGCCCGGGTGGTTGAAGAGGTAGTGCCAGAAGCCGCCCATGTCAGGCCTGCCCGCCGAGGTTCGCGGCCTGGACGGTGTCGGCCCGGATGTCGGCGGCGCGCGACTCGATCCGGCCCAGTACCTGGGCGGCCGTGATCGTGCCGGCGAAGCGGCCGTCGTCCCGCACCACCACGCCGCGCCCGCTGGGTGAGGAGAGGGCGGCGTCGAGGGCCTCGCGCAGCGTGCCCGCCTCGGTGGCCAGGGTGCCGCCGAGGTTGAGCAGATCGGGGGTGACGGTGCCCTCGAGCGCTGAGTCGGCGAGGCCGCCGAGTGCCAGCCAGCCCTGCGGTTTGGCGTCGGCGTCGACGACCAGCGCCCAGCCGTCCTGCGCCACGTCCCTGGCGGCCCGCAGCGTCTGCCCGAGGGTGACGGCCGCCTCGTCGCTCAGCGGCAGGGAACCGGCCGCGGCGAAGCCGAGGGCCCGGTAGCCACGGTCGCGGCCGACGAAGCCGGCGACGAAGGCATCGGCCGGACGGGAGAGCAGCTCGGCCGGCGCCGCGAACTGGGCCAGCTTGCCGCCCACCCGCATCACGGCCACCTTGTCGCCGAGCTTGATCGCCTCGTCAATGTCATGCGTGACGAAGGCGATCGTCTTGCCCAGCTCGCTCTGCAGCCGCAGGAACTCGTTCTGCAGCTGCTCGCGGACCACCGGATCGACGGCACTGAACGGCTCGTCCATCAACATCACCGGCGGGTCGGCGGCCAGCGCCCGAGCCACCCCGACTCGCTGCTGCTGCCCGCCGGAGAGCTGAGCCGGGTAGCGCTTGGCGAAGGTGGCCGGCAGGCCGACCCGCTCGAGCAGCTCGAGAGCGTTGGCCCGTGCCGTGCGGCGGTCGGTGCCGAGCAGCATCGGGACCGTGGCGACGTTGTCGAGGACGGTCCGGTGCGGGAAGAGGCCCGCATGCTGGATGACGTAGCCGATGCCCCGGCGCAGCTGCGAGGGGTTGATCGAGGCGGTGTCGCGGTCGTCCAGCCAGATCCGACCGTGGGTCGGGTCGATCATCCGGTTGATCATGCGCAGGGAGGTCGTCTTGCCGCAGCCGCTCGGCCCCACGAAGACGGTGATCTGCCCCGACGGTGCCTCGAGGCTGAGGTCGTCGACCGCGAGCGTGCCGTCTTCGTAGGCCTTCCCGACGTTCTCGAAGCGGATCACTTGACCTCCTGGATGTCGGGAGCCCCGAGATGCTGACTGATCTCCGCGGCCTCGGCGGCCACGATCTCCCCGTATGCGTGCATGGTCGCCTCGTCGATGCGGTACGTCGGCCCGAGCAGGTTCAGCGCACCGACGATGCCACCGGCCCAGCGCAGCGGTGCGGCGATGGCGGTGACGTCCGGCTCGCGACGATCCCGCTGGGCCACATACCCACCTGGGGAGACATCCCCACGCAGCGCCCCACCTACCGCGAGGTCCTCGAGGTCGATGGCACGCCCCACCCAGCTGGTGTGCCGGATCGCGTGGGTGCCCTCGACCATCGCCAGGTAGAGCGCGGTGTCCGACGGGCCGCTGATCACGAGGTAGGCCGACTCACCGGTGCGCTCGACGATCCGCTGCAGGCTCGGCTGGACCTGGGCCACGAGCGACTGCCGCCCGAGCGCGAGCGCCCCGAGCTGTACGACACGGGTGCCCGGACGGAACGAGCCGTCGGCACCGCGGGCGACGAAGCCTGCCCACTCCAGGGTGCGTAGCAGGCGCAGGGCGGTGCTCGGCGCCAGGTGGGTGCGGCGGGCGCACTCGGCCAGCGTCATCGCCCCGTCGAGGCAGACCTCGCCGAGCAGGGCCAGCGCGCGCTCGACGGTGCGGGTGGAGCCGTTCGGGGAGAGCCCGGGCAGGCCGATCTCCGGCGTCAGCTGCGCCATGGTCACCCCCCGAGCCTGTTCGCGCCTGCTGAAATTTCAATGAGCAGCAGCCGCTTGCCGTACAGCGGTAATACTCTGCGATCCAACCATCGGCCTACGACAACGCATTCCCTACCTGCGGGATCGACATTTCATCGTGACCTGAGCTAGACCGCAACCGCGACAGCGCCGAGTGGCCGATTAGGCGCCGAGTGGCTGGGCGACACGCCGCCACTCGCGTCCAAACAAGCCACTCGGCGGGGACGGTCGAGACTCAGACGGTTGGCTCGTCCGGTCTCGGGGTCGAGCCCGTGAAGCGGCGGACGAGCCCGGCTCCGGGCAGGTCGTTGAGCAGGCCGCTGATCCGGTCCACGGTGGTCGTGAGCAGCGCAAGCTGTCGCTGGGTGTCGGTGGCCGCGCGCAGCGCCGGAAGTGCCTCCTTGCGCAGGGCGTCCAGCACGCCCGGCAGCTCTCGGACGGAGTTGACGTCGATCGCGGCGACGAGCCGCTCCAGCCGGGGCGCCAGCTCGCTCATCGGGGCGACGAGCTGGTTGGTGGCCGTCTCGACCTGGGTGACCATGCGGTCGAGCCGCCCGACGGTCTGGTTGAAGCGCTCGAGGGAGTCGTTGAAGGTCTTGATGGTGGCCGGCAGCTGGCCGACGAGGCGGGCGTTCTGCTCCACCAGCTCCTGAAGCCACTGCGCCTGGGTGTCGGCCTGCTTCATCAGGTCACCGACCACCGGGATCGCACCGACCGCCGACGGCACTCGCGAGTTCTTGGCCACGCACGATTCTTACCCCCGAGCCGGGCGCGCAGTCGAGGGCGCCCCGGCTGGCGTTACCGAACTGCTTGGGTGGGGCAAGCCACATCGACGCGTCGGATTAGTGACGCGCTGGGGGTAGCGAATAGTCTCAGTCGACCTGAGAACGGCCCGGATAGAGGGAGAACCCGTCGTGGCGTTGGGCGCGGAACAGTTTGTCCACACTGCATCAGTGCATCCGGTGCTCGCCGGAGGCATCACCGACTGGACCTACACCTCTCCGGGCGTACTCCGGATCGTGCTCGCGCTCGCCATGCTGGTGGTCACCGTCGCGGTGGCCGGGCGTCGCATCGGCTTCCTGACGAAGCTGATCCGCTCCGGCAGGCCGGCCCTCGGCCGCACCGACGACATCGAGGAGCGCGCGAAGAACCAGGTCAAGGAGGTCTTCGGCCAGACGAAGCTCCTGAAGTGGAACGCGCCCGGTATCGCCCACTTCTTCACCTTCTGGGGCTTCGTGATCCTGGGCGCCACCATCGTCGAGGCGATGGGCGCGCTCGTCATCAGCAAGGACTTCGCGTTCCCGATCTTCGGCCACGCCCGCTGGTTCGGCTTCCTCGAGGACTTCTTCGCCGTCGCCGTGCTGCTCGGCATCATCTACTTCGCGATCAACCGCTTCCGCAACCAGCCCGAGCGCCTCAAGCGGGCCAGCCGCTTCTACGGCTCGCACACCGGGCCGGCCTGGGTGATCCTCGGCATGATCTCCCTCGTCGTCATCACCCTCGTGCTCTACCGCGGCGCCCAGTTCAACGACGGACACCTGCCCTTCGGGCAGTCGAAGTGGGCCTTCGCCTCCTACGCCGTGGCGAAGATCCTGCCGAGCGGCCAGGTGAACGAGGGCATCGAGACCTTCTTCCTGCTCGCCCAGATGGCGGTGATCTTCGGATTCACGATCATCGTCACCTACTCCAAGCACCTGCACATCGCCACCGCCCCGCTGAACGTGCTGACCAAGCGGCAGCCCGACGCCCTGGGCGCACTGCTGCCCGTGGCCGACAAGGACGGCAACCCGATCGACTTCGCCGACGCGGAGAACCTCGACGAGGACACCGTCTTCGGCAAGGGCAAGATCGAGGACTTCACCTGGAAGGGCTACCTCGACTTCGCCACCTGCACCGAGTGCGGCCGCTGCCAGTCGCAGTGCCCGGCCTGGAACACCAACAAACCGCTCTCGCCGAAGCTGCTGATCATGGATCTGCGCGATCACCTCTTCGCCAAGGCCCCCTACCTCATCGGCGGCGAGACGGTGGCCGAGGGCGCCACCCCGAACTTCGAACACCACGAGGGCGACGGGCACCACGTGCCCGAGGCCGGCTACCCGCGCGTCGAGGGCACCACCATCGAGCAGGCCCTGCGCCCGCTCGTCGGCGACCTGGCCAGCGGCGGCGTGATCGACCCGGACGTGCTCTGGTCCTGCACCACCTGCGGTGCCTGCGTCGAGCAGTGCCCGGTGGACATCGAGCACATCGACCACATCGTGGACATGCGTCGCTACCAGGTGCTCATCGAGTCGGCCTTCCCCTCCGAGGCCGGCGCGATGATGCGCAACATCGAGAACAAGGGCAACCCGTGGGGCATGGCCAACAGCGGCCGTGACGAGTGGATGAACGACCTCTCCTTCGACGTCCGCCGCGCCGCCCCGGGCACCAAGCTCGACGCCGACATCGAGTACCTCTTCTGGGTCGGCTGTGCCGGTGCCCTGGAGGACCGGTCGAAGAAGGTCACCATCGCCTTCGCGGAGCTGCTCAACATCGCCGGCGTCGAGTTCGCAGTGCTGGGTCAGGCCGAGTCGTGCACCGGCGACCCGGCGCGTCGCCTTGGTAACGAGTTCCTCTTCCAGATGCAGGGCATGCAGAACATCGAGACGCTCAACTCGGTGACCCGGGCCGAGCCGCTGAAGATCGTGGCCACCTGCCCGCACTGCTTCAACTCGATCGCCAACGAGTACCCGCAGCTCGGCGGCCACTACGAGGTCGTCCACCACACGCAGCTGCTCGGCAAGCTCATCGAAGAGGGCAAGCTGACGCCCGTCGAGCCCGTGGACAAGAACATCACCTATCACGACCCGTGCTACCTGGGCCGGCACAACAAGGTCTACACGCCGCCGCGCGAGGTGCTGGGCGCGATCCCGTCGCTGAAGTCGCAGGAGATGCACCGCTGCAAGGACCGTGGCTTCTGCTGCGGTGCCGGCGGTGCGCGCTTCTGGATGGAGGAGAAGATCGGCAAGCGGATCAACGTCGAGCGCACCGAAGAGGCGCTGGCACTGGACCCGGACATCATCTCCACCGCCTGCCCGTTCTGCATCGTGATGCTCTCGGACGCGGTCACCGCCGCGAAGGCCGAGGGCACCGCGAAGGACCACGTGCAGGTGCTCGACGTCTCGCAGATCCTCATCCAGTCCATGGGCGGCGCCCCGGCGAAGGCCGCGGTGCCGGAGCCCACCCCGGAGCCCGAACCGGCCAGTTAGCCCGCCGGTGGTGAGTCGCTCAGCCGCCAGCGAGCGTCTCACCACCCCTGACCGCAGCATGAGCGAACGCGGGCCTCCCGGGTTACCACCGCGTAGCCTGAGGCGCTGGACGGCTCCCTACCCCCCAGGAGGACCCGCGCGTGGCGGACCGCGAGAAGCTGCACCTCGGCAGGGCCAAGCCCAAGTCCGGCGCCAAACCACGGGCGCCGAAGCCGCAGCCCCCCGAGGGTGCCAACTTCGGCCAGCGGCTCGCCTTCCGCTACAAGGTCCGGCGGGCGGCCAAGAAGCGCCGGCTGGCCGCGATGTCGCGGCGGCGGCGTGTCGCGCGGCGCTTCGGGATCGCCGGCACCTGGCTGCTCGGCCTGATCGCGAGCCTCGTCATCGCCAGCGTCATCCTCTTCTACACCTTCGGCAACGTGCCCCGCCCGGAGACCCTCGCCCTGCCCCAGGTCGCGGAGATCCTCTACTCCGACGGCAGCGTGATGGCCCGCTTCGGCGACGTCAACCGCACGATCGTCAGCCTCGACCAGGTGCCCGTGGCGGTCCGCTACGACGTGCTGGCCGCCGAGGACCGCAACTTCTACAGCGAGTCCGGCGTGTCGATCAGGGGCACCCTGCGCGCGGCCCTCTCCGACCTCACCGGCGGTGACACCCAGGGCGGCTCGGGCATCACCCAGCAGTACGTGAAGAACGCCTACCTCAACGACTCTCGCTCGCTGACCCGCAAGCTCAAGGAGCTAGCGATCGCGGTGAAGCTGAGCCGGCAGTACTCCAAGGACCAGATCCTCGACTTCTACCTCAACACCGTCTACTTCGGCCGGGGCGCATATGGCATCCAGGCCGCAGCACAGGCCTACTTCAACGAGGACGTCAGCAAGCTGACCCTCGTCCAGGGCGCACTGCTCGCTGGCCTGCTGCAGGCCCCGAGCGCCTACGACCCGGCGGTCAGCCCGACCAAGGCCCGCGAGCGGTGGGGCTACGTCCTCGACGGCATGGTGAAGACCGGTCACCTGACCAAGGCGCAGGAGGCGGCCGCGGTCTTCCCCAAGACGATCTCCCCCAAGGACGACCCGCAGCTGGGCGTCGACGGCTGGAAGTACCTCATCGAGCAGCAGGTGCTCGCCGAGCTGCAGGCACATGGCATCAGCCAGGACGACGTCTCCAACCGCGGCCTGAAGATCCTCACCACGATCAACAAGCAGGCGCAGTCGGCGGCCCTCACCGCCATCCACACGACCTTCGCCCACCTCACCGCGAAGCAGAAGAACATGAAGAACGCGCTGGTGGCGGTGAACCCGGCCAACGGCGGGGTGCTCGCCTACTACGGCGGCTCGGGCCCGGGAGTGAAGGACTACGCGGGCAAGGTCGACTACAACGACTACGCCGGCGTCGGGCTGGTTGCACCCGGCTCTTCGTTCAAGCCGTACACCCTGGCCACCGCGCTGACCCAGACCCTGAAGAAGCAGGGGACGATCACCATCTCCTCGCAGTACGTCGGCAGCCAGTGCGTGAAGATCGAGGGACGATCGATCTGCAACGACCCGAGCGATGCGGGGTTCAGCAGCTCCCATGTCACGGTCGCCTACGCGATGGAGCACTCGCTCAACACGACCTTCGACGAGATGGCCTACAACATCGGCCCGTCGAACGTGGCCAAGACCGCGCAGGCCATGGGCATCCCGAAGACCTTCAACGGCAAGCCGTCGCTCGTCGACGCCAACGGTCAGACCGGCTTCGGCATCGGCATCGGCGACTACAAGGTGCACCCGATCAACCAGGCCGTCGGCTTCGCGACGATCGCCGACGGTGGCCTCACCAACCCCGCCTACTTCGTCCAGAAGGCCACCGACTCCGCCGGTGACGTCGTCTACTCCCACAAGAAGAAGTCGACGCGGGCCATCAACAGCCGGGTGGCCAACGACGTCACCATCAGCATGGAGAAGGTCGCCTCCAGCTCGGGCTTTGCGCTGGCAGGCGGCCGGGTCTCGGCCGCCAAGACCGGCACCGAGGGCATCTACCAGGACCCGAAGAACAACAACAGCGATGCCTGGACGGTCGGCTTCACCCCGCAGGTGTCGGCCGCGGTGTGGGTCGGCGGCGGCAACTCGACCATCCCCATCTACAACTCCGCCGGCGGCCAGGAGTACGGGCGAGACCTGCCGGGCCGTACCTGGAAGCTGTTCATGGACACCTACCTGGCCAAGCAGCCGAAGGAGCCGATGGCCTCGAAGCAGATGATCGGCAGCGGCATCGATCTCGCCACGCCGACCTCCACCCCGACGAAGAGCGTCTCGAGTTCGCCGTCGACCAGCGGGTCGACGTCGCCGTCGACGAGCGCGTCGAGTTCCCCGTCGACGAGCGCGTCGACGTCCCCGTCGACCTCCCCGTCGACGGGCGCCTCGACCTCGCCCCCGGCCACGTCGACGGCCCCGCCGTCACCGACTGGAACCTGTGGGCATCTGCTGCAACGGGCATGCACGTCGAGCGCGAGTCCCAGCGGTTGACCGGCGGGCGTGCTGAGGCGATCCGGCGACGTGTGAAGATGACGCAATGAGCGCTCCGCCTGCCACCGAGCCGCTCGCTCCCGGGGGGCCGCCGAGCCTGCGCGACTCGATGGCCGCACACGGCAGCGGCGCGATCGGCGGCCGCTGGGGCCGGCACGCGGGAGTCCGCCGGAACGGGTGGTGGACGCCGCTGCGAGTGCTGCTGGCGATGACGGCCTTCATCATGGCGCTGGGCTTCGTCCAGAAGGCGCCCTGTGCCAACGGCGACTGGACGGGCTCGAAGCAGTACACCCACATGTGCTACTCCGACGTCGTGCCGCTCTGGAGTGACGAGCGGCTTGATATCGGCGCGGTGCCCTATCGCGATACAGCCGTGGAGTACCCCGCGCTCACCGGCGGCTTCATGTGGGTCACGGCCGACCTCACCCGAGGCGTCGAGGCGGTGAAGTCGGACTGGACACCGGTGGTGATCTTCGGCAGCCTCACCGCCCTGCTGCTCGCGCTCTGCGGGCTGATCGTCACCGCGGCAACCGCCCAGACGGCCAGGCGCCGTCCGTACGACGCGGCGATCTTCGCCCTCTCCCCACTGCTCGTCTTCCACGCCTTCACCAACTGGGACCTGCTCGCGATGGCCCTGGCCAGCTGCGCGCTGTGGGCCTGGTCGCGGAGCAAACCGGTGGCCGCCGGCGTCTTCATCGGCCTCGGCACGGCGGCGAAGCTCTATCCGGCCTTCCTGCTCGTACCGGTCTGGATCCTCGCGATCCGCACCCGCCGCTACGCCGCCGCGCTCTGGGCGACCGCTGCGGCCGGTGTCTCGTGGCTGACGGTGAACCTGCCGCTGGCGCTGGCCTACCACCACGGCTGGTGGGCGTTCTACGCCTTCAGCAACAGCCGTCCGGCCGAGCGAAGCACCATCTGGGCCATCGGCAAGACGCTGGCCGACAGCGGGCCGGACGCCACCGACGCAAGTTACTGGGTACCGCCGGGTGCCGCGGTGGCACTGGCAGTGATCGCGGCGGTGCTCGTGGTCGTCTGGCTGGGGTTGAACGCCCCGACCAAGCCGCGCCTGGCCCAGCTCGCCTTCCTGATCGTCCTCGCCTTCCTGATCACGACAAAGGTGTGGAGCCCGCAGTACTCACTCTGGCTGGTGCCGCTGCTGGCCCTGGCCCGGCCGCGCTGGAAGGTGAACCTGGTCTGGCAGTTCACCGAGATCGGCGTCTGGTTCGCCACCCTGACCCTGCTGCTGGGGCTGGGGACCGGGCAGTCGGCCCACGGCCTGCCCTACGGCGGACTGATGATCGTGCTGATCGCGCGAGACCTCATGCTGCTGACCCTCGCCGGCCTGATCGTGCGGGAGATGTGGCGCCCGGAGCTCGACGTGGTGCGGGCCGACGGCTCCGACGATCCCGGCGGTGGACCGTTCGACGGGGCCGAGGACTTCTACGCCCGCCTGCCGCGCGCCCTGGACACCGACGGCGCGGGGCCGTACGTCGCTATCGTTTCGCCTGGCGCACCGGGCCCGCGTAACCCACACTGACAAGGTTCGTTAGAGGCTGTGGGTCCTCGATGTTAAGGCCTCGTAGGATTTGGCAATACCGTGGGGAGAATGATGCGCGCACGCCAGCACCGCGACCAGCACCGAGGCAGGGGCCTCGGCTGGCTGGCAGGAGGTGCTGCCGTGGCCGTGGTCGGCGCGATCGTCCTGGCCACCACCTCCGCGAGCGCCGGTACCAAGACCGTCGATGCCGAGCTCTCCCTCTCCGGCATCGCCACCTCGGCCAACATCCTGGGCGGCTCGCAGATCGGCGTTCATCCGGGCGACACCGTCGACTTCGCACCCTCCACGATCCCGACCGCCGGCCTGAAGAACATCCCGGTGCTCGGTGCTGCCCTCGACTCGCTGCTCCAGTCGGTGCTCGGCAGCGCCACGGGCTACCAGATCACCCTGCACCTGCCTGCGACCTTCCCCGGGGGGAAGCGCAACGTCACCCTCGGCGCCTGCACCTCCACCAAGCACCTGGCGGTGACGTTCCCCAAGAAGGGTGACTACACCTTCACCTGGTCGGCCGTGGCCATCAGCCCGCTCTGCCTGCTGCCCGCCAACATCGGCAGCCTCGCCGGCAACCAGCTGAAGAACGCCGGCGTCGCTCTGAACGCCTCGAACCAGTGGGTGGCGAACATCCACGTGGCCACGAATGCGGTCGACGGTGGCATCTCGATCCAGCTGCCCGGCGTCAGCGTGGCGCCGAGCGTGCCGGTGCTCGGCCAGCTGCCCACCCTGGGCATCTCCGGCGTCAACCTGCCGACGATCCCGATCTCGGTCCCGAGCATCACGTCCGGCCTGGGCGGCGGTGGTGGAGGCGGTGGCGGTGGCAGCTCGAGCGCCCCGGCGACCAGCAGCTCCAGCTACACCTACACGCCGCCAGCCACCACGATCCCCCAGCTGGTCGTGCCCCACCCGGGCGTCCACAGTGCCGCGGAGGCTGATGCCGGCGGCTCCCTCGACGGCGGCTTCGGCAATCCCCTCCCGGATACGGGCGTCACCAGTACGGCTGCTCCGGTCAACGCCGCCGCGCCCACCAGCACCCCGGCGAAGAGCACCCCGGCGAAGACGCACACCATCGAGCCCGCTGCGTCGAACAAGCTGGCCACCGCGCAGCTGCCGGTCCTGCTCGCGATCCTCGCCATCGTGGCGCTGTCACTGGTCACGGGCACCTACGCCCGCCTCTACCTGATGCGGCGCAACGGCAGCTGAGGCTCTGCACTGACACCGCCCGTGGCCACCCGGTCGCGGGCGATTTCAGTTAACGCCCCGTTCGCCGGTACTCTGGCCAGGTTCGTCTGACCGCAGACGGGCACCCTCCTGCCACGGAGAGTCCGTGGCCGATCAGTCCATAGGAGGCCTGTTCAGGTATGAGCAGCCCAACCACCAACTTGCGCCACTACGAGGTCATGGTCATTCTCGACCCGAGCCTCGAGGAGCGCACCATCGCCCCGTCGCTGGACGCCTTCCTTTCCGTCGTGAAGAACGACGGCGGAACGGTCGAGAAGGTCGACATCTGGGGCCGTCGCCGCCTGGCGTACGAGATCAACAAGCACGCCGAGGGCATCTACGCCGTCATCGACCTGCAGGCCAAGCCCACCGCCGTCCTCGAGCTGGACCGCCAGCTGAACCTCAACGAGTCGGTGCTGCGGACCAAGGTCCTCCGCCCCGAAGAGCGCTGACCATGGCCGGCGAAACGATCATCACGGTCGTCGGCAACCTCACCGCTGACCCGGAGCTGCGCTTCACGCCGTCCGGTGCCGCGGTGGCCTCGTTCACCATCGCCTCGACGCCGCGGACCTTCGACCGCAACAGCAACGAGTGGAAGGACGGGGAGGCGCTCTTCCTGCGCTGCTCCATCTGGCGCCAGGCCGCCGAGAACGCCGCGGAGTCGCTGACCCGTGGCATGCGGGTCATCGCTTCGGGGCGGCTCAAGCAGCGCTCCTACGAGACGCGTGAGGGCGAGAAGCGCACCGTGATCGAGCTCGACGTCGACGAGATCGGCCCGTCGCTCAAGTACGCCTCGGCCAAGGTCAACCGCACGCAGCGTGGCTCCTCCGGCGGAGGCTTCGGTGCCTCCGGCGGCGAGGGCGGCGCACCGAGTGACGACCCGTGGGGTTCTGCACCGCCTGCCGGCGGTGGCGGATTCTCCGACGAGCCCCCCTTCTAACTCACCCCACGAATTTCTGAAATCAAGACGAGGACCCAATGCCCAAGCCACCCATTCGCAAGCCCAAGAAGAAGTCGAACCCGCTGCTCGCGGCGAAGATCGACTACATCGACTACAAGGACACGAACCTGCTCCGCAAGTTCGTCTCCGACCGCGGCAAGATCCGCGCCCGTCGCGTCACCGGCGTCACCTCCCAGCAGCAGCGTCAGCTCGCCAAGGCAATCAAGAACGCCCGCGAGATGGCCCTGCTCCCGTACACCTCGACCGCACGCTAAGGGAGGCGAACCAGATGAAGCTCATCCTCACCCGTGAGGTTGCCGGCCTCGGGCTCGCCGGTGACGTCGTCGACGTCGCCGACGGCTACGGCCGCAACTTCCTCGTGCCCCGCGGTGCTGCGATCCAGTGGACCAAGGGTGCCGAGAAGCAGATCGTCCAGATCAAGCGGTCGCGTGACGCCCGCGAGATCCGCGACCTGTCGCACGCCCGGGAGATCAAGGCCGACCTCGAGAAGCTCTCCATCACCTTGGAGGCCCGCGCCGGCAAGGACGGCAGGCTCTTCGGCTCCGTCACCACCGGCGACGTCGCCGCTGCCGTGAAGTCGGCCGGCGGTCCGCTGATCGACAAGAAGCGAATCCAGCTTCCCGGCCACATCAAGACGACGGGAGCGCACGTCGTCGTCGTCGACCTGCACCCTGACGTCGTGGCCTCGATTCCGCTGAACGTCACCGCGGTCTAGCTCCGGCTCGCATCAGTGGGCGGTCACCTTCGGGTGGCCGCCCACTGCTTGTTGTGCGATCGTGCAACTTCGACCGTCGAGCGCGCGGTAAACGTTGCGCGATCGCGCCGCAGAAGTATTTTTTATCCACAGGCTGCGGACGCGTCGGTGCCTGCCGTTGCTGGGGCTGGCGTCCAAATTCGCGCGTCGTCCACACGTTGTCCACAGGCCGTCACACAGCCTCACCGGCGTTTCCCACCGGTCCGTCCACAGCTGGGTCCACAGGAGCTTTTGCCCTGGCGGGCGCCGACCCCATAGCGTCTGGGCTACCGCGCGAATCACTCCGACACCCCGTCATCCTCCCGGACTTCTGTTCGATTTCGTGTAAGACTGGGGAGTTCGGAGCCACGGTGCATCGGCACAGCAACGGGAGGGCAGGCGTCCATGACGCTCGCGAACGAAGCACGACCCAAGGCCTCAGCTGAATCGTCCGGGCCGCGCGAATTCGATCGCACCCCACCGCAGTCGATCGAGGCCGAGCAGTCCGTCCTCGGGGCGATGCTGCTCTCCAAGGACGCGATCGCCGACGTCGTCGAGGTCATCCGCCCCGGCGACTTCTACCGCCCGGCCCACCAGCTCGTCTACGACGCCATCCTCGACCTCTACGGCAAGGGCGAGCCGGCCGACGCGGTCACCGTTTCCGGGGAGCTCACCCGCAACGGGTCCCTCGTTCGCGTGGGCGGCGCCACTTACCTGCACACCCTCATCTCGATGGTCCCCACCGCGGCCAACGGTGGGTACTACGCCCAGATCGTCGCCGAGCGGGCCACCCTGCGCCGCCTGGTGATGGCAGGCACCCGCATCGTCCAGATGGGTTACGAGACGGCGTCGGGCTCCACGGAGGTGGCCGGCACCGTCGACATGGTGGTCGACCGCGCGCAGGCCGAGATCTACGAGGTCACCGAGCGGCGCACCTCGGAGGACTTCGTCCACATCGAGACGCTGCTGCAGCCGACGCTGGACGAGATCGACAAGATCTCGGCCACCGGCGGCATCGGCACCGGCATCCCCACCGGCTTCCAGCAGCTCGACGAGTACACCAACGGCCTGCACCCGGGGCAGATGGTCACCGTCGCCGGGCGGCCCGGTAGCGGCAAGTCGACGCTCGCCCTCGACATCGCCCGCTCGGCCGCGATCAAGCACCACAAGCCGACCGTCATCTTCAGCCTGGAGATGTCCAAGATCGAGATCATGATGCGGCTCTTCTCCGCCGAGGCCACGGTCGCGCTGCAGAACATGCGCTCGGGGCACATGAGCGATCAGGACTGGAACCGGCTGGCACGCCGCTCCAGCGAGCTCGCCGAGGCGCCACTGTTCATCGACGACAGCCCGAACCTGACGATGATGGAGATCCGCGCCAAGGCCCGCCGGCTCAAGCAAAAATCCGATCTGCAGCTCGTGGTCATCGACTACCTGCAGCTGATGTCGAGCGGCAAGAAGGTCGAGTCACGCCAGCAGGAGGTCTCGGAGTTCAGCCGTGCGATGAAGCTGCTGGCCAAGGAGCTGCAGGTGCCGGTCATCGCGCTGAGCCAGCTCAACCGTGGCCCCGAGCAGCGCACCGACAAGCGGCCGATGCTCTCCGACCTCCGAGAGTCCGGCTCCATCGAGCAGGACTCCGACGTCGTGCTGCTCGTGCACCGCCCGGACCTCTACGAGCCCGAGACCGAGCGGGCCGGCGAGGCCGACCTGATCCTGGCCAAGCACCGTAACGGCCCCACCGCCACCTGCGCGGTGGCCTTCCAGGGCCGCTACAGCCGCTTCGCCGACATGCCCAACTAGCTCACGCAGGGCGGACGGGCAGTAGCTCGATCTCCAGCGCCGCGAGGGTCTCGGCGTCGCCCAGCAGGTCAATGGCGAGGATGCGCCCGTCGACGACCGTGAAGTCGAAGACGACCCTGGTCTCACCGCGATGCATCCACACCAGGCCGGGCGCACCGTCGAGCAGGGCCATCCGTGCGGCCTTGGCCCCACCGGCGAAGCGCTGCACCACCGCATCGACCCCGCGAGCCTCGGCGGCCACGCCCCCCATCGCCACGGTGGCCGCATCGCCGCGCAGCACGACCTCCGGATCGAGCAGAGCGACCAGGCTGTCGAGGTCCCCGTCACGGGACGCCGCGAGGAAGGCAGCCACGATCTCCCGCTGGCGGTTCTGCCCACCGCCCACGGGCGAGGCGCCCTGCACCCGGCGGCGGGCGCGGCTGGCCAGCTGGCGGGCGGCAGCCGGAGTGCGCCCGACCACGGCGGCGATCTCGTCGAAGGGGACGCCGAAGAGGTCGTGCAGCACGAAGGCCAGCCGCTCTGCCGGGGCGAGCAGCTCCAGCACGACCAGCAGCGCCGGGCCGACGGAGGCGGCGAGCAGCGCCTCGTGCTCCGGATCGTCGGCCGCTTCGAACTCTGCCGCCAGCGGCTCCTCGCGGCGCGACGTACGGGAGCGGAGCAGGTCGAGGCAGACACGTCCGATCACCGTGGTCAGCCAGCCGCTGAGGTTCTCGATCGCAGTGACGTCGACCCGGCTGAGCCGCAGCCAGGTCTCCTGCACCGCGTCGTCGGCATCGCTGATCGAGCCCAACATGCGCAGGGCCACCCCACGCAGCCGGAAGCGTTCCTGTTCGAAGCGGTCGGCGAGCGCGTCGTCGGTCATCGGTCACACACCTTCGTCGTCATCCGTCATAGCAGTGACGGTCGGTACGCGACCGATGTGACAGCACAGGGAGCACAGCATGACGCAGGGCATCAAGACCATGGTCTATCCGACGCGCGACGCCGCCCAGGCCAAGGCGCTGATCTCGATCGTGGCGGGCGTGGCGCCGCACACCGATCAGCCGTACTACGTGGGGTGGAACGTCGACGGTCAGGAGATCGGCCTCAACCCGAACGGCTTCGAGCAGGGCGCCGCCGGGCCGGTGGCCTACTGGCATGTGGCCGACGTCGAGGCCACCTTCGCCGAGCTGCTGGCCGCGGGCGCCACGGCGGTGCAGCAGCCCACCGACGTCGGGGGTGGCGCGCTCATCGCCACGGTGGCTGACAGCGACGGCAACGTCATCGGGTTGCGGGCGGCCTGAGCTCTGCGGGCCTCAGACGGTCTGCGGCGCGGGCAGCGTGACGAACCTCCACCCGCGGGCCTGCAATGCCGGGATCACCGTGGTGAGGGCGGCGAAGGTCTGCGAGCGGTCGCCGCCACCGTCGTGGCAGAGCACGATGTCGTGCGGACGGGTCGCGAGCATCGCCGAGCGGATGTGCGCCACGCCGGGCAGCGACCAGTCCCGCGGGTCGATGTCCCATCCCAGGGGCAGCATCTCCTGGCGGGCCACCTCCGCGAAGACCTTGCTGCCCCACTCGCCACCTGGCGCGCGGAACTGACGCGGGCGGAACCCCGTGGCGCGCACGATCGCGTCGTTGGTGTCCTCGAGTTCGCGCTTGATCCGCGCGGCGGAGAGCTTCGGCAGCGTCAACGGGTGGTGGTAGGTGTGGTTGGCGATGTGGTGGCCCTCGGTGACCGCGGCCTTCACCAGGTGCGGGTACTGCACCACCTGCTGGCCGATCACGCAGAAGGTGGCCTGCACGTGGT
>JAOPUX010000208.1 GCA_025963285.1 Jatrophihabitans sp.
CAACTCCACGTCGCCGACGGCGACGGGCACTCCCTGCTCGTCAGTTGCGGTGCGGCCATCGAACTGACCGAGATTGCGCTGCGCGCTCATGGATGGCGTATCACTTCGACGTTGTTGCCGGATCCGAACGATCCCGACCTGCTCTCGCGGATGGACCTCGTTCTGACGTCCGAACCGGACCGTATTGCCCAGGCGAAGTTGGCGGCCGCAGGTCGGCGGCGCAGTGACCGACGGGTGTTCGCGCCCGCCCTGGTGTCGTCCGAGGAGACCGAGCGGCTCCGGTCCTCAGCCCACGCCGCCGGGGTGTACGCCCACTTCCCGGTACGCGCTGACGAAGGCCTCGACCTCGCCGTGGCGATTTCGAAGGCCGACAGGTATGAACATGCGGACCCTGCCTATCTCGCCGAGATGGCCCGCTGGGTACACACCGGCGACAGCGTGACCGACGGAATTCCGAACTCAGCAGTGCCTCTCGTAGATCCAGAGCATCCCAGGCACACCGACATCCCGCTTCGCGACTTCGAGATCGGTGTCCCCGGCGGTCAGCTCACCTCAGCAGGCGCCGATGAACGCCCGCTGATCGCGGTGATCTTCACGGAGGCAGACGGACCACGTGAGCAGGTACGTGCCGGTCAGGCGATGATGCGACTGATGATCCAGGCCGAGCTCGACGGCATCGCCACCTGCCCGCTGAGCCAATCCGTCGATCTGCTGTCGTTCCGTTCCGAGCTGCGCGCGCTGATGGGCTGGACGGGTTTTCCCCAGATGATGCTGCGGCTGGGATACAAGCCCACCACCGTGCCGGCACCACTGACCAAGCGACGCCCGATCGCCGAGGTGCTCACCGTCACGCCCTGACAAGTAGGGACCTTGTGCTCTGCGCACCGAGCGACTCCGGGCACACGCTGAGATCATGACACTCAACGAGCACGGCACGACCATGAAGGCCTACGTCTACCACGGTGCCGGTACGGCTTCCTGGGACGAGGTGCCACACCCGGCCATGACGGCCCCGACCGATGCGATCGTGCGCGTCGAGGCCACCACGATCTGCGGCACCGACCTGCACATCCTTAAGGGCGACCTCCCCGCGATGACACCCGGCCGGATCATCGGTCACGAAGCGGTAGGCACCGTCACCGAGATCGGCTCGTCGGTGACGACGGTGCACGTCGGTGATCGGGTCCTCGTCTCCTGCGTGACGTCGTGCGGATCGTGCCGCTTCTGCCACGACGCCCGGTACGGGCAATGCACCGGTGGCGGCGGCTGGATTCTCGGCAACGAGATCGACGGAACCCAGGCCGAGTTCGTCCGCGTACCGTTCGCCGACAACTCCACCTACCCCGCTCCGGCGGGTGTCAGCGACGAGGAGCTGCTGATGCTCGCCGACATCCTCCCGACCGCGTACGAAGTGGGCGTGCTCAACGGGGGCATACGCCCAGGTGACGTCGTAGCCGTCGTCGGTGCCGGCCCGATCGGTCTCTCTGCAATCTCCGGCGCGAAGCTGTTCAGCCCCAGCGTCATCATCGCCATCGACATGAATGCCTCCCGCCTCGAGGCAGCCAAGCAGTTCGGCGCTGACGTCGTGGTGAACAACTCGACCGAGGACCCGATCGCGATCGTCCGCGAACTCACCGGCGGCCTCGGCGCCGACGTCGCCATCGAAGCCGTTGGAGTACCAGAGACGTTCGAGCTCGCCACCGAACTCGTCCGGCCGGTCGGACGGATCGCCAACATCGGCGTGCACGGCAAGCCAGCGACCCTGCACCTCGAACGGCTGTGGGACCGCGACGTCACGATCACCACCGGCCTGGTCGATGCCTATTCCACGCCAGTACTGCTCAAGCTGCTCGTCTCGCGGCACGTCGACGCCAAGCGATTCGTGACCCATCACTTCGCCCTCGACCAGATCGCCGAGGCCTACGACGTCTTCTCCCGCGCTGCGGAGACCGGCGCACTCAAGGTCGTACTCACTCAGCAGCCCTGAACGGCGAGGTCATCGACCCGACCACTCGGCCTTCAGCCCGCCACGCCCGCGATTCACGATGACAGCTAGGACGGTAAGCCAGCGATGACTGTTCTTGTGAGCTACATCCCCACCCCAGAAGGGTGGGCGGCGCTCCAGCTCGGAACCGAGGAAGCCCTGCTGCGCCACGCGCCGATCGTCATCCTCAACGTGTCAGTGGGCGGGGACTTCTCCGAGCCCACCTTTGCCGATGAGAAGGACCTCGACGGAGTCCGCGCCGCACTCGTTGCGGCCGGCCTGGTCCACACGATCTGCCAGGAGACCGATGCGACCGACGTTGCCGACGCCGTACTGAAGTCAGCCGACGACCACGGCGCCGATCTCATCGTCGTCGGACTCCGTCGACGTTCGCCCGTCGCCAAGGCACTGCTCGGCAGCAACGCTCAACGAATCATCCTCGGTGCGGATTGTGCGGTGCTGTCCGTACGGCCGTCGCTCTGAACTCTGGCCTCCCCAACGCGATGGTCGCGGTCGCAGCCGAAGCCCGCGGTCGGCAGCGCCACCGCGCGGGAACCAGACGGCTTATCGAGGTCCGCGAGCGGGTACACCCCCGGCATGGAGAACACACCAGTGCCGGCAGAAGTGAACGATGCGGATCTGCCTGGGGAGCCTGCCCCGATCGAGCTACCGAAGCCGACGGGGCAGGAGCCACCGGTCGAAGGCGACGCTGCGGCACGACGTGAGGACGCCGCTCGTCGCATCAAGAACGATCCCCGGACCTGACGGCACGCCGGGCCTCGCGACCACCAGCAGGAGATGTCGGCATGACCGTGAGTTCGTTCAGTGACTTCCCGCTGGCCGACCGTTCGCGTCGCTGGAACGGGGCCGCGGCGGAGAAACGCGTCCGGGCCTGGGCTGACGCGCAGGACGGGCCCAACGCCGCCTACCGCAGGGCTCACCTCTGGTACGACTCCGAGAACAAGGACAACTTCACCGCCTACAAGCTCCTCATCGCCGACGTCATCGACGGGCAGCTGACCGCCGTGCCTCGCGCGATCGTCGCGGCGGCCGGAATCGTCGACGGCGCTCGCGGCGGGCTTGACGTGCCCGCTGGCGATGTCGCCAAGTTGCGTCGGCACCTCGCCCGCTACTACGCGAAGATGGACGAGGCTCCGCCCTGGAAGTGAGCGCCGTAGATGGGGCGTGTGAGCGGCCCACGGGGCGGGTAGATAGCTCCCCAAGTTCACTGCGCAGAGCGTCAGGCTCACCACGCGGCGGGGGTTGTCTATGAGTACGGACATCAGGCAGGGCGGCACGGCTTCTGAGGTATCGGCGTCGGAGGACAGCAAGCTCAAGCGCCATCTCGGCTTCTGGCAGCTCACGGCGATCGGGTTCAGCGGGGTAATCGGATCGGGCTGGCTGCTGGGTGCCGCCACCGCAGCCAAAGCGGCCGGCCCCGCGAGCATCTTCACCTGGGTGATCGGTGGCGGTGCGCTGCTGTTGATCGCGCTGGTAATGGTGGAACTTGGCGCCTCCAGACCGGAGGCCGGTGGGCTGGTCCGCTGGCCGTTCTACTCCAACGGTCGTCTGGTCGCGACGCTGATCGGCTGGGGAATCTGGGTCGCGTACGCGACGAACCCGCCGAGCGAGTCCGCGGCGATGCTGCAGTACGCGAGCCATTACATCGGCGGGATCTACAGCACCTCCAGTCAGAGCCTGACCGGGCTGGGCACGGTGGTCGCGGTGGCGCTGATGGCGCTGTTCGTCCTGCTCAACTGGTTCAGCGTCCGGCTCTTCGCCCGGATCAATGTCCTGCTGACCGTCTTCAAGTTCATCATCCCCGCACTGACCGCAATTCTGCTGCTGGCCAGCCGCTTCGACAGCTCGCATCTCTCCGGGCCCGGCGGGGTTGCGCCGTACGGGTTCTCGGCGGCCCTGTCCGCCATTGCGACGGCCGGGATCATCTACGCCTACACCGGTTTCCAAGGACCGATCGATCTCTCGGCCGAGGCGAAGAACCCGAAGCGGGACATCCCGTGGGCGGTGATCACGGCGCTGGTGCTCTCGATGATCGTCTACGTGGCGCTGCAGTTCGCGTTCCTCTCCGCGGTGCCCAACAGCGAGCTGGCCCACGGCGGCTGGCGCGGGGTCAACTTCGACTCGCCCTACGCCCAACTGGCGACGCTGCTCGGCCTTGGTTGGCTCTCGACGTTGCTCTACGTCGACGCGGTGGTCTCGCCAGGTGGCTCTGCGCTGGTCTTCACCGCGGAGACGTCACGAGAGTCCTACGCGATGGCCAAGAACGGGTTCTTCCCCAAGGCCGTCGCCTCCGTCCACTCCGGCTCCGGTGTGCCGCGGCGTGCACTGCTGCTCAACTTCGTGATCGGGCTTGCCTTCCTGCTGCCGTTCCGCAGCTGGCAGTCGATCGTGGCCGCGACCTCGGAGCTCGGTCTCTTCGCCTACTCCATCTCCGCGATCTCCGAGGCTGCCTTTCGCAAGTCCCGGCCGGACCAGGTCGCCGGCTGGATCAAGGGCATGCGCTTCATCGCCCCGCTCTCGTTCGTGATCGCCACCCTGATCCTCTACTGGGCCGGGTGGAACGAGCTGCGGATCGCGCTCCCGGTGCTCCTCGCCTCAGGGCTGGTCTACCTCTGGCAGCAGCGGCGCGAACAGATCGGCTGGCTCGATGCCCGCGCCGGGCTGTGGCTGCTCGCCTACCTGTTCGCGATCCTGCTGATGTCGTACCTGGGCAGCTTCGGCAAGGGCCCGCTCGACGTGATCACGGCCCCGTGGGACTCCGTGGTGGTGGGCGGGATCGGCGCGGCTGGCTTCATTGCCGGTACCCGCGCGGCCGAGCGCTACCTCGCCGACAATCCGGTACCCGAACCATTCACCGGCGAGGACGAGCTGACCGGGACCGGGTAGCGTGCCGGCTCCTGGCCGGGGAGGGCTACCGTGCCCGAGTGCCTTGAGTCGTGGGCAGCAGGTCGGCCGTCGCGACCGACCTCCTGCGGCCGGTCCGAAGGCGGTTCAGCGCTGAGGTGAGCGCCTGCGGGCGGCCGTAGCGGCTCAGGCCGGCGACTGCGCTGTTGCCGTGCTGTTCGCGTGCTCCTGGGCCCAGAGCACTCCGTAGGTGAAGGGGCTCTCGCCAGCGGCGGCGTCGGCCGCGCGCTGTGCGCGGAGCAGGAACTGCGCGGCGATCACGCTGTCCTGGTGGCCGCCCAGCCGGTCCTGCGTCGCCGTCGCTTCGGCGATGACGGACTTGGCCTTGCCGCCCAGGCGCGGGCGGGCCAGCTCGGCGATGTAGCGCGCTCGTTTGGCGGCCTTCCGTGCCCGGTGCATCGCCGCGGCAGCCTCTACAGTCGTGGCGTCGAGCTTCTCGGCTGCACGCAGTCGCGCGCTGACCTTTGCTGCGGCCGCTCGCAGCCAGGAGCCGACCCCTCCGGTCGGTTCGTGCCCGTTCCGGAAGGCAGGGTCATCACGCCAGGCCTTCAGCTCCCGTATCAGGGCGAAGTAGCGCGGGCTCTTCATCGCCTTGCTCAGCGCGAGCACGGCCGCCTCCCGCTCGGCGGTGAGCATGGCCTCGATCCGCTCCGCCACAGGGCCGATCACGACCTCGGCCGGCAGCGCTGCCACGGCAGCACTCAGGTGATCACGCAGTACGTCTCGATCTCGTACCTCGCCGAGCAAACCCGAAAACCACGACAGCTCCGAGTTCAACGCGGTAGCACGATCCGGGTCGAAGAGATCGAAGAAGACGTGCAGCACGCTGCGTATGCGGCGAATCGCCACCCGCGTCGGGTGCGCGACGTCGCGCGCCCGGCGCAGGTCGATATCGCGCTGTAGCAACGCATCCACCTGCGTGCTGACATAGGCCCGGATCAGCCCGCCGAGGGAGAGGTCGGCACTACCCTCACCGCCTGGTCGCTGCAAGGCTCGCGCGACCTTCGAGGTGGACGTCGACGGCGCCGCACCTGCCTTGACCAGGACACGTCCCGCGCGCGTGAGCAGCGCCTCGTCGCCGGCCGCCTGTTCGACTTCGATCTCTCGCCAGCCCACGGTCCGACGCCTGGGCCCGAAGACGGTTGCCGAGACCTGGTCATCGGCGATCTCGGCGAGGACTGTGCCGTCCGCGGCAACGATTGAGTGCGCCCGGCGGACAGTGGTCATCGTGACCAGCGGCCGCAGCGGTTCGCCGCTGCGCACGCCGGCGACCAGCTCTCGGAGCTCCTTCGGGACCCCTGCTCCGTCGAGGTCAGCGCGCACCTCGACCCTCGAGTCGCCGTCCAGGACCTTCAGGTGCCAGCCGGTGTCCGCGTCGCCGGTGCGTCGCCGCAGCGTCGCCCCGGCAGACAGCAGGTCACGACTGGGCGTGTCGAGGTAGGCGCTCGTCAACTCGACGGTGTGGGTGGCGACGCTGCCGCCGTCTGGCGCCAAGGGTGCGAGGTCGGGCAGTACCCAGTCGGAGTCGACGTCGAACTTCGACTCACGTTCGCGAAGCTCACCCACCTCGACCGAACTCCTCCACGACAAGCCGCCTGAGTCATGAGTGCACCTGCGTCATGAGGGCACCAGTGTAGAGCGACGGCCACGGGTGTTCGGGTCGTATCTTCAGCCCCTTCGAGGACTACGCACCGCAGCCGTGTCGGTGGGGTTCGGGGTTGACCGATCGGGCGCTGGCGCGGGTACTCGCCACGTGCCCGCGTCGCGCTCGGTCCGTAGCTCGGCGTTCTGGTCCTCCAGGTCGAGGACCATCGCTATCCCGGCAAGGTTGAGGCCGGCCTCCAGGAGGCTGCCGATGCGCCGTAGCCGCTCCAGGTCGTCGGCGCTGTAGCGGCGGGTGCCGCCGTCAGTGCGCTGTGGTTCGAGTAGCCCGCGGGTCTCGTAGAGGCGCAGGTTCTGCACGCCCATGCCGACCAGCTCAGCCGCCACCGAGATCCCGTAAACGCCCCGCGCAGCGTCCGGTGCAACCAGTCCCACGAGGCCCTGCTCTCCCTCTTAGAAAATTTCTCTCGGTCGGCTCTTGCATCGAGATCCTACCAGTGATACAAAAAATCTGTAGCCGCTACCACAAATCGGAGACGCGATCCGGCGGCTCGAACCGAGCATCAGACCAACGAGACGGAGGTAACCGAAATGCTGATGCGTACCGACCCCTTCCGCGAGCTGGACCGACTCACGCAGCAGGCCCTGGGCACCAGTGGCACCCTCGCCCGCCCGTCGGCGATGCCGATGGACGCCTGGCGCGACGGCGACACCTTCCATGTCGAGTTCGACCTCCCCGGAGTGGCGCCGGACTCGATTGATCTGGACGTGGAACGCAACGTCGTCACCGTCAAGGCCGAGCGTCCACTGCGGGCCAGCGACGCCGACCTGATCGCTGCCGAACGACCGCGCGGGGTGTTCAGCCGGCAGCTGATCCTCGGTGACAACCTCGACACCGAGCACATCGACGCGGCCTACGACGCGGGCGTGCTGACCCTGAAGATCCCGGTCGCGGAGAAGGCGAAGCCTCGCAAGATCGCCATCGCCAGCAAGGGCGCAGACCGGCAGACCATCGACGCCTGACCCGCGCGGTGGATGCCATGACCACCACTGCGACATCAGGGCAGGTCGGGACGGCCACGATCGAGGAGGAGTTCCTCGCGATCATCGCCTCGGACGCCGAGATCGTGCGCGGGGAGTTCGAGGCGATCATCGCCGCCGAGTGGCCAGACCCGCCGCCGACCGAGCCAGGAGGTGCCGACGCCGTCGGACGGCCACTCCAAGGGCAGGGGCGCCGGCGAGCGGCCCGCACTGGTCGACTGCTGCGGCGGCCGAGGAGTCCTGGCGTCGACGGGGCACGCCGGGAGCGCTCGCCTCCGCCGCGCCGTTCCTGACACGCCTACTCGAGCGACCGAAAGGGGTCAAGCGAGTGAAGGGGGTCGTTCGGGGGCCCGGCCGCATGAGGCCGGGCCCCCGAACGCGCGCTTCCGTACTGGTGCAGGGCGGTTACTGGCGCAGCCCGGCGCAGCGGACACACAGCCTGGCTGCAGGCAGGGCGGCCAACCGGGCTGCGCCGATCGGCTGCTCGCAGCGCTCGCAGATCCCGTAGGTGCCCTTGTCGAGGCGCTCGATCGCGAGGTCGATCTCGTCCAGATGCTCCCCGGCGCGTTCGCGTAGCGTCTCCAGCTGCGCCGCCTCGAAGGCGATGGTCGATCCTTCGGGATCGTGCTCGTCGTCGCCGTTGCTGGCCACGCTCGCCGAGCGCAGCGCCTGTAGCTGGGCGTCGAGGTCCGCGAGGGTGGACTCGCCCGTGGCGCGCTCAGCCCGGAGCACGCTGCGGATCGCCTCGGTCTGATCCTCTGGCTCTGACTTCGCCTGGGCGGTCATGCCGTTGCGAACGTGTCGACGAGGGCGGCGTCGCAGGCGTCGTGGCAGATCGCCACGATCGGTTCGACGCCGGAGTTCGTGACCAGAAACGCGATCCGTTTGCCAGTGAGTTCGTCGCTCATCGATGTGCTCCTCGATCCGTGCCCTGCCGTCCCATTCCCGGTACGGCGCAACCGTGCCCAACCAACCGTGCCCAACCAACCGTGCCCAATCAGGTGGAGGTCGAAACCGCTGGGCGGGCGCGTGCGGCTCCGCGAGTTCAGGGGTTAGCTCAGGGGTTCTCGGCCAGTGTCTCGACCACCGCCGAGATGTCGTGCCCACCCAGACCCAGCTCCGCGGTGCGGCGGTAGAGGTCCAGTACGGAGTCGGCGAGACCGAGTCGGCTAGCTGACTCGGCCGCGTACCGGGCAGCAGCGGCCAGGTCCTTGACGGCCAGATCGACGGTGAACATCGGCGCGTGGTCGTGCCCGAGAACCCCCTCGACCCGGTTCGCCACTCCAGGCGCGACCACCGGCAGCTTGGGCAGCATCCGCGAGAGCTCCTCGGTAGAGAACCCTGCCGCGCGCGCCGTGGAGGCGACCTCGGCGAGTAGTGCTACCTCGGAGAGGAGCAGGTAGTTGTTGAGCAGCTTCAGGCCCGCCGCCCTGCGGGGCTCCTCGCCCAGCTCCAGCCTCGACCCCGAGATCGCGTCAAGGACGGCGTCTACCCGGTCTCGGGCCGGCCGGGGCCCGGCGAGCATCAGCAGGGCCCTGCCGTCGGCTACCGCGGCCGGGGCACCGGCAATGGGGCAGGCGAGGAACTGCTCCCCGTACTGTGCGGCCAGCTCTCCCGACAGCTGTGGCGAGACCGTGCTGCAGTCGATCACTACGCTGCTCAGCTCGTCCAATCGCCTACCAGCGGGCAGGAGTACCTCCCGGACGGCGTCGTCTCCGGTCAGCGAGGTCATCACGACCGCTGCGGCGGCGACGGCAGCGCCTACCGTCGGAGCCTCGACAGCGCCCCGTCCTACGAGCTCGTCCGCGCGGCCGGGCGTCCGATTCCACACCGTGACCTGGTAGCCGGCATCGAGCAGCCGGCCGACCAGAGCACGACCCATTCGCCCCAAGCCGAGCACCGACACCTGATCAGTCATGGGGACGGGCTACCCGCCAGCACCGCCACGATCACAGCGACCGTCGGTGAAGGTCTCAGTCTTCCTGCAGCCGCGGCAACCTGCGCGGCGCCGCCGTCGGCACCGGCCCGCCTGCGCCGTCGACCCGGGACTCGACCTCGCTGCTCTGGATGGTGACCTGCGACATCAGCAGCGTCCCGGCGTTAGAGATCGTGCCGCCCAGAGCTGCGCCACCGGCGGCGCCGGTCCCTCCCGGACCTCCTGCGCCGCCGGTGTCG
>JAOPUX010000211.1 GCA_025963285.1 Jatrophihabitans sp.
TGAATACGACGACCACAGCCAGCGCCGCTGCGAGCCAGCGGCGGTCTGCGGTGGGACTAGGCGCGTGGGAGTGCCCCCCATGTCCCGCGTCGTGATCGTGGCGCACACCACCACTGTCCCACTTCGCGGGGCGGCCGTGGAGGTCGACTCACCACCCGGCGTAGACCGGCCGGCCCTCGGCGTAGCCCGAGGCCGACTGCACCCCGACGACGGCCCGCTCGTGCAGCTCCTCCAGCGAGGAGGCGCCGGCATACGTGCAGGCCGACCGCAGCCCCGCGGTGATCGAATCGATGAGGTCCTCCACCCCCGGACGGGACGGGTCGAGGTACTGCCGCCCGCTGGAGATGCCCTCCTCGAAGAGCGCCTTACGGGCCCGGTCGAAGGCGCCCTCGCTGCTCGTCCGGTTGGCCACCGCTCGTGCCGAGGCCATACCGAAGCTCTCCTTGTAGGAGCGGCCGTCGGCTCCCACGTGCAGGTCGCCGGGCGACTCGTAGGTGCCGGCGAACCACGAGCCCACCATGACCGACGAGGCACCGGCGGCCAGGGCCAGCGCGACGTCGCGCGGGTGGCGCACCCCCCCGTCGGCCCAGACGTGCCCGCCGAGCTCGCGAGCCGCCGCGGCACACTCCAGCACCGCGGAGAACTGGGGCCGGCCGACGCCGGTCATCATCCGCGTCGTGCACATGGCGCCCGGGCCGACGCCGACCTTCACGATGTCCGCGCCGGCCTCGATCAGGTCACGCGTGCCCGCGGCGGAGACCACGTTGCCAGCGACGATCGGAACGTGCGCGCCGAGGGAACGGATGGCCGCCAGTGCGTCGAACATCCGCTGCTGGTGGCCGTGCGCGGTGTCGACGACCAGGGTGTCGACACCGGCGTCGAGGAGGGCGGCGGCCTTGCCCGCCACGTCGCCGTTGACGCCGATCGCCGCGGCGATCCGCAGCCGGCCGTGCACGTCGGTGGCCGGCCGGTAGATCGTCGATCGCAACGCACCGGTGCGGGTGAGAATGCCGACGAGCCGTCCCGCTGCATCGACCACCGGGGCCAGCTTGCGGCGCGCCTCGTCTAGTGCGGCGAAGGCCCGCTGCGGATCAACCGGATCGGTGAGTGTCAGCGGCTTGGCCGTCATCACCTGGTGGAGCTGGGCAAAGCGGTCGACCGAGGCGCAGTCGGCCTCGGTGACCACCCCGACCGGGCGGTGATCGTCGACCACGACGACGGCGCCGTGAGCACGCTTGGGCAGCAGCGCCAGCGCGTCACCGACCGTGTTGTGCGGCTCCAGCACCAGCGGCGTCTCGACGACCAGGTGCCTGGCCTTCACCCACTGGACCACCTCACGCACGACCGGCACGGGGATGTCCTGCGGCAGCACCGTGAGGCCGCCACGACGTGCCACGGTCTCGGCCATCCGCCGGCCGGCCACCGCGGTCATGTTGGCCACGACGATCGGGATCGAGGCGCCGGTGCCGTCCGCGGTCGTCAGGTCCACGTCGAAGCGGGAGGTCACGGTGGAGCGAGCGGGAACCATGAACACGTCGTCATAGGTCAGCTCGTACGGGGCTCGGGACAACTCACCGGAGTCAAGGAAGCGCACGAGATCTGAAGTCTACGCAGTCCGCCGGACGGGGAGCGGAACGCGACACCTAGGCTCGGCAGGTGACCGTGGCCGTGTTCGACATCGATGGTGTCGTGGCAGACGTCCGGCACCGGCTGCACTTCCTGCACGGGCGCCACGCCTGGCACGCCTTCTTCGATGATGCGGCCGACGATCCGCTGCTGCCTGAGGGCGCCGCACTTGTGGCCGATCTCGCCCGGACTCACGAGATCGTCTGGCTCACCGGCCGCCCGGAGTGGCTGCGCCCGGTGACCGAACAGTGGCTGCTCGCCAACGGCCTGCCGTGCGAGGAGCTGCACATGCGGGCGGGCGGCGACTACCGCCCGGCCCGGTACTACAAGCTGGACGTCCTGCGCTCGATCGGCCGCGAGCGGGAGATCGCGGCGCTGATCGACGACGACGCCGAAGTCATCGAGGCGGCCCTCGCCGCGGGCTACCCGGCAGTACTCGCCGAATGGGTTCCGCGGGACGCGGCGATGCGTGAGGCGCAGGAGCGCTACGGCCGCACCTGAGCCATCGGTGTGGGCGAGCCACCGGTCCCGCGCAGCTGTGCGATGGTCGGCGAGAGCGATATTTAGGTCACAGGACGGTAACAATCACACGCTTACTTCACATCGCTGTCCCATTATGCCCGATAAGTGGCACTTCTAGTTTGTGCGCCGTGTGCACATATCCAGAAACTCGCGCACACTGTGACGTGGCTCTCCCACGCGAGCACCCTCACGTGCGATGGTCGACCCGCAGCACAACAGACAGGAATCAAGACCATGACGACCATGATGCCGGCCACCCCGGCGCACTCCGTCTGCAGGCACGAGCCCAGTTGTCCGGGCGTCGAGGCCTCCGATCGCGACGCCGCACACGTGATCGCCGCGCACCCGGAGCAGGGCTGGAGCCTGCTGTGCAACGGCATCGTCCTCTTCGAGGACTTCGGCGAGCTGCTGCCCAGCGGGGAGAGCTGCGCCGCGCGCCGCTCCGACCTGCTCATGGCCTCGCCGCACCGCCGCGCCTGCTGAACGCCGGCCACCGAACGGTGGTCACCAGTACGACACCCGCGTAGAGCACCGTCGAGGTAGTCATGATCGTGAAGCTGACCGGTAGCTTCGGCGCCGCGTAGGCCACGCAGACCCCGATCCACAGGCAGAGCACGCTCAGCAGCCCGGAGAGCACGAAGCCCCGCCAGGGGCGGTCGGTGAGGCGCTGGGCGGCTGCCGGTGGCGCGGCCAGGAGCCCGAAGAGCAGCAGCGCGCCGATCGCCTGGCTGGCCTCGGCCGCGGTCGCCCCGACGATGGCCAGGAAGAGCGGGCCGAGGAGGCGAACCGGCACGCCGCTTGCGCGCGCGACGTCGGGATCAAGGCTCGCAAAGAGCAGCGGGCGGGCCAGCACCAGCAGCAGCGCGATGAGCCCCACCGCGATCCAGGCAGCCGTACTGGCCGCGGAGGCGCTGATGCCGAGGATCGACCCGAAGAGCACGTTGACGTTCGCCGCGCTGTTCCCCGTGGCCGAGTGCGTCGTGTAGATGGCCAGGAAGAAGACGCCCAGCCCGAGCACCCACGCGAATGCGGTGCCGATCACGACGTCGTCGGCGGCCCGCCGTCCACCGAGCAGGCCGAGCACGAGTCCCACCGCGATCGTGGCGGCGAAGAGCCCGAAGCGCAGGTCGACACCAGCCGCCAGCGCGGCCAACGCACCCGCGTAGGCGACGTGGGAGAGGGCGTCCCCGGCGAAGACCTGCCCGCGCAGCACGACGAAGTAGCCGACCAGCCCCGAGAGCAGCGCTATCGACGTGCCAGCCACGAGAGCGTGCTGGATGAAGGGCTGCCCGAGCATGTGCGCCAGGCCGGTGATCGGGTCACTCACGCCGTCACCAGCCGACGGCCGAGTCGCTCCCGCAGCAGCCCGTAGCCGGTTGCCAGCAGGTACGCGCCGAAGGCCAGCGTGGTGACCCAGAAGCCGATCGGGTAGGGCGAGAAGAACGCGAAGGCCTCCCCCAGCCAGGTGACGAGCACCGCGATCAGCACCGACAGGCCGAGCCCGAGGTAGGGGCGGGCGGTGAGACGCGACGCGGTGGCCGCAGGAGCCACGAGCAGCGCGAAGACGAGCAGGCTGCCGGTGATCTGGCTGGCGCCGGCAGCGGCGGTCCCCAGCAGCACCAGGTAGACCGTGCCGACCAGCCGCACCGGCACCCCGCTGGCCCGCGCGACGTCCGGGTCGACGCTGACGAACAGCAGCGGCCTCGCGATCGCCACGAGCACAGCCAGGCAGAGCACGCCGGCGATCAGCAGCGTGATCACCTGATGGTCGGCCACACCGGTGATCGTGCCGAAGAGCAGGTTGTTCAGGCCGGAGAGGAAGCCCTTGTAGAGGCTCACGAAGAGGAAGCCGCAGGCCAGCGCGAAACCCTGCACCGTGCCGACGACGGCCGACTCCTCGCCCGCGCCACCGAGCCCCGAGCCGGCTCGTCCGCCGCCGGGCAGCGCCGCGATCACGAGCGCGCCTGCGATGCAGAACCCGTAGTAGCCGAACCCGGAGCTCACGCCCAGCCAGATCGCCCCGGCCGCCCCCGGGAAGCCGATCACCGCCAGGGTGTGACCGACGAAGCTCTGCCGCCGCAGCACCATGAAGTAGCCGATGGCACCGCAGACCACCGCGACGATCGTGCCGGCGCGCAGCGCGTTGAGCATGAAGTGGTAGCTCAGCAGCTGTCGGACGTCGGCGACGAGGTCCCAGGTCAGGTCGACGCTCATCGGTCAGCGGTGCTCGGCGTGGGCGTCGGGCTGGCCCACCACGACGAGGCGGCCGGCGCGGTCACGCAGCACGTCGATCGGGGTGCCGTACAGCATGGTCAGCGTGTCGGCGGTGATGACCTCCTCCGGCGGCCCCATCACGGCACCGCCGTGCGCGAGATAGATGACCTGATCGAGATACGGGAGGATCGGGTTGACGTCGTGGGCCACGAGCAGCACGGCGACGTTCTGGCTGCGGCAGACGTCGCGGATCAGCGCGCTCACCGAGGCCTGATTGGTGACGTCCAGGCTGTCGAGCGGCTCGTCGAGGACGAGCAGCTCCGGCCCGCGGATCAGCGCCTGCGCGATGAGCAGCCGCTGCTGCTCGCCACCGGAGCACTGCCCGATCGGCCGGCCGGCGTAGGCGCCCGCGCCCACCAGGGCGATGACCTCCTCGACCCGCTCGCGGGCCCGGCGACCAGCACTACCGGCGAGCCGGCCCGGCAGCGGCACGCCCCAACGATCGCCGTCCAGGCCGAGCCGGACGATGTCGACGCCCCGCACCCGGGTGTTCGGGTCGAAGGCACGCCGCTGGGGCAGGTAGCCGATCCGGCCGTTGACGTGCCCTGGACGGTCGCCAAGCACCGTCATCGCCCCGCCGCTGAGCGGGGTGAGCCCCAGCACCGCCTTGAGCAGTGTCGACTTGCCGACGCCGTTGGGGCCGAGGATGGCCACGAACTCCCCTGCCTGCACCTGCAGGCTCACCCCGGACCAGATGGTGCGCCCGGCCACCGCGACGGCGGCGCGGTCGAGTTCGAGGACGGCGCTCACTTGCCGGTGGCCTCGTGCAGGGCCGCCGCGAGCGCGACGAGCTGGGCGACCTGCCACTGCTCGAAGCTCGCGCTGGCCGGCGACAACGTCTCGGTGACCGCCACCACCGGGATGCCCTGGGCCTTGGCGGCGCTCACCTGGGCCGCGACGTCCGGCGTCGAGTTCTGGCTGTTGTAGACGTATACCTTGAGCTGCCGCTGCGCGATCTGGGTGTCGATGGTCGCCTTATCGGCGGCCGACGGGTCGGTGCCCTCGCTGATCGCCTTCAGGAAGCCCGCCGGCGTGACGAGGTCGAGGCCGAGCGCGTCGGCGAGTGGCGCGAAGATCGACTCGCTCGCGCCCACCGGTACACCTGCGTAGCGGGCCTTGATCTGGCCGATCAGCTGGTGGTACCTGGCGAGATCGGTGCCCTCGAATGCCTGGTGCCGGGCGGCGAAGTAGGCGTGATCGGCGGGGTCGAGCCGCCGCAGGTCTGCGGTGATCTGGTCGGCGACCCGCTCGACATCGGCTGGCGCGTACCAGCGGTGCGGGTTGCCGCCGTCGGGGACGTGCACGAGCGTGCCCACCGTCAGCACCACACGCTTGACGTCCGGACTGGCCCGCACCGCCTGCGCGGCCCACGGGTCGTAGCCGATGCCGTTGTCGACGAAGAGCTGCGAGTCGGCGATCGTGCGGGCATCGGCCGGCGTCGGCTCGTAGGAGTGCGGGTCGGTGTCCGGGTTGGTGATGATCGAGTGCTCGTGCACGTGAACCCCGCCGAGCTGCGCCAGGATGCTGCCCCAAGCATTGATGCTGGCCACCACGTCGAGCACCGTGCGTCCCCCCGAGGTCGTGGGGTTCCCGGCGGCAGACGTGCCACAGGCCGTCAGCCCCAGCGCCCCGACGAGGGCGACCCTGACAGCAAGGGAACGTGCATGCATCGCGGATCTCTTCCCGATCGGGTCAGCGTGACGCTGACTGGAAGAGACCATCCAATCCCGTAACGACATTGATTGTCAATTGCGATAGCTGGCGTGCTCAGCCGCCAGCATTCACGCGACGCCGACCGCCGCACGCTCCAGGATCGTGGCGGTGTCGATACCGGTGGGCAGCGTGCCGTAGGCGACACCCCAGTCCCGCGCCAGACGCGACGCCACGAAGGCGTCGGCGACCGCCTGGTTGCCGTGCCGGAGCAGCAGCGAGCCCTGTAGCAGCATGGCCATCCGCTCCACGACGCCGCGGGCGCGGTACTCCAGCTGGTCGGCGTCGGAGAACTCCTTCTGCAGCATCGCCAGCGCATCGTCGTAGCGGGTGTCGGCGCCACGGACCAGCGTCAGCTCACCGAAGAACGCCTCGACGGCCTCGGGCTCCTTCACCATGGCGCGCAGCGTGTCGAGCGCAGCGACGTTGCCCGATCCCTCCCAGATCGAGAGCAGCGGAGCCTCCCGATAGGCGCGCGGCATACCGGAGTCCTCGATGTAGCCGTTGCCGCCGAGGCACTCGAGGGCCTCGGCCGAGTGCGAGGGCCACCGCTTGCAGAGCCAGTACTTGGAGACGGAGAGCGCAACGCGACGGAAGGCCGCCTCACCCTCGTCGCCCCGGCTGGCCCGATCGACCGCACCGGCCAGCCGCAGGGCCACCGTGGTGGCGGCCTCGCTGTCGACGGCCAGGTCGGCCAGCACGTTCACCATCGCCGGCTGGTCGAGCAGCCGCCTACCGAAGACCGAGCGATGCGTGGCGTGGTGGATGGCCTGGGCCGTGCCGAAGCGCATCCCGCCGGCGGCCGCCACGGCACAGTCGAGACGGGTCATGTTCACCATCTCGATGATGGTGCGGACGCCGCGCCCCTCCTCACCTACGAGCCAGCCCACGGCCTCCTCGTACTCGACCTCAGACGATGCGTTCGACTTGTTGCCGAGTTTGTCCTTCAGGCGCTGCAGGAAGAAGGCGTTGAGGCTGCCGTCGGCGAGCACCCGGGGCACCAGGAAGCACGAGAGGCCGCCCTCGGTCTGGGCCAGCGTCAGGAAGAGGTCCGACATCGGGGCTGAGGTGAACCACTTGTGCCCGGTGAGCAGGTAGCTGCCGTCGGACTGCGGCACGGCGCGCGTGGTGTTGGCCCGAACGTCCGAGCCGCCCTGCTTCTCGGTCATCGACATGCCTGCGATCAGCCCCGACTTCGTCAGCGGCGCCCGCAGGCCGAAGTCGTAGTTGCGGTTGGTCAGCAGCGGCTCGTACTGGGCAGCCAGGGCGGGGGTGGTGCGCAGCGCGGGCACCACCGCATACGTCATCGAGATGGGGCAGAAGTGGCCGGCGTCGGAGACTCCCCAGGCCATCGACTTGGCCACCCGGGCGACGTGCGTGCCGGGCCGGTCGTCGACCCACGGGGCCCCGTGCAGGCCGTGCTCGACGGCCACCCGCATCAGGGAGTGGTACTCGGGCAGGTACTCGACCTCGTCGATCCGGTTGCCGTAGCGGTCGTGGGTGCGCAGCACCGGCGGGTGCTCGTTCGCGACCCGGCCCCACTCCTGCACCTGCGCGCTGTTGGCCTGCAACGCCAGCTCCCGCACCTCGGCCTCGGCCCAGCCGGCACCCTCGCGCGCCAGGCCCTCCAGCAGCGCCGGAGTGGTGGTCAGGTCGAGACCAACCGGCGACGGGACCTGGTTGGTGACCTCATGCGTGCGGGGCATCGGAGACTCCTCGTGTCGGGGACAGGCCCAGTGAGCGCAGGGCGAAGTCGATCAGAGCGGGGACGGTACCGGGTTCGAGCTCGCCGGCCAGTGGGCCCACCAGGGCCTCGCCGATGGCGCCGACGAGGGCGGCGGAGACCACGGCAGTGTCCTGCGGGGGCAGCTCGCCACGCTCGACGCCCAGCGCGATCGACTCCGCGGCGATGTCGCGGAAGGCCACCCGGAACTGCAGGCGCAGGGCGTCCACGACCGGGTCGACGGGCTCGGCGAGAAGTGCGTAGGCCAGCCGGGGCGACTTCAGCGCGCGCCCGGCGAAGGTCTCCACGAGGGCGACGGTGCGCTCGACCACCGGATCGGTGGGGCGGACGGCACTGCGCACAGCCGCCACCTCGCGGCCCACCACGGTACGGAAGACCTCGGCCACCAGTTCGGACTTGCCGGCGAAGTGGTTGTAGACGGTGCCCGCCGAGACACCGGCGCGGGTCGAGACGGCCGCGATGGAGCAACCCCCGTAGCCCCGGTCGGCGAGCAGTTCGGTGGCGGCGTCGATGATCCGCACACGCTGGGCATCGAGCCTGGCCTGAACCGCCTCCGTGCGTCGATATGCCACACCAAGAAGTGAACCAGCCTTACAACTCTTGAGCAACCCGCACGTCGATCACCAGGTGCACGCGGTCGGACGCCCCCCGGTTGTGCACCTCGTGCGGCAGGTCGAAGTCGATGTACCAGCACTCCCCCTCGGCGAGGACGAGCCGTGAGCCCCCTGAGACGAACTCGACCTCAGGGTTCGTGTGTACCGGCACGTGCAGCCGGGCCACGCCCTCCTCCCAGCGCAGGCCGTGGTCGCGGTGCTGGTGAATGCTCGAGCCGGGCGACAGCCGCAGGAACCGCACCGATTCGATCGGGTGCGGCAGCTGGCCGAGGATCGCCGGTACCGCCGAGCACCTGCTCATCGCGGGCAGGTCCGCGAAGTCCGAGCGTGACGGGTCGGTGTAGAGCGGCACGTGAATCCCTGGCTGGCCGCGCAGCGGGATGCCGCTCCAGTCACCGTCGTAGTAGCCGGTGTTGAAGTGCGGGTGCCACCCGGCCGGCGCCACCGCGGCCAGGTCGGCCTGCAGCTGGGTGAGATCACAGACGATCGGCAGCCGGTGCGCGGCGATCACGACCCCGACCCCCGCCGCAGCGACTCGAGGGCACGGTACGTCGGGTAGGCAGCGGCCTCCAGCTCGGCGCGCAGCTCCGGCGGCACCGCGGCCTGCTTCCACTCGCGGTCGGGCACGAACGGCACGTCAGGACGCTTGGCGTGCTGCGTCAGCACGTCGCCCAGCTTCGTCACGTCGATCGGGGGCAGTCCGAAGTGCCGCGGCACCCGATCCGCCAGCGCCTCAGGAAGCTCGTCGTAGTTGAGCAGCGTTCCGGACGTGGCGAACGGCAGGATCGCGGCACACATCGCCGCGATCACGGCCACCGCGTGCTCGCTCGGCAGTGCTGTCTTCGCCGAGCCGAACCACGACTCCGGGAGCACGCCTGGTACGGTCTGCGACCCCGGCTGGGCCAGGTGCGACGCGAGCACCTCCGCCGGGTCGCGATAGACGAAGAGCCACCGCAGCTCGGGGACCGCCCGGAGCAAGGTGTCCAGGGCCAGCACGTGCCAGGAGTCCGCCTTGATCAGGTAGCGGTCGTGCACGCCGTCCGGTGCACCCAGCGCGGCCAGCGCACGGCGGACGCCGCTCAGCGAGGGGTCGTCGCCGCGGCGTGCCGCGGTCAGGGCCTCGTCGAGCTGCTGCGGCTCGTTGAGTACCCGAAGCCGGGGCAGCTGGGCCAGCGCTCTGGCCACCAGCGTCGATCCGCTGCGCGACAGGTGCAGGACGATCCCGGCAAGCGGGAGTGCAGCGGCCTCCAGCTCGTCGAGGGAGTCCATGCACGCCTCCATCAGTTCCGTGCCGGGTAGATCCCCTGCATCGCGATGATGAAGCTCACCGCCAGGTAGGGCTGGAGGATGCTGTGTGCCTGGCCGCCACCGCCCCCGGAGATGGCGGACGGGTTCATGGCGTACCCGGCAGTGGGCGACGGCGCGTAGCTACTGCCAACCGTCGCTGCCAGCACGTTGCCCTCCGGCTCGGTGAGGGTGCCCCTCCTCGGGTTGACGGCGACCGTGTGGCTGTGAGCGGGTAGCTGTTGGGCGGTGAGGGTCACGCTCTCGGCACCGCCCGCCTGGCCCACGTTGTACGTCGACAGGCCGGGGCCCTGCTGCCAGTGGACCGGTACCCGGCCGCGCAGATCAGGAAGGCCGAACGTGCTGCTTCCGTTGCCCCCGTAGTTGGTGCCCAGGATGGAGAACAGCGCCGTGTTCTGCGAGATGGCGATGAGCTGCCCGTTGCAGAACGCCCAGCCCTGCGGGGCGAAGTTGCCGGCGAACATACGGATCTCGCCGACGAATGGATCGCTCATGAGTTCTCTCCCGGGACAGTGGCGACGTGGGGGCGTACCGGCGGACGCGTTAAGGCGATCCACGGGTTGTTGATGATGGCCTGGTAGCGCTGGAGGTGGATACCGCGGCCGACGGGTACGAGGAACAGCTCGACGGAGTGCCTGCCCGCGTGGACGGTCCGCATTCCGGCCTCGACGGGATTCCCCGGCTTGGCCTCGAAGATCAGTGAGAAGCACCGCGCCTCGTCACCCGCGGGCGACCCTGCGAGGTCGGCGATCTCGACGAGGGCGACGGCGCGCGGCGGCCCGTCGGAGCGCAGCTGGAAGTGCTGGTGGAGCAGTGGGGTGAAGGCGTCGCGGATGAGCACCGGGCGCTGCGCACCGGTCGGCCGCCAGGCGCCCCCGGCAGCGGGAGTCGACGCGGCCTTGGCCGCCACCTCTGAACTCACCGATTCGACCGGCACCGCCACGACGAGCAGCCCCGTCGCGGTGCCCGCGAGGAAGCCCCGGCGGGAGAGGCCCACGTGCCCACCCACTAGTTGCTCAGCGCAATCGGCCCCGCAACGCTGCCTCTGCTCGCCTGGGCGGGCAGCCCAGCGGTGGCCGGCGTGATCGCGGTCATCTGCCAGCCCGTCTCATACGTGGGCTGCGTGGTGTCACAGCCCTGGTTCTCCAGGCCGGTGATCCCTCCGGCCTCACCCGAGGTGGAGAGATTGTTCGTGCCGACCGGGGCGAGCAGCGTGCCCAGCGCCGCCGACCAGTTGAGAAGGAACGTGCTCCGCACGCTCCCGTAGACGCCGCCGTCGCTGAGGAAGGCAGCTCCGGAACACGGCACGCTCCCGGTCCCCTGGTAGTACAGCTGGGCCGGGGGGAACGTCCCGTCCCAGTTGACGGTGACCAGGTAGCCGTTGGGGGTGAGCACCGTAACGCCCGAGCCGGCGGGATCGACGTCCACCAGCGTGCCGAGCAGGGCGCCATTGGCATCGTTCACCGCGACACCCGAGGTCGGCAGGGCCGCGTAGTACCCGACCACCGACACCTTCACCAGCGCCGAGCCGAGGCCGTTGTGCAGCCTCACCTTGCCTGCCGTCCCGACCTGGCTGGTGACCGGGATGGTGACGGCCTCCCCGGCCAGCCAGTGCACGTTGGCGCTCGACGGCTGGGCGGCACCGGTCGGATAGACGAACAGGTCGCCGGCCACCGATCCCTGTGCGACCGTCACCGAGAGCTGCACCGAGGTGGCGCCGGCAGGAACGCCCGCCGTGCCCGCGACGACGATGTCCTTCGTGGCGCTGGCCGCCATCGTCGCCGAGGTCAGCACCGCCGGGGTCACCGCGGTGTAGGACGACGGCGGCGAACTCGAGTCGCCCGTTGCCTCGGCGATACCGCCGGCCACTCCGACGACGGCGACGACGGCCGCGGCGGCGGCCGCCCGACGCCGCCAGCGCCGGGCCCTCGGTGCGTCCGGCGTAGCCTCCGTGGTCGCTGACCGCCTGGTGATCGTGATGTTGACCAGTGCCATGAGATCCCACTTCGACAGCGCAGCCAGATAACTTGTAGCTGAGCATGGCGGACGCCGTTGCCACCGGCAAGTGGAGCCTTGACCGAGAACTCAACCCGGAACTAGCCGAGGACCGCCAGCCACATCGCGGTCAGCCGCTCGACGACGTCCTCGTCGGAGAGGGCGAGCGAACCGCTCAGCACGGCTCGCAGCATCTCGGTGGTACCGCCCATCACGAAGAGTGCAGCGGCGTTGGCGCCGCGCTTGGCCTCCAGGGACGCCGCGGTGGGCAGCGGCAGGTTGGTGAGGACGAGCTGCACGTACTGCGTCATCCACTCGTCGCGGCGGTCCTGCAGGGCCTCCGGCGCGGCCGAGCCGAGCAGGAAGGCGGCCGCCTTGCGGGGATCGTGACTGAGCACGGCATAGGCCGAGCCAACCGCGGCGCGGACCTTGGCCGGCAGGGTCTCCCCCGCGACACCGATCGCGGCAAGCGCATGCTCGGCCACCTCGACGCAGCACGCATCCACCAGCGCGCCAAGCAGCGCGTCCAGATCGCTGAAGCTTTCGTAGAAGTACCGAGCCGTCAGCTTCGAACGGGCGCAGACGGCGCGGACGCTCAGTGCGGCCAGGCCGTCCTCGTACAGGCAGTCCAGTCCGGCCTCGATCAGCGCTTCGCGGCGCAGCGCCACCCTGTCGGCGAGGGCGACGCCGCGATAGGCCCGTGCCTCGCTCACCGCGCCCTCCCGGACTGTTGACAACGACTGTGATCAGAATATGGTGCTGGGTATCGGGACGGCAAGGGGGCTCGCATGGCGATCGAAGCACTACCGCGTAAGAGCAGGTCACGGGTGCCCTCTGCCGTGCCGGGTGACACCGGCCTGCCTCTCCTCGGCCATACCCTGAGCGTCCTCAAGGGGACCTACTACACCGACCGCACCCGCTACGACCGCTACGGCCCGGTGACCCGGATGAACGCCTTCGGCATGAAGGCGGTGATGGTCCAGGGGCCCGACGGGGTGGGCGAGGTGCTGCAGAACCGGGATCACGCGTTCGCCAGCGGCCCCGGCTGGTCGTACCTGATCGGCCCGTTCTTCCGCCGCGGCCTGATGCTGCTCGACTTCGACGAGCACCATGCCCACAAGCGGATCATGCAGCAGGCCTTCACCACCGAGCGGCTGACGACCTACCTGGACCCGATGAACGACGTCCTGGGGCTCGGCCTCGACGGCTGGATCGAGACACCCGACCTCAAGATCTACAAGGCGCTCAAGCAGCTCACCCTCGACGTCGCCACCCGCACCTTCATGGGCGCCGAGCTCGGCACCGAGGCCGACGAGCTCAATCGCGCCTTCTCCGACTGCGTCCGCGCCGGCACCGCGATCCTGCGCTTCCCGATGCCGGGCCTGCGCTGGTCGCGGGGGCTCAGCGGCCGCAGGCGACTGGAGGCCTACCTCTACCCGCAGATCCCGGCAAAGCGTGCCGGGGCCGGCACCGACCTCTTCAGCGCGCTCTGCCAGATCACCGATGAGGACGGCAACGGCTTCAGCGACGACGACATCGTCAACCACATGATCTTCTTGCTGATGGCCGCCCACGACACCACGACGATCACGATGACGACGATGGCCTACTACCTGGCCACCCATCCGGAGTGGCAGGAGCGGGTGCGGGCGGAGTCCGTCGCGCTCGGCAAGGACGCGATCAGCTTCACCGACCAGGAGGAGCTGGTCTCCCTCGACCTGGTGATGAAGGAGTGCATGCGCCTCGTGACGGCGGTGCCAGGGGTGGCCCGCAGGACCGTCAAGCCCACGCAGGTACTCGGCATCGACATCCCGGCCGACACCTTCGTCTCGTGCAACTTCCACGGCACGCACATGCTCGACGAGTACTGGCCCGAGCCGACCAAGTTCGACCCTGAGCGGTTCTCCGCCGAGCGTCACGAGGACAAGGTGCACCGTAATGCGTGGATCCCGTTCGGCAACGGGGTACACAAATGCATCGGCCTCTATTTCGGCGGCATGCAGGTGAAGGCCGCGATGCACCAGCTTTTGCTGCGCTATCGCTGGAGCGTCCCGGACGGTTACGTGATGCCCGTCGACTGGAGTTCGCTGCCCCGCCCGAAGGACGGCCTGCCGGTCCATCTCGAGCGGGTCTGATCTCCCCTGCCGGGCCGGCGCGGCCAGTTCGTGGCAGGATTCGCCCCGCCCCGACCGGTTAGGAGCCGCACGGATGTCGAACCTGAACCTCGAACTTGCCCTTGCGCAGGCCCGTCGCCTGCCGACGACGGCGCGCGAGCTCGGGGTGCTCTACAAGTCGGGCCTCGCGCCACTCAACGACCCGGCCGGTTCGATCAACGCCCTGCTGAGCATGCGTCGCTGGGGCATGGTCGGCGGGGCGATCCGGATCGCCGCGTCGCGGCACCCGGACGTGATCGGCCTCGTCGACGAGATCGGTGAGCTGACCTTCGCCGACCTCGACCGGCGCTCGAACTCCCTGGCCCGGGCCTGGAAGCAGCGCGGCCTGGACGACAAGTCCGTCATCGCGGTGCTCTGCCGCGACCACCGGGGCCTGGTCGAGTCGATGTTCGCCGCAGGCAAGCTCGGCGCCAAGCTGCTGCTGATGAACACCGGCTTCGCCAAGCCGCAGTTCGCCGCCGTGGCCGAGCGTGAGGGCGTCGACATCCTCGTCTACGACATCGAGTTCGCCGGCATCCTGGAGGACATCCCGGACTCCATCCCGCGCTACCTGGCCTGGGTCGACGACGACGACAACCCCTACGAGACGCTCGAGCAGTTGATCACCTCGGCACCGGGTGACGAGCTGCCCCGCCCCGAGACGATCGGCGGGCTGGTGCTCCTGACCAGCGGCACCACCGGCACCCCCAAGGGGGCGCCTCGCCAGGTCAGCTCGCCGTTCGCGGCCGCACAGTTCCTCGACCGCATCCCGCTGCGCCCCGAGCAGCGCACCTTCATGGCTGCCCCGCTCTTCCACGGCACGGGCCTCTCGCAGTTCATGCTGACGATCTCGCTCGGCTCGACCTCCGTGCTGCGCCGTCGCTTCGACCCGCTCAAGACGCTCGAGGCGATGGCGAAGTACAAGGTCGAGGGGCTCGTCGTGGTGCCCACCATGCTCCAGCGCATCCTGAACCTCGGCGACGACGTGATCAAGCAATACGACCTCAGCGCCCTGCGGATCGTCTTCTGCGCCGGCTCCGCGCTGCCGACCGAGGTCGGCACCCACGCCATGGAACTGTGGGGCGACGTCATCTACAACCTCTACGGCTCCACCGAGGTCGCGGTGGCTACCGTCGCCACCCCCGAGGACTGGAAGAAGGCGCCCGGCACGGTGGGGCGCTCCCCCGTCGGCTGCAAGGTCACCCTCTACGACGAGAAGAACAAGCCGATCACGGAGCCGAACACGATCGGACGGGTCTTCGTCGGTAGCGGGCTCCGCTTCTCCGGCTACACCGGCGGCGGGACCAAGGACGAGCTCGACGGCCTGCTCTCCTCGGGCGACGTCGGCCACTTCGACGAGGACGGGCTGCTCTTCATCGACGGCCGCGACGACGACATGATCGTCTCGGGCGGCGAGAACGTCTTCCCGGCCGAGGTGGAGGACCTGCTCATCGAGCAGCCGGCCATCGCGGACGCCGCGGTAATCGGGGTGCCCGACGAGGACTTCGGTCAGCGGCTGAAGGCCTTCGTCGTGCTCCGTGACGGCCAGTCGATCTCGGCCGACGAGGTCAAGGACCTGATCAAGACGAACCTGGCCCGGCACAAGGTGCCACGGGAGGTGGAGTTCGTCGACGATCTGCCCCGCAACGCCACCGGCAAGCTGCTGCGCAAGCAGCTCTCCTAGCGACTTCGAGCTCTCACGCCTACTTCAAGCTTCCGCGCCTACTTCGAGCTTCCGCCTACTTCGAGAAGGGCAGCGGATCGGGGCGCAGCGCCGCGGCGCCGGCCCGGGCCGAGGTCAGCTGTTTGCGGTGGTGCTGGCGGCAGAGCACCTCGTAGCCCACCCGCTCGTCGATCTCGGGGTCCACGTCGCCGACCACGATCACGTCGCCCTCGATCACCATCGCACCGTCGATGGTCCGGGCGTTGTGGGTGGCCCGGCGGCCGCACCAGCACAGCGACTCCACCTGCAGCGAGTGGGTGCGGTCGGCCAGCTCGACGAGCCGGCGCGACCCGTCGAAGAGGCGGGTCCGGAAGTCGGTCATGATGCCGAAGCAGAAGACGTCGATGTCCAGGTCGTCGGCGATGGCGGCGAGCTGGTCGATCTGGGTCACCGAGTAGAACTGTGCCTCGTCGCAGATCAGGTAGTCGACCCGCTCCCCGTGCTGGGTGAGGCGCTCCACGAGGTAGGCCCAGAAGTCGAAGTCGCCATCGACCTCCACCGCCCCCTCGGTCAGCCCCAGCCGGGACGAGATCACCGCCGAGCCGGCGCGGTCGTGCGAGGTGAAGAGCACCCCGACCCGTCCGCGGACGGCGTGGTTGTGGTTCGTCTGGAGCGCGAGCGTGGACTTCCCGGCGTCCATCGTGCCGGTGTAGAAGTGCAGCTCAGCCACGGGCGCGCAGGCCTCGCGCCGCCCAGAACCCCACCAGCGCCGCGCCGAGGGCCCCCGCCGAGATGCCTGCGGCGCCTGCGCCGCCGGTGGTGCCCGAGCGCATGCCTGCCGAGATCGCCACGGCGTCGACGACATCGGCTCCCGCACCCGCCGCCACCCAGCCCGCCTTGCTCTCCGGGCTGCGGGCCAGCAGTACACCCAGGCCGAGGACGATGTCCCGGCCGGCCGCCATTCGCGCCAGGAACGTCATCCGCTTGGCCGAGCCGGTGTCGACACCGAGCACCCGCACCGAGGAGATCGGGTCGGCCAGGAAGCCGACGCCGATCGCGACCCGGCCGAGGCCCAGCCCGTTGGCGACGGTGTCCGCCGCGGGCAACCTGTGCGCGACCTGACCTGACAATCGCAGAACCCGGCCCGTGAGGGGAACCAAAACAGCCTCCGCAACGTAAGTAGGGGTAGTACCAGGGGAATCATCCCCCCGCCCGAATCGTTGGGCAGGATGTACGACAAACAACGTTCTACAGGATCTGGTCCCGCCACAATCGCCAACCAGCGCGAGTCCGGACAACGCCAGGAGGTGACGACTATGGCAGACCGCACTTTACGAGGCAGTCGCCTGGGTGCAATCAGCTACGAGACCGAGTACGGCGCTGAGCCAGCACCACGCAACATCGCGGCGTACCGCTGTACTCGTGGGCACGAGTTCAGCGTCCCGTTCGCCGAGGACGCCGAGCTTCCCACCACGTGGGAGTGCCGCCTCGACGGCACGCTTGGCCTGCTCGTCGACGGCCCGCAGCCGGAGGCGAAGAAGGTCAAGCCGCCGCGCACGCACTGGGACATGCTGATGGAGCGCCGCACGATCGCCGACCTCGAAGAGGTTCTCGCCGAGCGCCTCGACGTGCTTCGCGCCCGCCGCGGCCAGAAGAGCGCGTAGCAGCCGCCAAGGCTAGAAAAGACCGTCAGGACAGGGGCCGCCGGCCTCCGCGCAGCGTGGCGCGGAGCTGGCGGCCTCTGTGCTGTGCGCCCCATTCGGTTACCCGCACGAAGGCCTCCCGCACAATCGCGCCGGTCATCTTCGACTCGCCGAGTTCCCGCTCGGCGAAGGTGATCGGCACCTCGATCACCCGGTAGCCCGCCCGGAGCGCCCGCCAGGCGAGGTCGACCTGGAAGCAGTACCCCTCCGAGACCACGACCGCGTAGTCGATGCCCTCGAGCACCTCCCGGCGGTAGGCCCGGTACCCCCCGGTGGCATCGCGCAGCTCGATACCCAGCGCGAGCCGGGTGTAGAGGTTGCCCCCGCGGGAGATGACCTCCCGGGACTTCGGCCAGTTGATCACCGAGCCGCCCGGTACCCAGCGCGAGCCGAGCACCAGATCGGCACGGTCGAGCGCGGCGAGCAGCTTGGGCAGCTCCTCCGGGGCGTGCGAGCCGTCGGCGTCCATCTCCACGAGCACGCCGTAGCCGGCGTCCAGGCCCCAGTCGAAGCCGGCCACGTAGGCCCCGCCGAGGCCGGACTTGCCGGAGCGGTGCAGGACGTTCACCTGGCTGTCCTGCTCGGCCATGCCGTCGACGATCTTGCCGGTGCCGTCCGGGCTGGCGTCGTCGACCACCAGCACGTCGGCGGCGGGCACGGCGGCGCGGACCCGGCCCACGATGTGCTCGATGTTCGCGCTCTCGTTGTAGGTCGGGATGACCACCAACACCCGGTCGCTCATCGGTGCACCATCTCGTCGGGAGCCGCCGGCTCATGATCTCTGCGGCTCCGCACGATAGCCCACCCGAGGGCGGCAAGGGCAAGCAGCGAGAGCACATACTCAGGCCAGTCGCCCAGCTCGTCGGCGATGGTGAGCCCGGTGACGGGCTGCACGGCCGAGGTGAGGATGGCCGGCTCGAAGAGGGCGTGCGATTCAGTGACGACCTCGCCCTTCGCGTTGATCACCGCGCTGGCGCCGGTGGTCGAGACCTGCAGCACCGACCGGCCGTGCTCGACGGCCCGCAGCTTGCTCATGGCGAGCTGCTGGTAGGTCTCGGAGGTGTGGCCGAAGGTGGCGTTGTTCGTCTGCACCACGAGCAGCTGGGCCCCGGCACTGACCGAGGAGCGGACGAGGTCGTCGTAGGCCACCTCGAAGCAGATGACATCACCGATCGGTGCCGGGCCGCCCTGGAGCAGACCGTTGCCGTGTCCGGCCACCATGTCCTGCGTGACGAGCTTGGCGGCCGAGCTGACCCTGGTGGCGATGCTGCGCAGCGGCAGGTACTCGGCGAACGGCACGGGGTGCCGCTTGATGTAGGTCGCGCCCGGGCCGGTGGTGGGTGACCAGAGGATGCCCGCGTTGCGCCGGTGATCGGCACCCGGCCCCTGCAGAATGGCGCCCACGAGCACCGGCGCGTTGATCTCCTTCACGACCGCGCTGATCTCGGCGGCCACGGGGGCGTCGAGATAGGGGTCGAGGTCCGAGGAGTTCTCCGGCCAGATCACGAGGTCTGGCTGTGGCGTCGTGCCGGCGGCCACCTCTTCGGCGAGCTTTCGCGTCTGAGCGATGTGGTTGGCCAGCACCTGGCCGGCGCGGTCCTCGAAGGCCAGGCCCCGATCGGGCACCGAACCCTGGACGAGCGCTATGTGCAGCGCCGGGCCGGGGTGGCCGCTCGGAGCGAAGCCGTTCACCGGGAACATCGCCAGCAGCCCAGCCACCACCACGGCCACCGGCACGGCGAACCGCACCGCGGCCCGCGGCCAGTCCCTCGCGAGGGCGGCAGCGACGACGGGCAGCAGGGTGGCACCGGCCAGCGCCACGACGAAGGTGAGCAGCGGCGCGCCGCCGAGGGCGATGAACCACCTCAGGGGCGAGTCGGCCTGGCTGAACGCGAGCCGGCCCCACGGGAAGCCGCCGAAGGGCAGCCGGTCGCGCAGGGCCTCCTGGAGCACCCAGGCACAGGCGATCCACACCGGCGCACCCCGCAGGCGCTGGAGCACCGGGAGCACCGCACCCAGGGCCGCCATGAAGCCCGCCTCGGCGGTGGCGAGCAGCAGCCACGGAACCGGCCCGACGTAGATACCGGTCCAGTGCAGCAGCGGCACGAAGAAGCCCAGGCCATAGACGAAGCCGAGCCAGGCGCCGGTGCGCGAGCGCCGCCCGTCGACCGCCCAGGACAGGCCGCCGACGCTGAGCAGGGCCAGTGGCCAGATCCCGATACGCGGGAACGCACCGGCCAGCAGGATGCCCGACACCAGCGCCACCGCGGCGCTGACCCGCACCCGACGAACAGCGGGTGGCTGCTCGGCAACCGGAGCGGGGCGGGTGAGCATCCGTCCAGTATTGCCGAGGACCCGCGCGGGTGTGAGGGCCAACTCAGTCAGCGGCAATGTCGTAGATGGTCCGCCCACGCAGGACGGTCCGCATGCAGGTCGGCAGGGGTGTTCCCGGCGAGACGTCCGGGAGCCCGGGGATGTTGGCACGGGGATCGGTGCTCCACCGCGCCACCCGCTCGTCCGGGGCGTCGATGCCGAGCCCGCCCGCCCTCCAGACGGCGAAGGTGGCAGGCAGGCCGGGGGCCAGCACGCCCTCGTTGTCGCGCCGGCCCGCGCGCCAGCCGGCACGGGTGTGCGCTGCGAAGGCGGCCCGCACGCTGATCGCCGCACCGGGTTCGTGTGGATAGGCCGCGGCCCGCACCGCACCCCAGGGATCGAGCGGGGTCACTGGACTGTCCGAGCCGAAGGCCAGCGGGACGCCGGCCGCAGCGAGCTCGGCGAACCGGTTCATGCCTGCGGCGCGCTCGGCGCCCAGCCGGTCGGCGTACATCCCCCCCGGCCCACCCCAGGCCGCGTCGAAGGCCGGCTGCATGGAGGCGAGCAGGCCTGAGGCGGCGAGCCGCGCCGGGTCGCTGACCAGCTCGGCGTGCTCGAGGCGCTGCCCCGCTCCCGCGGGGCGGCCGAGTGCGGCGCTGACCAGGTCGAGCGCGTCGAGGATCTGGTCGATCGCGGCGTCGCCGATGGCGTGGAAGCCGGCCTGCAGCCCCGCGTCGATGCAGGCGCGGATGTGCTCGGCCAGCTCCGTCGTCTCGAAACGCAGCGCTCCGCTGTGGTCAGGCTCGTCGGCGTAGGGGTGGTGCAGGGCTGCCGTGTGCGAGCCGAGGGAGCCGTCACAGAAGAGGTCACCGGCAGCCCCGACCGCGCCCAGCCGACGGGCCGTCTCGATGCCGTGCAGCTCGCCCCAGTACCCGATCACCTCGGGTACCGCCTCGGTGCGGGCCAGCTCGAAGAGGCCGAGCAGGTCTGCCTCGCTGGAGATCGCCGGGCCGGCCATCTCATGCACGCAGGCGATGCCCTGGGCCGCGGACGCCTGCAGCGCGATCAGCTGGAGGTCTCGCGTCTGCCCCGGGGTCAGCGCGCCGAGTGCCGCTGTGCGCACCGCGTCGTGCGCGGCGCCGGTGACCCAGCCCTGCCCGCGGTTACCCGGCATCGCCGCGAGCCCAGGCACCACCGCGGCGAGCGAGGAGGAGACCACGGCCGAATGCGCGTCGACCCGGGCCAGGTAGACCGACCCGCCGTAGCTGGCCCGGTCGAGCTCGGCAGCGGTGGGCGGGCGCTGCTCGGGCCAGCGTGTCTCGTCCCAGCCACCGCCCAGGATCGGCCGTCCGCGGCTCGCCCGGGCGGCCCGGTCGAGGAGCTCCAGCGCCTCGGCGAGGCTGCGCGCCTCCCCGAGCTCCAGCCCGGCCAGGGCGATCCCGGTACCCGTGGCATGGACGTGCGCATCGACGAACGCGGGGGTGACGAAGGCATCGGCCAGATCGACCTCCTCGACGCCGGCGTGCTGCCCGATGCCGTCCTCCTGGCCGATCCAGGTGATGATGCCGTCGTCGACGACCATGGCCGAGGGGTCCGGCGAACCCGAGCTGTAGATCCGGCCATTGCGGTAGAGGGTCGCCACGAGGGAGAGTCTGCCAGCGAGCACCGGTAGCGTTTACGGCAGACCCGAAGTCGACGAGGGGTGATATGGCCGCCAGCATCGAGGACGTTGCCCGCCGCGCGGGCGTCTCCATCGCGACCGTGTCGCGTGCCCTTCGTGGCCTGCCGGACGTCGCCGCAGGCACCCGCGACCGCGTGATCGAGGCAGCCACCGCGCTCGACTACATCGCCTCGCCCTTCGCGGCACGGCTCGCGAGCGGGCGCACCAAGACGGTGGGCGTGGTGGTCCCCTTCATCAACCGCTGGTTCTTCGCCGAGGTGATCGGAGCGGTCGAGTCGGCCCTGCGCAGCGCCGATTACGACCTGCTGCTCTACAACCTCGGTGACGAGGCCGGCCGGGACCGGTTCTTCGAGCACATGCCGTTGCGCAAGCGCGTCGATGCCGTGCTGGTGGCCAGCCTGGTGCTCACCGACGCCGAGGCGGAGACGCTGCTCTCCCTGCGCTGCCCGCTCGGGCTACTCGGGCTGACCATGCCGGGCTTCCTCTCCACCCGGATCGACGACGTCAGCGCCGCGACGACGGCCGTGCAGCACCTGCTCGGGCTCGGCCACGAGCGGATCGGCCTGATCGGCGGCGACACGCTCGATCCGATGCGCTACACGCCGCCGTTGCACCGGCGCACCGGCTACCACGCCGCCCTCACCGGCGCCGGGATCGCCCACGACCCGGACCTCGAGGTGCTCGGCTACTTCACGATCGACGGCGGGATGGAGGCCTGCGAACGGCTCCTGTCCATCGACGACCCGCCCACCGCGATCTTCGCCGAGAGCGACGAGATGGCCTATGGCGCGCTGCGGGTGCTCCGTGGCCGGGGCGTCCGGGTGCCCGAGGACATCGCGCTGATGGGCTTCGACGACCACACGATCGCCGAGGTCATGGACCTCACCACGGTGCACCAGCCGGTGGCCGAGCAGGCACTCGACGTCACCACGCGGCTGTTGATCGACGTGGGCGAGGATGGCGGCTTGCCGGTGGAGGACGTGGTGCTGCCCACCGAGCTGGTCGTGCGCGGTAGCACCGACGTCACGAAGTCGGTGTACTGATCCCGTGCTGATGCTCGTCGATGCCGCCAACCTCTACTTCCGCGCCTTCTACTCGGTGCCCGAGGCCGTCACCGCCCCGGACGGCCGACCCGTCAACGCCATCCGCGGCTACCTCGACATGACCGCCATGCTGATCACCCAGCGCCGCCCAACCCGGCACGTCGCCTGCCTCGACGCGAGCTGGCGCCCGGAGTTCCGGGTGGCGCTCAGCCCCTCCTACAAGGCACACCGGGTGGCCGCTGACGGTGGCGAGGAGATCCCGCCCGGGCTCGCCCTCCAGGTGCCCCTGCTCAAGGAGGTCCTCGCCGCCGTCGGGCTGGCCGCCGTGGGGGCCGACGGCTTCGAGGCCGACGACGTGATGGCCACGCTCGCCGGCCGCGACCACGATGCAGTCGAGGTGGTCAGCGGTGACCGCGACATGCTCGCGCTTGCCAGCGACCGGGTGCGGGTGCTCTACGCCGGCAAGGGGATCTCCAAGCTGGCCGACATGGGGCCAGCCGAGGTTGCCGAGAAGTACGGCATCCCGGCCGAGTACTACGCCGACTTCGCCGTGCTGCGCGGAGACCCGAGCGACGGGTTGCCCGGCGTGGCCGGGGTCGGGGAGAAGACGGCCGCCGCGATCGTCAGCCGGTTCGGGCCGATCGAGGCAGTGGTGGCCGCCGCCCAGCGCAGCTCCGAGGGCTTCCCGGCCGGCGCGGCCAACAAGGTGCTCGCCGCCCTCGACTACCTCGCGGTGGCGCCATCAGCCGTGCGCTGCCGCACCGACATCGACATACCCCCGATCGAGGACGCACTGCCCGTCGAGCCGGCCGATCCAGCGCGCCTGGACGAGCTTGCCACCGAGTTGGGCATCCAGAACTCGGTCCGGCGTATCCAGGCCGCGATCAGTAGCGCGCTGGCCTGAGCGGTCGCCAGCTCGCGTACGGATCGGGTCGCCGGAGCAACTCGATCCGCACGCGCCGGGGCTCAGCCGACCGGTTCGACCTGGTACAGCCCCTTGTTGTCGAGCAGCGTCACCGTGTACTTCGAGGCGTCGCTGGCCGAGCAGGTGAAGGTCTTGCCCTTGGAGATCTTGATGTTCTTGCCGCCGTTGCAGACCACCCCGGTGGGGTTGGAGAAGTTCGGCGACTCGATGTACTGCTCCACTGCCGTGTGCTTGAGGTACTTGGGCACCAGCCAGGTCGGCTTCACCACCAGGAAGAGCACCGCCGCGGCCGCACCGATGACCACGATGAGCGCCACGAGGGTCAGCAGTAACCCCCTGCCCCTCCGCCTCTTCTTCGGAGCGGGGGGTGCCGGCGTCTCGGGCTGACCGTAGGTTGGCGGCTGCTGACCATAGGCGGCGGGCTGCCCGTAGCCCTGGGGCTGGCCGTAGGCGGGTGGCTGCTGGCCATAGCCGGGCTGCCCATACGCCTGCGGCTGACCGTAGGCGGGCTGGCCGTAAGCAGGCTGGCCATAGCCAGGCTGGCCATAAGCGGGCTGACCGTAGGCCGGCTGCCCATAGCCCTGGGGCTGCCCGTAACCCTGGGGCTGACCATAGGCAGGCGGCTGCTGGCCATAGCCAGGCTGGCCATAGTCCTGAGGCTGCCCGTAGTCCTGGGGCTGGCCGTAGTCCTGGGGCTGGCCCAGGTCCTGGGTCTGGCCGTAGGCCGGCTGCTGGCCGTAGGCGGGCGGCTGACCGTAGGCGGAGGGCTGACCGTAGGCCGGGGGCTGGCCGTAGGCAGGCGGCTGCGGGTAGGCCGGTGGCTGCGGCTCGGCTGGCGGGGCCTGCTGTGCGCCGATGGACGGGAAGACCGAGGTCTGCTCAGGGTCTCCCGCCGCCGGTGTCGGCTTGATGAACATCGTCGGCCGGTCGTCGTGCTGCTCGTCGTGCACCGGCTCGTCGTGCAGCGGCTCGTCGATCGGGATCTGCTCGGTGATCGCCGGGCCCGGATCGGTGGCAGGGGTGGACTCGGCGGACGGCTCCTGCGGGGCGGACTGCGGCTGGACCGGCTGGGCGGGCCACTGCTGAGTCGGCTGCGCGGGCCACTGCTGGCCCGGGTAGTTCGACTGTCCCTGGAGCTCGTCGTCGGTCATCGTGGTCCCTCATTCGCTAGCCGTGGTCACCGAACGCTACTGCGAATTTTGCCCGATGTGATGGAGATCGTGCGGCAGGGCGCCTGCGAATTGCCCGTAGCTCGGGTCGTCAGCTCTGCATGCTCTGGGCGACGACCCCACGCCGCACCGAGCCGGCGGCCCGGCGGGCGACCAGCGAGACGGGACGCATGTCGCCATCCGGTCCCGGGATCCCGGCAAGCTGTTCCAGCAGGTCGAGCACCTGCTTGCACCAGCGCACGAAGTCCCCGCCGGAGAGCTCGGCGCCGCTCTCGGCGGCCGCGGCCAGGGCCCGGTCGAGGCGGTCCCCGCGCGCCCAGGTGTAGAGCGCCCAGACGAGGCCGGCCTGTGGCTCCCGGCTCGGTGTGAGGCCCTGCTCCTCCTCGTCGTCGGCGATCTGGCCCCAGATCCGCAGCGTGGTGTCGACCGCGCCCCGGATCCGGGTGGTGGGCATCCTCTCGACGGGTCGCTCGTCACGGCGCGGCTCGTAGACGATGGTCGAGACCACCGCCGCGAGTTCGGCCGGCTCCAGGCCATCCCAGGCGCCGCTGCGCAGGCACTCGGCGATCACCAGGTCGCTCTCCGACCAGATCCGGGCCAGCTGGCGGCCGGCCGGGGTCGTCTCGTCGGCGGCCAGGAAGCCGCGGCGCTCGAGCAAGGCACAGATCCGGTCGAAACGGCGGCCCAGCGAGCCGACCCGTCCCTCGATCCTGCGGCGCAGCTCGTCGGTGTCACGCTCCAGCCGGCTCGCCCGCTCCGCCCAGCGCATGTGCTGCTCGCGGTCGTTGCAGCCCTGGCACGGGTGCGCTCGCAGCTCCGCGCGAAGCTGCAGGATCTCCGCATCGTCCCCGGCTCCCGGATTGCCGCGGCGACGTGGCCGGGTATCCGGTGGCAGGTCCAGAGCGCGCAGGCTCGACGCGATGTCCCTGCGAGCCTGCGGGTTGCGGTACTCGGGGTTCTTCGGCAGCCGGACGCGTCCGAGCACCTGCGCCGGCGAGGCGAAGTCGAGCACGGAGAGCCGCCCGCCCCACTTCGCCTCGGTGACCACCAGCGGGTGCGGGTCGTCCCGCGGGTGCAGGCCGGCGTCGAGCACCACGGCCAGCCCGGCGCGCCGCCCCGACGTCACCCGGATGACGTCGCCGGGCTTGAGCGCCTCCAACGACTGCACGACGGTGGCCTTGCGCTGCCGCACCCCGCTGCGGGAGAGGTCGGCCTCACGGTCGCTGAGCCGGCGGCGGAGGGCGGCGTACTCCGTGATGTCACCGAGGTGGCAGGCGGCCTGCGCGCGCAGCTCGTCGATCTGCTTCTCATTGCGCCGGATCTGGCGGGCCAGCCCGGTGACCCCACGGTCGGCCTGGAACTGGGCGAACGACGACTCGAGCAGCTGACGGGCCGGCGCGCGCCCCATCTGGCCGACGAGGTTGACGGCCATGTTGTAGGACGGCCGGAACGTGGAGCGCAGCGGATAGGTACGGGTGGAGGCCAGCCCGGCCACCCGCGCCGGGTCGACCTCCGGTGACCAGAGCACGACGGCGTGCCCTTCGACATCGATGCCGCGCCGGCCCGCGCGTCCGGTGAGCTGCGTGTACTCCCCCGGTGTCAGGTCGGCGTGGGTCTCGCCGTTGAACTTCGACAGCCGCTCCAGGATCACCGTGCGGGCGGGCATGTTGATGCCGAGCGCGAGCGTCTCGGTGGCGAAGACGGCCTTGACCAGGCCGCGGACGAAGAGCTCCTCGACGGTCTCCTTGAAGACGGGCACCAGTCCGGCGTGATGGGCCGCCACGCCGCGGCGCAGCCCGTCGCGCCAGTCCCAGTAGCCGAGCACCTCGAGGTCCTCGCCGGGGATCGAGGCGGTGCGCTGGGCCACCACCCGGTCGATCTCGTCCCGCTCGTCCTCGTCGGTGAGCCAGAAGCCGGCGGTGACACACTGCCGCACGGCGGCATCGCAGCCCGCCCTGCTGAAGATGAAGGTGATCGCCGGCAGCAGGCCGTCGGCGGCGAGGCGCTCCAGGACATCCGGGCGATGCGGTGGCTTCCACCGCGGCCCGCCCCGATGACCGCCCCCACCCGGGCCGCGGGAGTCGCGCGGATCGACCATCCGCAGCCGGTCGCCGACGTACCGCATCAGCGCGGGGTCGACCACCGTACCGGCCGGCCCACCGCCGGTGTCGGCGAAGAGGTCGAAGAGGCGCTTGCCGACGAGCATGTGCTGCCAGAGCGGCACCGGCCGCTCCTCGTGCACGATCACCCTCGTCTCGCCCCGGACCGAGACGAGCCACTCCCCGAACTCCTCGGCGTTGGAGACGGTGGCCGACAGCGACACCAGCCGGACCGCCGCGGAGAGGTGAATGATCACCTCTTCCCAGACGCCGCCGCGGAAGCGGTCACCGAGGTAATGCACCTCGTCCATCACCACGTAGCCGAGATCGGTGAGCGCCGGGCTGCTGACGTAGAGCATGTTGCGCAGCACCTCGGTGGTCATCACCACCACTGGTGCGTCGGCGTTCACCGAGTTGTCGCCGGTGAGCAGCCCCACCTTGTCCGCGCCGTAGCGGGCCACCAGGTCGTTGAACTTCTGGTTCGACAGCGCCTTGATCGGTGTCGTGTAGAAGCACTTCTGCCCCGCCTCGAGGGCCAGGTGCACCGCGAACTCACCGACCACGGTCTTCCCGGCGCCGGTGGGGGCACAGACGAGCACCGAGTAGCCGTCGGCCAGCGACTCACAGCCCTGCACCTGGAAAGGGTCGAGCGGGAAGTCGTAGGCGGCCGCGAAGTCCCGCAGAGCCGGGTGGTCGAGCCGGCCCGTCATCAGGTGGTGTCGCCCCAGCCACCGTCGTCGCTACCGAGCGGGGTGGGGACGGCTTCGACGGGGGACGCGACGTCGTCGCCGAGGTCCTCGAAACCATGCTCGGCGGCGATCCTGCGTGCCTTGCGCTTGTCATGGATCACCGCGAAGAGCACTGCAGCCTCGAAGAGGACCACCATCGGTATTGCCATCGCGCACATCGTGAACGGGTCGGTGGTGGGGGTGGCGACGGCGGCGAAGAGGAAGATCAAGAAGATGCCGATGCGCTGGGATTTCTTCAGCACCGCCCCGGAGAGCACGCCGGCGAGGTTGGCCATCACGACGATCAGGGGGAGCTCGAAGGCCGCACCGAATACCACGAGCATCAGCGTGACGAAGGAGATGTAGTCGTTGATCGTCAGGAACGCCTGCGTGCCCGAGCCGGAGATCTCCAGCACCACCCGGATGCCCTTGTAGAGCACCAGGAAGGCCAGGGACATCCCGGCCGCGAAGAGCAGCGTGGAGCTGATGATGAAGCCGATCGTGTAGCGCCGCTCGTTCTTCCGCAGCCCAGGCGTGATGAACGCCCAGATCTGGTACAGCCAGAGCGGGCCGGTGATCACCGCGCCGGTGATCACCGAGATCTTCAGCCGTGAGGTGAAGCCGTCGAGCACGCCGTGATAGATCAGGTCGCAGGACTTCGGGTTGGTGGCCGACACGAAGCGGTACTTCACCGGCACGTTGCAGTACGGCTTCTTCAGGAACGACAGGATGTGCGGGTAGAACTCCCAGCCCAGCACCGCCCCGAGCGCGACGAACAGGAGTGCCCAGATGAGCCGCCGGCGCAGCTCACGCAGATGGTCGAGTACCGACATCTGGCCTTCGGGGTTGTGCCGCTTCGCGCGGACCTTTCGGGCGACCTTGGCCACGGCGGATCAGCTCTTTCCTGCAGCGGCGAGGCGCTGCTGTGCTTCGGCGATCTGGCTCTGCAGACCACCGAGCCGCTCGTTGAGGGCTTCGAGGCGGGCCAGGTCGGCACGCAGCCTGCGCGCCTTCCAGTTCAGCTCGTAGGCACCGAACCCGAAGACGATGGCCGAAAGCACGACGCCACCGATCAGGACTCCCAGCGGTACCCAGATCACGACAGGACTCTACTTCCCGGCGTAGGCGAGGATCGCCGCAGCTGCATCGGAGCGGATGGAGTCGGCGAGCCAGCCCGGCGAGAGGACCTCGACCTGACCCCCGGAGCCGAGGACGAGCGAACGGACCCAGGCCGGCTCGGAGACGCGCAGGCTCACCTGCAGCCCCTCGGCCAGCTCCACGACCTCTTCGGGCGGGTAGTAGTCGGCCACCCAGGCATACGCCTCCGAGACCCGGAGCACGGCGAGGAGGTGCTCCGGCGCCGGCTGGTAGACGCCCTCGGCGAGGTCGCGCAGCTCGATCCCGGCCGGCGGTGCCGAGGCTTCGTCGAGCAGCTCGACGTTGTCGATCCGGTCGACCCGGAAGATGCGCACGCCCTCGGCCGAGCGGCACCACGCCTCGAGGTAGGCCCGCCCGTCGAGTTCGAAGACGCGCAGCGGGTCGACGATGCGCTCGCTGATCTCGTCACGCGCCGCGGTGTGGTACCGCAGGTCGAGCGCCCGCTTCTCCGACACCGCCCGCTGGAGCACCGGCAGCAGGCGCGTGGTCTTGTCGAGGGCCACGGTGACGGTGCCGTCGTCGACCGCTCCCCCGGCCGCAGTCTCCACCTTCGCCAGGGCGCTGTGGACCGCGTCGGAGTCGGCCAGCCCGGGCGTCTCGGCCAGGGTGCGCAGCGCCACCACGAGGGCCAGCGCCTCTTCGCTGGTCAACCGCAGCGGGCGGGACATGCCCGCGTCGAAGATCACCGAGATCGTCTCGCCCTCGAAGCTGAGGTCGATCAGATCACCGGGCCCGTGGCCGGGAAGGCCGCAGAGCCAGAGCAGCTGGAGGTCACGGCGCAGCTGGGCCTCGGTGATGCCGAAGTCCGCCGCCGCCTCGGCCACCCGGATGCCCGGGCGCGCCTGCAGGTAAGGCACGAGCGCCAGCAGCCGGGGCAGCCGCTCCTCGTTGGCGGTCACACGCCCACCCCCGCCGCGGCGGCCCGCAGCCGTCCCACAACGGCGTCGATGAGGTCCGGCGGGTCGAGCACCACCGCGGTGGAGCCCGCACTGGCGATCTGCCGGGCCAACCACTGCACCTCGGCGAAGGCGATGGCGAGTACCCCGTCGTCGTCGGTCTCGGCGATGCGGCGCAGCGAGGCCGCACCGGGGCCGGTGACCCGCACGTGGGCAACCCGGTCACGCGTCTGGCCGCTACCGGCCACCATCTCCAGCAGGTCGACCTTCTCCGGCCGATCGAAGGCACCGGCGACGCCGACGAACTTCACCGGGCCGGTGATCCGGGACAGCCGGAAGCTACGGGGCTCGCCGCGATCACGGTCGAGGCCCGCGACGTACCACCGTTTCCGCCAGGACAACACACCCCAGGGTTCGATGGTGCGCACCTGCGCGGTTCCCGCTCCGGACTTCACGTACTCGAATGTGACCGGTCTGGCTGTCTGGGCAGCCTCCAGCAGCGCCGGCAGGCTGGGGTCGCTGGCGTCCAGGTACGGCACGGCCCCGGGTGAGGCGTCGTCCTGCACGTCGGTGCCGGCGGCGCGCAGCTTCATCAGCGCCGCCCGGGCCGGCTCACCGAGGGTGGCCGACTGCCAGAGCCGGGCCGCCAGCCCCACCGCCGCGGCCTCGGCGGCGTTGAACTCGATGGGCGGCAGTTCGTAGTCGCCACGCTTGATGCGGTAGCCGTCCTCGGCGTCGAAGTGGCTGTTGCGCCCCGTCTCCAGGGGGATGCCGAGGTCGCGCAGCTCTGCCTTGTCGCGCTCGAACATCCGCTTGAAGGCCTCGTCGGTGGCCTTGCGGCCATCGGCGGACTCGTAACCGGGCACCGCGTCGCGGATCCGCTCGGCGGTGAGGTACTGCCGGGTCGAGAGCAGGCAGATCACCAGGTTGACGAGTCGCTCCGCACGCCTGGCTGCCATGTCTTCAAAACTAATGCCCGTACGGCGGCGCGGGGCGCCAACACGGCCGGTCGCCGCGGATCCTGTGGTCGGCACAGCCACTCACATCGAGGCGATCAGCTTCTCGACCCGCTCGTCGACGCTGCGATACGGGTCCTTGCAGAGCACGGTCCGCTGCGCCTGGTCGTTGAGCTTGAGGTGCACCCAGTCGACGGTGAAGTCGCGCCGCTTCTCCTGGGCCTTCTTGATGAAGTCGCCGCGGAGCTTGGCGCGTGTGGTCTGCGGCGGCACGCCCTTGGCCTCGAAGGTCGACAGGTCGGTGACGATTCGGTCGACGGCGCCGCGGTTCTGCAGCAGGTAGAACAGGCCGCGGGTGCGCGAGATGTCGTGGTAGGCGAGGTCGAGCTGAGCCACCCGTGGGCTCGATAGGGCGAGCCCGTGCTTGCCACGGTAGCGCTCGATGAGCTGGAACTTGGTGGCCCAGTCGATCTCGCGGTCGATGAGGCTCAGGTCCTGCTTCTCGATCGCGTCGAGGGTGCGCCCCCAGAGTTCGAGGACACGCTTGGCCGACGGGTCGTCGCCGGAGTGCTCGACGAAGTCGACGGCCCGGCTGTAGTACTCGCGCTGGATCTCCAGGGCGCTGGCCGTGCGGCCGGCCGCCAGGCGGACCTGACGGGTGCCGGTGAGGTCGTGGCTGATCTCGCGGATGGCCCGGATCGGGTTCTCCAGTGTGAGGTCGCGGAACGTGACGCCGTGTTCGATCATCCGCAGCACCAGATCCGCGGAGCCCACCTTCAGCATCGTCGTGCACTCGTTCATGTTCGAGTCGCCGACGATGACGTGCAGGCGGCGGTAGCGCTCGGCGTCGGCGTGCGGCTCGTCGCGGGTGTTGATGATCGGGCGGCTGCGAGTGGTGGCCGAGGAGACGCCCTCCCAGATGTGCTCGGCGCGCTGGCTGACGCAGTACACGGCACCGCGCGGGGTCTGCAGCACCTTGCCGGCGCCGCAGATGAGCTGCCGAGTGACGAGGAACGGGATCAGCACGTCGGCCAGCCGGGAGAACTCACCGTGCCGCCCCACCAGGAAGTTCTCGTGGCAGCCGTAGGAGTTGCCCGCGGAGTCGGTGTTGTTCTTGAAGAGGTAGATGTCGCCCGCGATGCCCTCGTCGTGCAGGCGCTTCTCGGCGTCGATCACAAGCCCTTCGAGGATGCGCTCGCCGGCCTTGTCGTGCGTGACCAGCGATTCGAGGTTGTCGCACTCGGGCGTGGCGTACTCCGGGTGGCTGCCGACGTCGAGGTAGAGGCGTGCGCCGTTCTTCAGGAAGACGTTCGACGAGCGCCCCCACGACACCACGCGGCGGAAGAGGTAACGGGCCACCTCGTCAGGAGAGAGCCTGCGCTGCCCGTGAAAAGTGCACGTGACCCCGTACTCGTTCTCAAGACCGAAGATCCGCTTGTGCACCCCATAACCCTATGCCTGCGCGGCCGTGCGTGCAGGAGGAATACCGCTTTACGTCCTTGCGGGTCTTGCCTTCCTTCTTTACACGTGCCACTCTCTTGTAAAGCACACCGATCGAGGGGACGACGACGATGACGACCTCCGCAGCACCCAGCAGACTCTCCGGGCGCGCCAAGCTCGGCACCGAACGCCCGGACTGGCGCGACGGCAAGCGCTACCTCTGGATCATCGGCGCCGTCGTGCCGATGTTCCTGTTCCTGGGCTGGGGCCTGGTCAGCCTCACCGGCCTGGGGCTGTTCTGGTGGGTCGGGCCGATCATCCTGTACGTCGTCCTGCCGCTGGTCGACATGCTCATCGGCGCCGACCGCACCAACCCGCCGGAGGAGGTGGTGGCCTGGCTCGAACAGGACCGCTACTACCGCTGGATCACCTACGCCTTCCTGCCGCTGCAGCTCGCGGCCGTCATCGTCGGCTTCTGGCTGATGACGCGCCACGGCGGCCTGGCGGTGGTCGACCGGATCGGCATCGCCGCCACCCTCGGCATGGTCAACGGTGTCGCGATCAACACCGCGCACGAGCTGGGACACAAGAAGGAACACCTGGAGCGCTGGTTCGCCAAGGTGGCGCTGGCCCCCACAGGGTACGGCCACTTCTTCATCGAGCACAACCGCGGTCACCACGTGCGGGTGGCCACCCCCGAGGACCCGGCCTCCAGCCGGCTGGGTGAGACGTTCTGGGCGTTCCTGCCACGGACCGTCCTTGGCTCGCTCACCAACGGCTGGAGCTTGGAGCGGTCTCGCCTTCGGCGCCTCGAGAAGCGCACCTTCTCCCCCGGCAACGACATCCTCAACGCCTGGGCCATGACCGTGGTGCTCTGGGCCGGGCTCATCCTGGCCTTCGGCATCGGGATCTGGCCCTACCTGCTGATCCAGGCCGTGCTCGGCTTCTCGCTGCTCGAGGCCGTCAACTACATCGAGCACTACGGCCTGGTGCGCCAGCAACTGGAGAACGGCCGCTGGGAGCGCGTGACCCCGCGGCACAGCTGGAACAACAACAACACGATGACGAACCTCTTCCTGTACCACCTGCAGCGGCACAGCGACCATCACGCCAACCCGACCCGTCGCTACCAGGCCCTGCGGCACTTCGACGAGTCCCCGCAGCTGCCCAGCGGGTACGCGTCGATGATCGTGCTCTGCTACTTCCCGCCACTGTGGCGCAAGGTCATGGACAAGCGGGTGCTGGCGCACTACGACGGCGACGTCACGCTGGCCAACATCCAGCCGAGCCGGCGGGCCAAGGTGCTGGCCAAGTACGGCACTCCGGCTGCACCCACCGACCTCGCGGCCTGACAGGATTGCCTCATGGCTCAGTACCGCTGCGAGGTCTGTGACTACGTCTACGACGAGCAGGTCGGGGCACCCCGCGAGGGGTTCCCGGCCGGCACGGCGTGGGCCGAGATCCCCGAGGACTGGGCCTGCCCGGACTGCGGGGTGCGGGAGAAGCCCGACTTCGTCCCGGTCGGCTAGCGATGTCGTCTCCCGTGCCGTTCGGCCAGGCCAGCCGCACCCTGCTGCGCGACACGATCGTTGCCGCCGTCGACGAGCTGGTCCGCTCGCGGGGCTGGTCGGCGACCACGATGTCGGACGTGGCCAGGGCGGCGGGCGTCAGCCGGCAGACCGTCTACAACGAGTTCGGGTCGCGCCAGGACCTCGTGCAGGCCTACGTCGTCCGCGAGATCGAGACCCTGGTGGGCGAGGTCGAGGAGCGGGTGCGCGGCCATGCCGACGATGCCCGGCAGGCGCTCACCGAGGCGTTCGGGCTCTTCCTGAAGCTGGCCTCCGACGAGCCACTGGTGCGGGTGATCGTCGCGGAGGCCGGTGACGCCGAGCTGATGCGCCTGCTCACCGCCACCGGCCGCTCCGTGGCCACCGAGCGGGTCGGGCAGCTGATCACCGAGGTCTGGCCGCAGGTCTCCCCAGCCGATGCGGAGCTGCTCGCCGATTCGATGGCACGGCTGGCCATCAGCCACGCCCTGCTGCCTACCGCCTCGCCGGACGAGATCGCCGCCCGGGTGACGCGCCTCTTCGGGCCCTTCGTCGACGAGATCGTCGCCCCGCTCCCGTAACCCGTCCGCCCGTCCGCCCGTTCGTTCGCCCGTCCGGATCGTTCGCCGAGTGGCTAGTTCGGACGCGAGTGGCGGCGTGTCGCGCCGCCACTCGGCGCCGAAC
>JAOPUX010000253.1 GCA_025963285.1 Jatrophihabitans sp.
TAACTCAACGTACTGAAACAAACTATCAGTTCATACTCCGGTATTCATTAGGCGTAACACCGGTTTTCTGCTTAAAAAGGCGCGTGAAATGCTGCTGGTATTTAAATCCAAGCTGAAAGGCAATTTCGCCAAACGAGGTATTTGCTTCGAAAATTTTCACTTTTGCTTCCTCAATTAACCTGGATTGAATAAAATCCTGAGCTGTATTTCCGGTTTCTTTTTTGATAAGATCGCCAAAATAGTTGGGAGACAAGTAAAGCATTTCCGCGCAATAAGCTACACTGGGCAGACCTAATGTTTGTGCTTTTCCTGATTTGAAATAATCGTTTAGCAAATCTTCAAAACGTATCAGAATATCTTTGTTCGCGTTGTTGCGCGTAATAAACTGACGGTCATAAAACCGCATACAATAGTTAAGAAATAATTCAATATTGGAAACGATCAATGTCTTACTATGCTTGTCAATAGTCTGATCGATCTCGGCTCTGATTTTTTCAAAACAATCCACAATGGTGTCTCTTTCCTTTTTTGATAAATGCAGCGCTTCACTGACCTCATAGGAAAAGAAAGAATATTCCTTAATCATTTTTCCAAGGTGTGTACCCGCAATCAGATCGGGGTGGAAAATCAGCGCATAACCTGAGGGTTTCATCGATTTTCCCTTGCTGTCAATTCCATATACCTGTCCCGGAGAAACAAAAACCAGCGTCCCGTCTTCATAGTCGTAAGGCTGGCAGCCATAGATCATATTACCGCACTTGATGTTTTTCAGAAACACAGCATAGACGCCCATGTAACGCCTGAAATGCTGTACAGTAGGTATTTCATTGAAATTGACAACACTTACCAAAGGATGCAGCGTGTCCGCACCCACCCAATTATTATACTGTTTGACGGTATCTATTCTTTCTACTTGTTCCATGTTTCTGTGAATTTCCATTCAAATATACTAAGGCCAATAGTCCGGATTGATTGTAAAGACCTAAATCCGTAAAAGTGGTAAATAAACCAGTAATCTGTATAAAATGGACAAGGCTGGATGACCGACCTTTGTTATGTGAAAAGACAAATAAATTAAACTATGAAACGAATCTTGAAATCAATTATTTACATGCTTGTGATTGGAGTTTCGCTTCCATTCAAAGCATTCAGTCAGACTGAAACGTCAACAAAAACGACAGATAATCAAAGCTCGGCGCTTTTTCCAAAAGGAGACAAGTTAACAAACGAAAATTTCACAGGTGACGCCTATTTGAAACCTCCTTTGGCCAGAGACAAAAACAATAATTTTGCAATAGGCAGTGTAAGCTTTGAATTAGGTGCGAGGACGATCCGCGTCGGCGGTCCGATGGCACACACATCCCAAAGGACAGGTTTTAATTGTAACAGAAGGAGCAGGTTTTAATCAGGAAAAAGATAAACCGGCCCAATCCATTAAAAAAGGCGACGTAATTACTATTCCTGCTAACGTTGAGCATTGGCACGGGGCGGCCCAGGCTACAAAAATGACGCATATCGCGATCACTAATTATGAGGGTGATACCAATGTAATCTGGCTTAAACCCGTTTCGCAAGAAGAATACAATGCAGTTAATAAACAATAAATACTCTCACCAGTGGGCCAAACCAAACCATTCTTGTGCGCACTGCTAATTGTGCTCATGTTTAGCACAATTGTCATGAAAGCACAAGTCATTAGGAATCAAAAACAAGCGTTAAGTATTCAACAACAAAGTATTACGACCATTTCTGCTTTGACCGCCATCGGAGATATGGAGAATTTGTCAACGCAGTTGAATGCCGGACTTGATGCAGGGCTGACCGTGGAAGAAACCAAAGAGATCCTTGTGCAGCTGTATGCTTATTGCGGTTTTCCAAGAAGTCTGAACGGGATCAGCACACTCATGGCTGTCATGGAAAAGAGAAAGGCAAACGGCATTAATGACAAGCAAGGAAAGCCAGCAATTTCAAAAAAAGTACCTGAGGATAAGTATGAACAGGGCAGGAAGGTTTTAGAAGCATTAACAAAAACACCCCAGTCAAAGCCGGCACCGGGATTTGGAGAATTTGCGCCAAGAATCGATGCATTTCTAAAAGAACATTTGTTTGCTGACATTTTTGAAAGTGAGGTGCTCACCTTTCAGCAGCGGGAGCTTGTGACCATTTCAGCACTTGCAGCAATGCCCGGCGTTGCATCGCAATTACAGTCTCATGTAAAAATGGGGATTAATACCGGCATCACGGAAAACCAACTTGTAGAAGTGGCCGATCTGATTGAAAAATTTGTCAGCAAAACCCAGGCCAACGCATTAAGAAAAATCATTGCAAAACCTGCGGTTCCTGTTGTGGAACCCGGTATGCTGGTGCGTATTTCAGAAATTGAAATCCTGCCGGAACACCTGACTGAATATAACGCCATTCTGAAAGAAGAAGCGGCAGCCTCTGTTGAAAAAGAACCAGGCGTACTTGCCATTTTTCCAATGAGCATCAAAGAGCAGTTAACCCAGATCAGGATTGTAGAGATTTATGCCGATAGCGCTGCGTATCAGTCGCATTTGAAAGCGCCTCACTTTCAGCATTATAAA
>JAOPUX010000254.1 GCA_025963285.1 Jatrophihabitans sp.
CCGTCAGTGATCTGGACGACGCGGGCTGGGCCGAGCTCGACGCCGCCGATGCCATCATTTTCGGCGCTCCCACCTACATGGGCGGCCCGTCGGCGGACTTCAAGAAATTCGCCGATGCCAGCTCCAAACCCTACTTCGTGCAATCCTGGAAAGACAAGATCGCGGCCGGTTTCACCAACTCGGCGAGCATGAACGGCGACAAGCATTCGACCATCGCCTACTTCGTCACGCTCGCGATGCAGCACGGCATGCTCTGGGCCGGCACCGGCATGATGCCGTCGAACACGAAGGCCGCCACGCGCAACGACCTGAACTTCGTCGGCGGGTTTTCGGGCTTGCTGACGCAATCGCCGGCAGATGCTTCGCCCGATGAAGCCCCGCCACCCGGCGATCTGGAAACGGCCAAGGTATTCGGCGCGCGGATCGCGGCGGTGACGGCGCGGTGGAGCGGGAAGTAGGAGAACCCCCGCCCGTCGCCAGCGCGAGCAAATCGCCCCGCGAAATCGCATCTAAACGCCATCGGCATGCTTCCAGGGCGCTTTGATCAAAACCGGTACGACACCGCCAGGAAGGTGATCAACGGATCGGCGTTCAACTTCCCTTTCGTCGTGGCGAGTTCCGTGCCGTCCGCGGCCTTGATGATCATCGACGACGTCGTCTTCAGCGGAATGTACGTCAGCGATGCAATCAAACCCCAGTGCTTGTCGAAGTTGTACGTCGCGCCGATGTTGAACACCGGCTGCCACGACGACGAAGCCTTCGCCTCCACCGACGTCTGCCCTGGTTTGCCCGCGCCCGCCGCCAGCACCGCGCCAAGATTGTTCTGGGTCGAGTTGGAGAAGCCGTTGGTGAGCTTGATGTTGGTAAAGAAGTTATACGACACGCCGATACCCGCGAACGGCCGGAACGCAGCGGTCGGCGAATTGAAGTAGTACTGGAAAATCAGCGCCGGGCTCCACTGCCGTACGCTTTTCACGATCGGATTCGTTTGATCGAGATTCTGGTTTCCCAACGCGCCGGCCGGACCCGGCGGCTGAATCGTGCCGTGGCCATCGAGTTCGAACTCGGGCGGCACACCGCCCACGAACGTGGCCGCAACGTGATCCGTGAAAAAGTGGCTGAAGACGAGGCCAAACGTATCGGCGCTCTTCGTCGATAAACTCGTTCCCGCCGACGTAAATTGCGACGGCAGCCGCAGCGGCGTATTAATGGGCGTCGGCGCAACGTGCGTGGTCAGCTCACTGCTCGAATCCTGCGGCATGACGTGGAACCAGCCGAGTCCCACGACGTTATCGCCGGCACTTTGCGCGTGCGCCGTAATTGACGCGCCCGCGAAAGCGCACGCAATTGCCGCTGCCGCCAGCGTTTTTCCCGCAGCCAAAAGCTTATTCATTTCGTCTCTCTTCGGTTACAGGCCGTCACGCGGCACGCCGCTCGCATCGAGCGGACGTGTTCGCGTGCAGCCGTTTGATAGGCTGCCGGACGGTTACTGCACGAATGAGCCGATGGTGAAATACGGCGTCGTCGGATCGCTTTGGTCGAGGTAGCCGAACACGCCGCCGGAGAACACGAACTTGCCGGTCGGCGTCGTGCCGGTCGATGCCCCCACGACCGTCGATGTCACCATCCCCGGAATTGACTGCGCTTAGTCGAGATTGAGCGCGCGCGACAACGCAACCTGCGACGGCTGGAACGGATCGATCAACGTGGCTTGCGTGCCGCTGAGCGCGGTCGTGCGGTAATTGAACGCGTTGTCCACGCCCACGTACTCGCCATTCACCGATCCCACCGCCACATTGCTTTGCGGCGACAACATCGAGATGCCGGATTCGTCGTCGGCAAAAGGCGGGATGCCCGTGGTGATCGTCGCGTTCGCGATGCCGGTGCGCACAAGAATCGGCACATTCTGGCCGCGCAGCTTGCCGACGATCAAGTAGCCCTTGCCCAGCGGGCCGGCCGCGAGCGTCGGTTTCCCCTGGCCGAGAAAGTTGCTGGTGACGAACGCGCCGCTGCCATCCGGCGATTGCTTGAGGTTCGACCCTGGCTGCTGGCATTTGCCCATGTTCACGCCGGCGTTGTCGCACTCTTGCCAAGTGCCGTCGGCATTGATAGTGATCTTCGAATCGACGGCGATCCGCGCATAACTCTGCGATGGAATCTCGTGATACCCAATCTGGTTATACGTTCCGGCCACATTGGCGAGATTCGTTTCCAGCGTCGAGAAACCGATGAACGGGTAATACGGGAACGTGCGGTCGGGAACGACGCCCTGTCCGAGAATGCCGTTGAACTGAATTTCCTTCCCCGGAATCGTGACGCCCGCGACGCCTTCACCCACGAAGATGCGCGCGGGACGTTTCGGATCGAGTGTGGCGCCGTTCAACTGAAACGCGCACTGATTCAGCTTTTGCGTGGGCAGGCCGGTTTCCATCGTCAACGTGCCGGTCTGCGTCGTGCCGGCGCGGGTCGGGGAAACGGTGCCGGTGACGGCGGGAATCGGTGACTCGACGTAAGTCACTTGCCACGTGAGCTTGGTCGTGTCGAGTTGCAACTTGACGAGCTCGCCGCTGCCTCCGCCGCCAGTAAAGGTCGTCGAGTAATCGAGCGATGCCGGGCAAAGGCGGACCACCGGTGCTTGAGGCGCATCACTGCCGCCGCCGCAGGCGCTCAGGAACGGCGCGATGCCGGCAATTGACACAACGCCGCCAAGAGTTCTCCATTTCATACTGCTGTCTCCATCCACATTTGTTCGTTTGTCGGCAGCCGGCGCGTGCCGGCTGCCCTGGTCTTGTCTGTCTGCCGCTGTGCTTATTTGCTGAGCAACGCGCCGATGCCGAAGTACGGACTCGACGGCGTATCGGCGTTAGCGGACGTGGATGTCAGGCCGCCGTTCACCGTGCTCCCCGCGATGAAAATCCCGTACAGCCCGCCCGCTGAGATCAGCGCACCCTTGCCGCCGCTCTGGTCCTGCACGCCGATCAAGCCGGGCAACTGCTGCGCGTAGCTCATG
>JAOPUX010000250.1 GCA_025963285.1 Jatrophihabitans sp.
AGGACTGATTGAATGACGGCCGGGACTATAAGGGTCTGGCGTGGTCTGCGGTGTCGGTAGAACCTCCACACTAAGCGAGAACGAGCGAAGCTGCGGTCACAGCGAGCCAGGCCGGCTGGCACCCGAATCTCATCCTTCTCAAGTACCTTTCGTTTGCTCATCGTCGCCTTCGACAGTAGATGATCTTGAGTCTGACTCGAACGGCGCATCGGTCGCGGCTGCAACCGACCTCCCGGGGCGGATTCAGCAGGCTGCTCACCTGCGATGGGGAACTCGATACACCCTCGCCAATCACCGATCGCTGAACATCCGTCTTCGCCGGAAGGTGAGAGCGTTCCGGAGCCCGCTCGTTGCCTCGCCTGCGGGTGAGACCCTCACCCGGTGACGTTCATGGACCTCAGGAAGCCGCCGCGAACGACCGCGAGCTTCTCTTCCGCTTGCGGCCGTGCCCCTGGTCATCTCGCAGTCTCGCTGTGATGGCGACCCTCCCTTGCGCTGCTAGGCAACGAGAGCGCCGCGCAGGCCATCTTCGTAGCCTTCAGCACGTTATGCGGCGCTGACGTGAGCTCGTACGTCTACCAGAGCCAGTAGGTCGCAGAGTTCAGCGATCCGGCATGGCACGATCGCCTTGCCCGAGAGGCTCGACACCTGTTGCTGATCACGAACGATTCGTGCCCAAGGCGAGCCGAGCATCCCGCGCCGTCGCACGATGACGTGGCTCGTGTGTGAAGATCAACGGGGCCGTTCCTGGCCGCGTTCTAGCTGGTACGGCTGTGCCGATCGCCCCGCGTTGGAGGCGATCCTCGTATCTGAATGGGATATTTGTGAAGACCTGGGTATTCGTTGTCGGCTCGGTAGCCATCTGCTTGCTGACGTCATGCTCTAGCTCCGGCGGACAATCCTCGCCGCCGACGCGCACCTCGTTGAGTTCGAGTGCGTCGCCGTCGAGCGGCCCCGTACCAACGCGCTCCGAGCTGCTAGCCGATCTCTTGCAGCCTGGGGACCTCCCCAGCTCGTGGAGGGCGACCAAGCACGACGCCTCCGACGACAGCAGCGACGCGGCCGACCAGGCGGCCGACGCGGCATGCCTGAATGCCCGAAACACCTATTCGGATCAGCTCGTGGATGTGCACTCACCTGACTACGACGAGACGAGCGGTTCATCGATCACGTCGGAGGCCACATCGTTTCGGTCGAGCGCCGATGTGGACAGCGATGCGAAGATGTTCGCCGACCCGAAGGCCAGCGCCTGCTACATGAGCGTGGCACGCAAGGACGCAGCTAGCGGCCTGCCCGCCGGCTACAAACTTGACGGCGTCGACATAAAGGTGAAGCCAGGCACGAATGGTGGCCCGGCCAACGAGGTAGCTCTCATCACCGGCACGGTGACCCTCACCGCGCAGGGGGTCAACGTCGTGACCTACGATTCGACCGTCGCACTCCGGGGAAACATGACTGAGTTCTCGATCGATTTCGTCGGGGTCGGGGCGCCGGTCTCGGCGGCCGTCCAACGGGCCACCGTCGACAAGGTCTCCTCTCGCATCGCACACGGTGGCTGACAGCTGGTCACACCTGAACCGCGGGCCGGGTCGTGAGCTACCAGGACCTCAAACGCTAGTGGCGAGCTGGCGGCTGCCGTCGCGACCTTGATCATCTGACCGGTCAGGGGGCTACAGCCTCCATAAAATTTGGTGCGCCCGAAGGGATTCGAACCCCTAACCTCTTGATCCGTAGTCAAGTGCTCTATCCGTTGAGCTACGGGCGCAGGTACCGACGGATCAGTCTAGCGGGTGGCGCGAGCAACCCTGACCAAGTGTCAGCGCGGAGGCTCCGGGATTCGAACCCGGGATGGGCTTGAGACCCAAACCGCATTAGCAGTGCGGCGCCATAGACCAGACTAGGCGAAGCCTCCAAGCGGGGCCGCAACGTGCGCGGACCAACGGTCGGAAATGCTACCCGACCGCGCCGAGCGCAGAAAACCACGCCCGGACCGACCGGTTACGACCGTCCCAGCAGGCGCTTCAGACGGTGCGGCCGGACGATGAACGCCTCCGCCTCCAGCGCCGCAACGGCGATCCGAGGCAGGTCTCTCGCGGACGGGAAGCAGATGAAGCGCGGCTCCCAGTAGGGCCGGAACTTGGCGTTGAACCGGTACAGCGACTCGATCTGCCACCAGCGCGACGCGAAGATCAGCATCGACCGCCAGACGCGGGTGATCGGGCCGGCTCCGATCCTCTCGCCGCGTTCGATCGCGTCCCGGAAGACGGCGAAGTTCAGCGACACCCGGGCCACCCCGAGCGAGCCACAGGCCTCCATCACCGCGGCGATCATGAACTCGTTGAGGCCGTTCTCGGCGGCACGGTCGCGGCGCATGAGGTCCAGTGACAGCCCGTCCGGGCCCCACGGGACGAAGTGCAGCATGCCGCGCAACGCACCATCCATAGACGCGGTGGCCACGACGCAGTCACCGTCCAGCGGATCGCCCAGCCGCGACAGGGCCATCGAGAAGCCCCGCTCGACGTCGTCGCCGCGCCAGGCATCGGCGGCGGTCCGCAGCGCGGCGAGCTCGTCAGCGGGAACGTCGTACATTCGTCGGACAGTCACCGCATACCCTGCCCGCGCCACCTTGGTGCAGGCCTGCCGCACGCCGCGCATGGCCCGGCCGTCGAGGGTGAAGTCGGCGGTCTCGAGGATCGCCTCGTCACCGAGCGCCAGCGCGGAGAGCTCGCACTCCCGTTTGAAGACGGTGGCCCCCAGCTCACTGCAGCCCATCACCGCGGGCGTCCAGGCGAACTCCTCCACGAGCGTGCGGTAGGCCGCCATCGCTCCCGGCCAGGCCTCGGGGTCGCCGATCGGGTCACCGCTGGCCAACGCCACCCCCGATACCACCCGGTACGTCACCGCCGCCTTGCCGGTGGCCGACCACACCACCGACTTGTCCCGGCGCAGCGCGAAGTAGCCCAGCGAATCCCGTGCGCCGTTGCGGCGCAGCAACCCCCGCAGCCGCAGCTCGTCATCGGCCGAGAGCACGGAGATCGGCTCGGACGGGCGCAGCGCGAGCAGCGCCACCACCAGGATCGTCAGCAGGCCGAAGGCCAGCAGCGTGCCGTGGAAGAGGTCGGAGAAGCGCTCGCCGGTTATGTCGAGGTAGCCGCCGAAGCCCAGCAACGACGTCACGACCTCGTGCAGCCGGGCCCCGAAGCTCGGATCGTGGGCGACGTGGCGCGAGCCGTACGGGCTGTAGAGCAGCACCATGCCGTAGGCCACCGAGATCACGAAGAACTGGACCAACACCCGCACCGCGAACCAGCGGTTGCGCGGGTCGGCCTTGGCGGTGAAACGGGACCGAGCGGTCACGAGCAGCACCAGCAAGACGATCGTGATCGCCGCCTCGATCGGACGTCGCTCGTTGCGCAGCAGCGCCGCCGCCGTCATCACGATCGCGATGCCCACCGCGGCGCGCCACTCACGCCGCTTGCGCTTGCGAAGCCCCGCCGCCACCCGGAGCAGCAGCAGCCCGGAGACGGCCGTGACGGCCGCCGCAGCCGCGCTCGCCGGCACCGGGACCACCTGGGTGATGCGGTGCACGAACTCGCGGCGGTCCGGGGAGAAGGCGTCGACCAGGGTCGCGACGCCGAGCAGTAGCGCGATCGTCGAGATCAGCTTCGGAGCCCCGGCCAGATACCGGCTGCGCAGCGTTCGGGGCGCGGGGTCACCCGACGCCGAAGACACGGTGGACGGGCTCCTCGTGGATGGCAGCGGGACAGGCCGCGGCTGCGGTCCCTACCATCGTGCCGTATCCGGCGTCCCCTGACGGGAAGCAGTCAGCGGGCGGTCAGGCCCGCGGGGAGATGAGCGGCAGCAGGATGTCGTTCATGATCTCCACCAGGGTCTCTTCGATCACGGGCTCGCTCTGGAAGATGATGCGGTGCGTGAGCACGGCCGGCAGCACGTCGGCGATGAGCGGGGTGACAGCCCCGGGTCGCACCTCACCCCTGGCCACTCCGCGGCGCAGCAGCCCCATCAGCGCCTCGCGGCGCGGCGCCTGGAAGCGTTCGTCGATCACCCGGGCCAGCTCCGGGTCGCTGACGGCCTCGCACTTGATCGCCCGCATCGCCGCCCCGAGCGGGCTGACGAGCACCCCCCCGATCAGCCGGGCCAAGTCGTGCAGCGCCTCGGCGGTGGTGACGTCGTCGGGGATGTCCGGCACTATCCCGCAGTCGGCCGGTGTCGGCAGCTGCGTGATCAGTGCCTCGAGCACCAATAGCTGCTTGGTCGGCCAGCGCCGGTAGATGCTGGCCTTGCCCGTCTTCGCGCGGGCCGCCACGCCCTCGACGGTGAACGAGGCGTATCCCGCCTCGGAGAGCTCGGCATAGGCCGATTCGAGGATCGCGTCCTCCAACGCGGCACCACGGCGTCGCTGCGCGACCCGCTCGCTGACGGCACCCCTCGACACGTTGTCAGACCCTCTCTGAACAATCTGCGACGTAGCTCATCGTACGTAAAAGACGCTTGCGTTTCTTATGAAGACACGCCTAACCTACCTGATAAGAAACGCGAACGAGCCTTATATCTCGCCGTGCCGTCCCCTGCGGCTCCCCATCGAACGGAGATCGGATCATGTCCGACGCACACGCCGCCCCGAGCGACAGCACGGGTGCGCGCCGCGCCGCCCACCCCGCCCTCGTCCTGCTGATTATCGCGGGCGCCCAGCTGATGGTCGTCCTCGACGGCACGATCGTGAACATCGCGCTGCCCTCGATGGGGCGCTACTTCAACAAGAGCCAGACGGACATGACGTGGGCCCTCAACGCCTACACCCTCGCGTTCGGCGGCCTGCTGCTGCTCGGTGGACGCTCCGGTGACATCCTGGGCCGGCGCCGCATGTTCATGGTGGGGCTCGGCCTCTTCACGGTCGGCAGCTTTGCGGCAGGCGTCTCGGGTGACTTCAGCTTCCTGCTCGCCGGCCGCGTCGTGCAGGGGCTGGGCGGTGCCATCGCCGCACCCACGGCCCTGTCGCTGATCGCGAACGAGTTCGAGGAGGGGCCGGAGCGCACGCGGGCCTTCGGTGTCTACGCCGCGGTCTCCGGCGCCGGTGCCGCGCTGGGGCTGCTGCTCGGCGGCATCCTCACCAACTACTTCACCTGGCGCTGGGTGCTCTTCGTCAACGTGCCGATCGGCATCGTCCTGATCACGGCCGCCTACTTCTACATCCACGAGAGCGAGCGGCTGCAGGGTGGCTTCGACTTCATCGGCTCGCTGCTCTCGGTGGCCGGCCTGGTGGGCGTCGTCTACGGCTTCATCCACGTCGCCAACACCAGCTGGGGCAATGCCCAGACCTACCTCGTCTTCGGGGCGGCGGTCGTCCTGCTCGTCGGCTTCGTGGTCTACGAGCGCATCGGCACCGACGATCCCTTGATGCCCATGCGCATCTTCGACGACCGCAGCCGGGTCGGTGCCTACACGGTGATGCTGGTCGTCGGCGCGGCCATGTTCGGCATGTTCTACTTCGTCACCTTCTTCACCCAGGGCGTGCTCGGCTACAGCGCCCTCAAGACCGGCTTCGCGTTCCTACCCGTCGCCGTCGGCATCGGCGTCACGTCCCAGGTGGTGGCCCGCATCCTGCCCAGGTTCGGCCCGAAGCCGATCGTGGTCTTCGGCACCGCCCTGCTCACCGTGTCGCTGCTCTGGCTCTCCACGGTGAACGCCGACTCCAGCTACGCCGGCAAGCTGCTACCCGGCATGCTGGCGCTCGCCGTGGCCATGGGCTGCAACTTCGTCCCGCTCACCGTCACCGCGGTCTCCAAGGTGCAGAACACCGACGCCGGCCTGGCCTCGGCCCTGCTCAACGTCGGCCAGCAGGTCGGCGGCGCCATCGGCCTGTCAGTGATGGCCACCGTCTTCGCCACCGAGGCCAAGAGCTGGGCCAGCGGGCACATCACCAGCCTCGTCGCCGCCGCGCACGCCCAGCTCTCCCCGGCCGACGCCGGGCGGGTGCTCGCCGCCGTGCAGCACGCCGGCAAGAACGGCCTGGAGCCAGACCAGATCCAGGCGCTCGGCAAGGGCAACCCGTCGGTGCTGCACTTCCTGCAGGACGGCACCTATCACCGCTTCGCCCAGGAGATCCAGGCCCACGGCTCCGCCCACGGCTTCTTCACCGGCAGTGTCTTCGCCATCGTCGCCCTGGTCGCCGCCGCAGCCCTCATCGCGGTCAAGAAGACCGACCTCCCCACCGGCGAGGTTGCGGTAGCGGCTCACTGAGGTTGGGGGCGGGGTGGGGTGTGTTGCGCCGATGCGGCATGGGTCGGAAGCCCAACGCAGAGTTGCGCCGGGCTGAGGGTTAGGTGTGCGGCGCGAGGAGCGTGGATGGG
>JAOPUX010000018.1 GCA_025963285.1 Jatrophihabitans sp.
AACATCATCGACGACCAGGTCGCCGCGATCCGTGCGCAGGTCGGCGATCGGCACGTGATCTGCGGCCTGTCCGGTGGCGTGGACTCCGCGGTGGCGGCTGCTCTCGTGCAGCGCGCGATCGGCGACCAGCTCACCTGCGTCTTCGTCGACCACGGCCTGCTGCGGGAGGGCGAGGCCGAGCAGGTCGAGCGGGACTTCGTGGCCGCCACCGGGGTGCGGCTCAAGGTCGTCGACGCGGTCGCGCAGTTCATCGACGCGCTGGCCGGGGTCACCGACCCGGAGGAGAAGCGCAAGATCATCGGCCGCGAGTTCATCCGATCGTTCGAACAGGCTGCCCGCGAGATCGTGGCCGAGGGCGAGTCGGTCGACTTCCTCGTCCAGGGCACGCTCTACCCGGACGTCGTCGAGTCCGGCGGCGGCGAGGGTGCGGCCAACATCAAGAGCCATCACAACGTCGGCGGGCTGCCCGACGACCAGCAGTTCGCCCTCGTCGAGCCGCTGCGCACCCTCTTCAAGGACGAGGTGCGCCGGGTCGGTGAGCAGCTCGGCCTGCCCAGCGAGATCGTCTGGCGCCAGCCGTTCCCCGGCCCCGGCCTGGGTATTCGCATCGTCGGTGAGGTGACCGCTTCGCGGCTGGCGATCCTGCGCCGCGCCGATGCGATCGCCCGCGCGGAGCTCTCCGCCGCCGGCCTGGACCGCGACATCTGGCAGTGCCCGGTGGTGCTGCTCGGCGACGTCCGCTCGGTGGGCGTGCAGGGCGACGGCCGCACCTACGGCCACCCGATCGTGCTGCGGCCGGTGTCGAGCGAGGACGCGATGACCGCCGACTGGACGCGCGTGCCCTACGACGTGCTCGAGAAGATCTCCACCCGCATCACCAACGAGGTGCGCGAGGTGAACCGGGTGGTCCTGGACATCACGTCCAAGCCGCCGGGCACCATCGAGTGGGAGTAGCCGCGCTCAGATGTCGAGACGGCGGAACGTGCTGGCGTGGAAGATCAGCGGCCGAACGTCGCTGAAGATCTCCAGCTGCTCGACGGCAAGCAGCACGATGTCGTGATCGCCGGCGGGTAGCTCGGCCTCGATGCTGCAGTGCAGCCACAGCCCGGAGCCCTCGACGTGGACGGCTCCCTGCTCGTCGGCGTGCCAGTCGAGGTCGGCGAAGCGGTCGCCGTCCTTGGCCGCCATGGCCCTCGCAATGTCGGCGTGACCGTCGGCCAGCACGCTGACCCCGATCCGAGGCGCCGTCCGCAGCACCGGCCACGTGGTGGAGGTCCGGGCCACGCAGACCGAGACCAGCGGCGGATCCAGCGACACGGACGTGAACGAGCTCGCCGCCAGCCCGACCGGCGCGCCGTCGACGAGTCCGGCGATCGCCGTCACCCCGCTCGGGAAGGCCCCGAAGGCGCGGCGCAGCAGCTCGGGGCTCAGCGCTGGGCTGTGCCGTTCGGGTTTGGCCATGCCGCCCATTCTGCGTGACGGCCGGCGGGAGGCTGCGTTCGGTGCGTTCGCGACGCGAAGTGGGCCGCTCAGAAGCCGGGGAAGACGCGGCGCAGGTCGTCGAGGCTGACGTTGCCGGTGACCGTCAGGCCCTCGGGGGTGTAGTCGGGTCCGAGCCGTCCGGAGATCAGCCGCAGTGCAGCCTCGAGCGGCCCGTCGAAGGTTGCGGTCGGGTCGGCCACCGCCGGCGTGGCAGCAACCGTGTCGGTGATCTCCAGGCCGTAGCCGGTGTCCCCGATCGCCACGACGGCCGGCACGGTCAGGGCGTCGGCCTTGCTGGTGAAGCCGAGCAGGAAGTTCAGCGTGCCGCCGAACTGCTCGGCCAGGACCGCTGCGGCGTCCTCGGCGAGGGTGGCCGTCGGGTCGAAGGCGACGCGCACATCCCACGAGTGCTGTGCCGCCTCGTTGAGGCGCATGCCGGCCGCGGCGGCGAGCGGGATGGGCGCGGGCAGGAAGCCGAGCTTGATCTCCAGGCTCTCGCGAACCTCGGCGGGCAGCGCTTCGAGCGTCTCGACCAGGGCAGCGTTGTGCTCGAGGAACCACTCTGCCTGCTCCTGGGGGCTCGCGGCGTTCCACCGGTCCCAGACGCTCTCGTTGAAGGACTGCTCCGGGGCCGGTGTGCCGTTCAGGGCCGCCGAGAAGCCGGCGAGGGTGATCTCCGCGCCGCTGCCCAGGTGCGACAGGACCTGAGCCACGGGCCACTCCGAGGCACCGGACGGTCCGTTGAGCTGCTCGGCGCTCAGCGTCGGGACGAGGGCGGCGAGGACGTCGTGGTTGGTGCGGAGCGCGGCGATCGTGCGTTCGGCGAGAGAGGTCATGCCGGGCCAACGCTGGCTACCCGCACGTTCTTCCTTCGACCCTGCAGCAAGGGGTTCCGGGCACCCTTGCTGCAGGTCGTCTCGCTCAGCGGTTCGAGGCTCAGCGGTGTTCGAGGCTGACGTTGCCGTCGGCAAGGTGCACCCGGATCAGCAACGGCGCCCCCGCTGCCCCGGCGGCCGGCAACACCGTGCGATCGACGTTCACTCCGCGGGCCCGCGCCCCGTCGCCGTCGTCGTAATCGGTGCCGTCGACGTTGAGGTTGCCGAAGTGCACCTCGGCCCGCAGCGTGACGTTCAGCGACGACGGCATGATCACCCGCACCTGGCCGGCCGCCACCGTGACATCGATGGCTTCGGGCGTGGTGGGCAGGGGCAGGCTGCGCAGGTCGAGGATCGCCTGCCCGAACGCCAGCCGGTAGTGCGTGGCCAGGTGGGTGGTGGGTCGCCACTGCTTCTGGCCGATGCCGTCGTGCAGGCTCGCGTGGGTGCCGCCGAGGCCGATGAGTGCGATCAGCGCGGGCACCAGCAGCGAGGTGAGGCTCCACGGTGTGCGTCGCAGCACGAGACCGGTCAGCAGCGTGACCCCCACGATGCCGACTGCCACCCAGAGGTAGACGGGGATCGGGATGCCGTGCAGGCCATCGATGAGGCCGAGCACCGCCAGCGCGGTGACGAGCGTGACGAGTCCGGCGATCCGCACCGGCTGGGCCCGGCGCCGCCGGTTGCGGCTGGCCTCGCGTGACTCTGCGGCCCACTTGCGCAGGTCGCTCACCCACTCCGGCGCCTGCCGCGGCGGTGCCGTTGGTGCCTGCTTGTCGAGGCTGACCGTCTCAGCGGCGGTGTCGGCCGGGGCGGCGCCCGGCCAGCCCCGGCCGCCGCCGCGGCGGCGGCCGAAGATCAGCACGATCACGATCGCGATCAGCACCACGGGCAGCGCCGGCCCCGGCGCCCACCAGCTGAACGCCACCGCCCAGAAGAGCAGGATCGCGGCAACGGCGGCGAGCAGGAATGGGATGCGACGCTGCCGGAAGCCGCGGACCCAGCTGTCGACGGGGGCGTGCTCGGTGCCCTCCTCCGGGATCGCAGCCCAGGCCAGCAGGTAGCCCAACAGGCCGGCGCCACCGAAGAAGGCGGCCGTGGCGAAGAGAACCCGGAACAGCACCGGATCGACGGCGAAGTACTCGCCCAGCCCGCCTGCCACACCGGCTCCGACGCGGTCGGTGCGGCTGCGTCGGAGGGTGCGCTGTGGTGCGGGCGGGGTGTAGCTGCCCAGAGGCTCAGTCGTGGTCATGGTGGAGAGGCTGCTACTCCCGTCGGCTCGGCGCATCAGGCTCTGCCCTGATTCTGACCCTGATTCCGCCCCTCAGGGGTGCACCTGATGCGCGAGGCCACGCCGGACCGGGATCATGGCGTGGTGACCTCCGCGCCGGGCCTGCTCGCACACACTGCGGTGCCACGGCTCTACCGGCGGCCGGACAGCGGGCTGATCGGGGGAGTGGTCACCGGGATCGCCGAGCACCTGCACGTGCGGCGGCGGCTGGTACGTGCCGTCTTCGTGGCGTTGACCATCTCCGGCGGGCTGGGCGTGGCGCTCTACGGGGCCTACTGGATCGTGCTGCCCACGCCGCCCGGTTCGGGGCGGGGGCGCCTGCCGGTCTGGCTGGAGTACCTCATCGGGGGGATCGCCCTGGTCGCGGCGGTGAGCGGCGTCTTCCTCGCGGTGCCCTCCGGAGGCCGGCTCTTCCTGCCGACCCTGCTGGCCTGCCTCGGCGGGGCGCTGATCTGGCGCCAGGCCACCGACGTCGAACGGGTCCGGCTGCGTCGCCTCTCCCGTACCTCGCTGGCTGCCGAGGGCACCGACACGCTCGGCCGGGTGCGTCTCGTGGCGGGCGCGGTGCTCGTGATCGCAGGTGGGGCGATCGTGCTGGCCCGCGCCGACTTCTCCGCAGTGCGGGACGGCCTGCTGGCCATGGCCGTCACGATCGTCGGGCTGGCCCTGCTCACCGGTCCCTGGTGGATGCGGCTCGTCGCCCAGCTCGGGGCAGAGCGTAGTGAGCGGATCCGTTCGCAGGAGCGGGCCGACATCGCCGCGCACCTGCACGACTCGGTGCTGCAGACGCTCGCTCTCATCCAGCGCAACGCCGCCTCGCCACGGGAGGTGGCCCGGTTGGCACGTGGTCAGGAGCGCGAGCTGCGGACCCTGCTCTACGGCACGCGCACCGCCTCAGGACAGCTCGCCGACCAGCTGCGCCGTGCCGCCGCCGAGGTCGAGGACGGGTACGCGGTCTCTGTCGAGGTCGTGCTGGTCGGCGATGTCGTGCTGACCGACGACCTCTCCGCGGCCGTCGACGCCGCCCGCGAGGCGATGGTCAACGCGGCCAAGCACTCGGGTGTCACCGCGGTGTCCCTCTATGCCGAGGTCCAGGCCGGCGTCGTCGACATCTTCGTGAAGGATCGTGGCACCGGCTTCGACCTGGCCGGCGTGGCCGAGGACCGGCAGGGTGTGCGCGGGTCGATCGTCGGCCGGGTCGAGCGGCACGGGGGCAGCGTCGAGGTCAGCAGCGCTCCGGGCGCCGGCACGGAGATCCACATCCGGATGCCCCTATGAGTGAGGTGCGGGTGGTGCTCGTCGACGACCACGCCATGTTCCGGGCGGGCGTGCGTAGCGAGCTGGGCACCCGGGTGACGGTGGTGGCCGAGGCGGGCGACCCGGCCTCTGCCGTGACGGCGATCCGGGAGACCGTCCCCGACGTCGTCCTGCTGGACGTGCACATGCCCGACGGTGGCGGGCTGGCCGTGATCGAGGCTGTGGGTGCCGACCTGCCCGGCACCCGCTTCCTCGCGCTCTCGGTCTCCGATGCCGCCGAGGACGTGATCGCGCTCATCCGCGCAGGCGCCCGAGGCTATGTCACGAAGACGATCTCGGCCGACGATCTCGCCGACGCGATCACCAGGGTCGCCGATGGGGACGTGGTCTTCAGCCCGCGGCTGGCCGGTTTCGTCCTCGACGCCTTCCGGGACACCCCGGTGACGCCGTCCGTCGACACCGATCTCGACCAGCTCACCCCGCGTGAACGTGAGGTGCTGCGGCTGCTCGCCCGCGGCTACGCGTACAAGGAGATCGCGGCCGAGCTCTTCATCTCGATCAAGACCGTGGAGACGCACGCGTCGAATGTGCTGCGCAAGCTGCAGCTCTCGAGCCGGCACCAGCTCACCCGGTGGGCGGCCGATCGGCGCATGCTCTAGCGGTGCTGCCTCTAGCGGTGCTGCCTCTAGCGGGTGCCGCGGCAGACCTGGAGGAGCGCGTCGGCCAGGTGCGGGCCGTCCGGTCCGAGGCCGTCACGGTAGTTCGCGTGCACGACGCGTTCGCGGCCGAGCTCGACGCGGGTGCCGCCGGCGTTGATGCGGGCGGTCTGGATGCGGCGCGAGACGCGCGCCCGTTCGGCGACGAGACGGATGATCGCCTCGTCGAGCGCATCGATCTGCTCGCGCAGCACGGGGATCGCTGCCTGTGCCTCGGCGGCGTTCGCGGCTGCGGCGCTCGCGGCTGCTGCGGCGTTCGCGGCGTCAGGGTTCACGGCGGTGGTCATGGTCTTCCTGCTCTCGGATGTCGGCTGTCGGAGCTGTAGAGGCCCCGGCACGACAAACGCCCCGCGGCTCTCGGCCCGGGGCGTCGGATGGTGAGTGTGAGTCAGCCAGTCACGACGGGTACCGAGCGGCACCCGTAGAAAAACTCGCTGACATAGTTGCGCACACACTCATGGTGACACGCCTGTACCGCCTGCGGCAACTGCGCGGACGCTCGGTCGGTGCGGGCCGGCGGTGAATCGGTCACCCCTCAGGTTGCTCCCGCGCTCAGAGCTCCGGCCGGCCTGCATTGACGGTGCTCGCCCGTAGGCTGGACGACGATGACTCACGAGCTCGACTTTCTCCTCGACATGCCGGAATCCGGAGGGCATGAGCGGCCGCGTACCCGGATCGCGGTCGATCCCGCCACCCTGCTCGACGGGCTCAACAGTCAGCAGCGCGCCGCCGTCGTCCATCAGGGCGGTCCGCTCCTGATCGTTGCCGGCGCCGGCTCGGGCAAGACGCGCGTGCTCACCCACCGGGTGGCCTACCTGCTGGCCGAGCGGGGCGCCCAGCCCGGGGAGATCCTGGCCATCACGTTCACCAACAAGGCCGCGGGCGAGATGAAGGAGCGGGTGGCTGCCCTGGTCGGACCACGGGCTCGGTCGATGTGGGTCTCCACCTTCCACTCCATGTGTGTGCGGATCCTGCGGCGTGACGGCAAGGCCCTCGGCCTCAAGACCTCGTTCTCGATCTACGACGCCGACGACTCGAAGCGGCTGATGACGATGGTGGGGCGCGAGCTCGACCTCGACCCCAAGCGCTACCCCGCGCGCTCGCTCTCGGCGCAGGTCAGCAACCTCAAGAACGAGCTCGTCACCGCGGAGAGATGGGCCGAGACGGCGGTCGGCGGCACCGCGAACGACAAGGTGCTGGCCGAGGCGTACAGCCGCTACCAGCGCCGCCTCAGCGAGGCCCACGCCCTCGACTTCGACGATCTGATCATGTCCACGGTCGGGCTCCTGCAGAACCACGCCGACATCGCCGAGCACTACGGCCGGCGCTTCCGGCACGTTCTCGTCGACGAGTACCAGGACACCAACCACGCGCAGTACACGCTGGTCCGCGAGCTCACCCAGGGCATCGAGGACCCGGCCGAGCTGGCCGTGGTGGGCGACGCCGACCAGTCGATCTATGCCTTCCGCGGCGCCACGATCCGCAACATCCTCGAGTTCGAGCGCGACTACCCCAACGCCACCACGATCCTGCTGGAGCAGAACTACCGCTCCACGCAGAACATCCTCAGCGCGGCCAACGCGGTGATCGCCCGCAACCCGGACCGTCGCCCGAAGAACCTTTGGTCCGAGGCCGGCGCGGGGGAGAAGATCCTCGGCTACGTCGCCGAGAACGAGCACGACGAGGCCGCGTGGGTCGCCCAGCGCATCGACGAGCTCTCCGACGAGAAGGGCGTGCAGCCCTCCGACGTCGCGATCTTCTACCGCACCAACGCGCAGACGCGTGTCTTCGAAGAGGTCTTCATCCGGGTCGGCATGCCGTACAAGGTGGTCGGCGGGGTGCGCTTCTACGAGCGCAAGGAGATCCGTGACGCGCTGGCCTACCTGCGGGTGATCGCCAACTCCGACGACGTCGTCTCGCTGCGCCGCATCCTCAACACCCCGAGGCGTGGCATCGGCCGCAACACCGAGGACACTGTGGAGCGCTTCGCCGACCGCGAGCGGATCTCCTTCGGTGCTGCCCTGGAGGTCGTCGACGAGACGATCGGCCTGCAGAGCCGGGCCGTCAACGCGCTGCGGGACTTCACCGAGCTCATCACCGGCCTGCGGGGCGTGGCTGCTGGTCCCGACGGCACGCCCAGCTCGATCCTGGAGGCGGTGCTCGACCGCTCCGGCCTGATGCGCGAACTGCAGGACAGCCGCGATCCGCAGGACGAGGTCCGGGTCGACAACCTGCGCGAGCTCGTCAGCGTCGCGCGGGAGTTCGAGGAGCAGCGTGCCGGCACCGACGAGGCGACCTCGCTCGACGCGTTCCTCGAGCAGGTCTCCCTGGTGGCCGACGCAGACTCGATCCCGGACGCCGCAGGCGGTCTTGTCACGCTGATGACGCTGCACACGGCAAAGGGCCTCGAGTTCCCCGTCGTCTTCCTCACCGGGCTCGAGGACGGCGTCTTCCCGCACATGCGCACGCTCGGCGACCCGAATGAACTAGCCGAGGAGCGCCGGCTCGCCTACGTCGGCATTACCCGCGCCCGCGAGCGCCTCTACCTCTCCCGCGCGCTCTCGCGGTCGGCTTGGGGTGCGCCGTCGTGGAACCCGCCGTCGCGGTTCCTCGACGAGATCCCCGCCGAGCTGGCGGAGTGGTCCGGCGCTGTCGGCCGCCAGCCCTTCGTCGGAGGCTTTGATGACGACGGTCCGGGGCAGCACGGCGATCACGGGTACCGCGCCGCCCCCCGCCGCAGCGCCCAGGAGCAGCTGGCCTCGACGAAGCTCGCCCGCGGTGGGCTGCGGGGCGGTGTGGGCAACCGCGCGGTGCCGTCGCTCGATCCAGGCGACCGCGTCACCCACGACGCCTGGGGACTCGGCACCGTGGTGGCCACCCGTGGCGCCGGTGACGGGGCCCAGGCCCAGGTCGACTTCGGCAGCGCCGGCCTGAAGTGGCTGATGCTGCGCTATGCGCCGCTCCAGAAGCTCTGACTAGCTCGCCCACCAGCGCCGCGTGTCTTTGTGCGCGGTACGGGTGCTGGACGGCCTCGCCAGCGCCGCCAGTGGGCACAAAGCGCGCCGCCAGCGCCGCCAGTGGGCACAAAGTACGCCATCGTCGGGGCGGGAGAGGTGAATCCAGTCTCAGGGAAGAGTCGTTCGCGGGCCGACGGGCCTAGGCTTCTGTCGTTTGGGCCGTCACCAGTTGTTCAACAACGTCACGAGAAACGGACGTATCAGCGTGGATCTGTTCGAGTACCAGGCCAAAGAGCTCTTCAAGCAGTACGGGGTGCCCGTCAGCCTCGGTGAAGTAGCCACCTCCCCGGCTGAGGCCAAGGCGATCGCCGAGAAGATCGGCGGAGTCACCGTCGTCAAGGCGCAGGTCAAGATCGGCGGCCGCGGCAAGGCCGGCGGCGTCAAGGTCGCGAAGACCCCCGATGAGGCAGCGGCCCACGCCGAGGCGATCCTCGGGATGGACATCAAGGGCCTCACGGTCCACCGGGTGCTCGTCGACCCAGGCGCGGACATCAAGGAGGAGTACTACGTCTCCTACCTGCTGGACCGCTCCAACCGCACCTTCCTCGCGATGGCCTCCTACGAGGGCGGCATGGAGATCGAGCAGCTGGCGGTCGAGCGTCCCGACGCTCTCGCCAAGGTGCCGGTCGACGCGATCGCCGGTGTCGATCTAGCCAAGGGTCGTGAGATCGCGATCGCGGGCAAGTTCCCGGCCGAGATCGTCGACCAGATCGCCGAGATCCTGGTGAAGCTCTGGGACACGTTCGTGGGCACCGACGCCACGCTGGTCGAGGTCAACCCCCTCGCCCGGGTGGGTGACGGCAGCATCGTCGCCCTCGACGGCAAGGTCAGCCTGGACGAGAACGCCGACTTCCGTCAGCCCGGCAACGCCGCGCTCGAGGACAAGGCCGCCGCCGACCCGCTCGAGGCCAAGGCCAAGGAGAAGCACCTCAACTACGTCAAGCTCGACGGCGAGGTCGGCATCATCGGTAACGGTGCTGGGCTGGTGATGTCGACGCTCGACGTCGTGGCCTACGCCGGCGAGAAGCACGGCGGCGTGAAGCCGGCCAACTTCCTCGACATCGGTGGCGGCGCGAGTGCCGAGGTGATGGCCAACGGCCTCGACATCATCCTCAACGACCCGGCCGTCCGCTCGGTCTTCGTCAACGTCTTCGGTGGCATCACCTCTTGTGACGCGGTGGCCAACGGCATCGTCGGCGCCCTGGACACCTTGGGTGACTCCGCCACCAAGCCGCTGGTCGTGCGGCTGGACGGCAACAACGTCATCGAGGGCCGGCGGATCCTCGCCGAGCGCAACCACCCGCTCGTCACGGTGGTCGAAACCATGGACGGCGCGGCCGACAAGGCTGCCGAGCTCGCGAACGCAGGTAACTGACATGGCAATCTTCCTCGACGAGAACTCCAAGATCATCGTCCAGGGCATCACCGGTGGCGAGGGCATGAAGCACACCCGCCGCATGCTCGCCTCCGGCGCGCAGGTGGTCGGCGGCGTCAACGCCCGCAAGGCCGGCACCAAGGTCGACTTCGACGACGTCACCCTGCCGGTCTTCGCCTCGGTCGAGGAGGCCATCGCCGAGACGGGCGCGAACGTCACGGTCGGCTTCGTGCCACCGGCCTTCACCAAGGACTCGGTCATCGAGGCGATCGACGCCGCGATCCCGCTGGCCGTGGTGATCACCGAGGGGGTGGCCGTACACGACACCGCCGCGTTCTGGGCCTACGCCCAGGGCAAGAGCACCCGCATCATCGGCCCGAACTGTCCCGGGATCATCAGCCCCGGGAAGTCCAACGCCGGCATCATCCCGGCCGACATCGCCGGCCCGGGCCGCGTCGGCCTGGTGTCGAAGTCGGGCACGCTGACCTACCAGATGATGTTCGAGCTGCGCGACTTCGGTTTCTCCACCGCCATCGGCATCGGCGGCGACCCGATCATCGGCACCACCCACATCGACGCCCTCGAGGCCTTCCAGGCCGACCCCGAGACCGACGCGATCGTGATGATCGGCGAGATCGGTGGCGACGCCGAGGAGCGTGCCGCGGCCTACATCAAGGCCAACGTCACCAAGCCGGTGGTCGGTTACGTCGCCGGCTTCACCGCCCCCGAGGGCAAGACGATGGGCCACGCCGGCGCCATCGTCTCCGGCTCGTCGGGCACGGCTCAGGCCAAGAAGGAGGCCCTCGAGGCCGCCGGTGTGCGCGTGGGCAAGACCCCGTCGGAGACGGCCCGGCTGATGCGCGAGATCCTGCAGGGCTGATCGTCCCTGCCGAAGGTCCTCACCTCGACGGCCCTGTTTCCGCGCATCCTGCGCGGCGGCGGGGCCGTCGTCACGTCTCGGGTTACGCTGCGCTGAGAGACCACTTAGAGCCGGTCTCGGAGTATCAGCCCGCCATCGGTGCACTCCTCTGGAGAGGAAGTCAGCGCAAACCCGACTGCGTTGCCTGTAGGCAACCCGCACGGACCGCGCTAATTTCTTAGCCGGGAGGGTCCCGAACATTGACGAGGAGAACGCCATGACGTTCCAACCGCCACCGCCGCCGCCCCCGCAGGGGCCGCCACCGCCACCCCCGGGCAACTGGGGCCCGCCGCCCGGTCAGCCGCCAGCCGGTGGAGGCAGCTTCGACCCCAAGTCGGTCAACTCGCTCGACTGGGCCATCCTGGGTGCGGGTGTCCTTGCATTTATCTTCTCGACTTTCTCGTACTACACGGTCAGTGCGTCCTACGCCGGTTACACCAGCTCGGGTAGTGAATCCGCGTGGAACGGCTTCTTCGGATGGTTCGCCGCGTTGCTGGCCGTCATCGGTGCCGCCGCCGTCGCGCTGACGTTGTTCCAGCCGAACGTCAAGCTGCCGCTGCCGAATCGGGTCATCAGCGTGCTGGCCTTCGGCTTGGCCACGATCTGCGTGATCCTGGCGCTGTTCGTCTACCCAGGCAACGTGCCGGACCTCAAGGGTCTCGACCGCGGCCACGGCTTCGGGTTCTGGATCAGCTTCATCGTCATCATCGCGGGGCTTGTCCTGTCGCTGATGCGGGCGCAGCAGACCAACACGGCGCTGCCGGGCCCGCTGAGCAACATCCCCAAGATCGGCAAGTAAGCACCACCGCAGCCAAGACGGGGGCCGGGTCGCGAGAGCGGGCCGGCCCCCGCTGTATTGCGAGTGATCAACTCGCCGAGGTTCACGCCCTGGCGAGTATCCGGGCGAGTCGATCAAGAACGTCGCGCGGCGAGCCTGAACGGCAAGCCGTCTCCGGCTTGCGACGCTGGGGGCGTGCCGCGCGACGTCGAGACGACCACCGAGACGAGCCGGCGCAGCGTCGTCCCCGATGCTGCCGGCCGCTCGCTCTGGCTGGCCGCCGCCTGGACGGGTGTCGGGGCGGCCGTCGTCTGCGCCACGATCGCGATCGTCTTCGTCGCGGCCCTGTGGCTACCCGTCTCCGGTGGGAGCAGCGGACGCACCGGTTCGGCCATCCGCGCCGGCCTGCTGACCTTTCTTGCGGCCCTGCATGGCGGCATCACGGTCGACGGCGTCAGCGGGAACTGGCTGCCACTCGGCATGATGATCGCGGTCGGGATCACCGCGTGGCGGGCCGGTTCCGGGCTGGCCGACGTCGCGGCCGAACTCGACGAGCAGGACCCCGCCAGGCTGATCGTGGCCGGAGCGGCCCAGTCGCTCAGCTTCATGGTGGCCGCCGTCGTCGTGGTGCCGTTCGCCACGCTCGGCACCAGCCACGCCTCGATCGTCGGGGTGGGGCTCAGCGCCCTGCTGCTCTTCGCGCTCACCGGCGGGGTGGCCTTCATCCGATCGACGCCGCTACGCGAGCGCCTGCTGGCCGAGGTGCCGGCCGAACTCCAGCTGGCCGCTCGCGGTGTCGCGGCGATGGTCACCGTCTACCTGGGCTTCGGTGCGCTCCTCGTGCTCGGCTCGCTCATGCTGCACCACCGCGAAGTGGAGGAGCTCTCCCGCCAGGTCGGCGGCGGCTGGGGCGGCGTGCCGATCCTGCTGCTCGGCATCCTCTCGGCACCGAACGCAGCCATCGCCGGGGCCTCCTACCTCGCCGGCCCGGGCTTCGCCCTCGGCCACGGCACCTCCGTCAGCCTCACCGGCACCGCGCATGGCACGCTGCCGGCCTTCCCGGTGCTCGCCGCCGTCCCCTCGGGCAGCGGCGCCGGGCCGGTGGTGTGGGTTCTGGCTGCGCTGCTGCTCGTCGCCGGTGGTGCCCTGCTCGCCCGGCTGGCCGCCCGGGTGCCGGGGCTGGTGAACCGGCTCCGGGTGGTGGCCGCCGGGGCGCTCGGCACGGCGTTGGTCATGACACTGCTCGGCTGGCAGGGCGGCGGCTCGGTGGGCGCGGCCCGGCTCAGCGCGGTCGGGCCGTCTCCGTGGCGGCTGGGGTTGGCCACTGGTCTGGAGGTCGGCGTGGTGGCTGCGGTGGCAGTTGCCGCGGCGGCCCTGCTGGGCAGCGTCCGGCACCCCGCCGTCACCCCTGTCCCGGGCGATGCCGTCACGCCCGTCCCAGTGGCTGACTGGACCCCCACCCGCACCACGACGCTGCGCGCGGTGACCGATGAGCCCGCCGAGGACGCGCAGGACGGCAAGCTCGCCGGCTGAACGGCACCGCTAGGGTGGGTGTCGTGGCGGCGCGGAGAGCTCAGATCGTGGCTCTCGCCTCCGGTTCGGGTAGCACTCTGCAGGCGATCCTGGACGATCCGGAGCTGGGGCCGCTGGTGGTTGCCGCAGGAACGGACCGGCCCGACTGCACCGCCATGACGCGTGCCGAGGCGGCGGGCGTGCCGACCTTCGCCCGCGCGCTGCGCGACTACCCCGACCGCGCGGCCTGGAACGCCGGTCTCGCCGAGGCCATCGCGTCCTACGAGCCGGACCTTGTGGTGCTCGCCGGCTTCATGAGGCTGCTCGCCCCCGAAGTGGTGCGCCGCTTCCGCATCGTCAACACCCACCCGGCGCTCTCTCCCGCCTTCCCCGGCGCCCACGCCATTCGCGACGCGCTGGCCGCAGGTGCCACCGAGACCGGTGTCACCGTGCACTGGGTCGACGAGGGCGTCGACACCGGGCCGATCATCGTCCAGCAGGCGGTGCCGGTGCTGCCCGACGACGACGAGGAGAGCCTGCGAACCCGTATCCAGGCCGCCGAGAAGCCGCTCTACGTCCAGGCCATCCGTCGGCTCTGCACCGCAGCCGAGCCGATCAACACAGTGGAGAACACCAGATGACCCAGCTCGCCGTCCGCCGCGCCCTCATCAGCGTCTACGACAAGTCCGGCCTCGACGAACTGGCCGCGGGGCTGCACGCCGCCGGGGTGGAGATCGTCTCCACCGGCTCAACGGCCGCCCGCATCCGAGACCTGGGCATCCCGGTGACGGCCGTCGACGAGGTCACCGGTTTTCCGGAGATCCTCGGCGGCCGGGTGAAGACGCTGCACCCGAAGGTGCACGCCGGGCTGCTCGCCGACCAGTTCGACCCGGCGCACGTCGAGACCATCGACGGGCTGGGCATCGAGGCCTTCCAGCTGCTGATCGCCAACCTCTACCCCTTCCGGGAGACGGTCGCGAGCGGCGCCACCCCGCCCGAGGTGGTGGAGCAGATCGACATCGGCGGGCCGGCCATGGTGCGTGCCAGTGCGAAGAACCACGGCTCCATGGCCGTCGTCGTCGATCCTGCGTCGTACCCGGAGGTGCTGGCCGCCGTCCGGGCCGGCGGTTTCGACCTCGCCGCTCGGCAGCGGCTAGCCCTGGCAGCGTTCCGGCACACGGCCGCCTACGACATCGCCGTGGCGTCGTGGCTGGGTAGCGTCGTATCCCCGGACGACGAGATCGACGGCACCTCCAGTGGCTTCCCGGGCTGGATCGCGGCCTCGTACGAGCGCGCCGCGGTGCTGCGCTACGGGGAGAACCCGCACCAGAGCGCCGCCCTCTACATCACGCCCGGCGCCCCTGCCGGGGTGGCGCAGGCCGACCAGCTCTCCGGCAAGGAGATGAGCTACAACAACTACGTCGACTCCGACGCGGCCTGGAAGGCCGCCTACGACTTCGACGAGCCGTGCGTGGCGATCATCAAGCACGCCAACCCGTGCGGGATCGCCGTCGGCGCCGACATCGCCGAGGCGCACCGCAGGGCCCACGACTGCGACCCGGTGAGCGCGTACGGCGGCGTCGTCGCGACCAACCGTCCGGTGACCATGGAGCTGGCCAACCAGCTCGGCCCGATCTTCACCGAGGTCGTCATCGCCCCCGGCTACGAAGAGGGCGTGCTCGAGCGCTGGGCCAAGAAGACTGACCTGCGTGTGCTGGTCGCCGGGCCGCGGCCGGCTGGGCCGGGGCTGGAGACGCGGCCGGTCTCCGGCGGCCTTCTCGTCCAAGGGGCAGACCGCAACGACGCCCCGGGCGACGACCCGGCCACCTGGACGCTCGTCGCGGGGGAGCCGGCCGAAGAGGCCACCCTGGCCGATGCCGTCTTCGGCTGGCGGGCGCTGCGCTCGGTGAAGTCCAACGCCATCCTGCTGGCCAAGGGCGGTGCCACCGTCGGCATCGGCATGGGGCAGGTCAATCGCGTCGACTCGTGCATGCTCGCCGTCACCCGGGCCGGTGACCGCGTCGCCGGGTCGGTGGCGGCCTCGGATGCCTTCTTCCCTTTCGCCGACGGCCTACAGGTGCTCCTCGACGCCGGGGTGCGGACGATCGTCTCGCCGGGCGGCTCGATCCGGGACGCCGAGGTCATCGCGGCTGCCGAGGCAGTCGGGGCAACGCTGTACTTCACCGGGACGCGGCACTTCACCCACTGACGTCTGGAAGGATCGCCTCGTGACAGCTACCCGCCTGGACGGCACCGCCACCCTCGCCACGATCAAGGTCGAACTCAAGGCCCGCGTGGCCGCGCTGGCCGAGCGCGGTGTCGTACCGGGGCTGGGCACGGTGCTGGTCGGCGACGACCCGGCCAGCCACTGGTACGTCAACGCCAAGCACAAGGACTGCGCGGAGATCGGCGTCGCCAGCATCCGGCGGGACCTGCCCGCCACCGCCACCCAGGCCGAGGTGGAGGCAGTGATCGACGAGCTCAACGCGGATCCCGCCTGCACGGCGTTCCTGGTGCAGCAGCCGACCGGGCTCGATGAAAATGCGATCCTGGCGCGGGTGGACCCGCTCAAGGATGTCGACGGGCTGCACCCGACGAACCTGGGCTGGCTGGTGCTCGGCAAGCCGGCGCCGCTGCCCTGCACGCCCACCGGCATCATCGAGCTGCTGCGCCGCTACGAGGTGCCGATCGCGGGCGCCCACGTGGTGGTGATCGGCCGCGGAATCACCGTCGGCCGGCCGCTCGGGCTCATGCTCACCCGGCGCAGCGAGAACGCGACCGTGACGATGTGCCACACCGGCACCCGGGATCTCGCGAGCATCGTGCGCCAGGCCGACATCGTGGTGGCCGCGGCCGGTTCGGCGGGTCTCGTCACTGCCGACATGATCAAGCCGGGCGCCGCGGTGCTCGACGCCGGCGTCAGCCGGGTCGACGGCAAGATCGCCGGCGACGTCGCGGCGGATGTCGCCGAGGTCGCCGGCTTCCTCTCGCCCAACCCCGGCGGTGTGGGGCCGATGACCCGGGCGATGCTGCTGAGCAATGTCGTCGACGCCGCTGAACGGGCAGCTGCCGGCTGACATGGCGGTACGCATCCGGCGGTGGCTGGCAGCGGAGTACCCGTTCGTCATCGTCATGGCGGCGCTGCTCGCGGCGGTCGTCTACCTGCTCCTGTTCCACGGTCACTGGCGACGTGGGGTGATCGTGATCGCGGCGGCGCCGGTGGCCGCGGCCCTCTTCCGCGGCCTCCTGCCACCTGCCCGGGCGGGCATGCTGGTCGTCCGCGGACGCGTGCGGGACACGGCGACGATGGCCGTTCTGGGTGGCGTCCTTATCACTGTCGCCATCCGCCTGCACTAGCTCCGGAGCGGCGGACTAGCCTCCCCAGCGGTACGCAATGCGATATTGCGGCACCCTCGCAGCCCGCGGATTTGTTCGCAGAACCTAAGAGGAGACGACTTATGTCCCGTCGCGGCAAGGTCACCGTTGTCGGTGCCGGCTTCTACGGATCCACCACCGCTCAGCGCCTGGCAGAGTACGACGTCTTCGAGACCGTCGTCCTCACTGACATCGTCGAGGGCAAGGCCGAGGGCCTGGCGCTCGACCTGAACCAGTCCCGACCCATCGAGGGCTTCGAGACCACGGTCGTCGGCGCCACCACCACGGTCGACGGCGGCGGCTACGAGCCCACCGCCGGCTCCGACGTGGTCGTGATCACCGCAGGCCTGCCGCGCAAGCCCGGCATGAGCCGCATGGACCTGCTCGAGGTCAACGCGAAGATCGTCCGTGGCGTGGCGGAGAAGATCGCCGAGTACTCGCCGGAGGCCGTGATCGTCGTCGTCTCCAACCCGCTCGACGAGATGACCGCCCTGACGCAGCTCGCGTCGGCGTTCCCGAAGAACCGCGTATTCGGCCAGGCCGGCGTGCTCGACACGGCGCGCTTCACCAACAACGTGGCCACCACGCTCGGCGTGCCGGTCGGCTCGGTGCAGACGCTGACCCTCGGCTCGCACGGCGACACCATGGTGCCGGTGCCCTCGGCCTGCTTCGTCGACGGCAAGCCGCTCGCCGACGTCCTGGACGCCGACAAGATCGAGGAGCTCGTCACCCGCACCCGCAACGGCGGCGCCGAGGTCGTGGCGCTGCTCAAGACGGGTTCGGCCTACTACGCCCCGTCAGCCGCTGCCGCGCGCATGGCCAAAGCCGTCATCACCGACTCGGGCGCCATCATCCCGGTCTGTGCCTGGGTCGACGGGGAGTACGGCATCGACGGTGTCTACCTCGGCGTCGAGGCCGAGATCGGCAGCACCGGCGTGAAGCGGATCGTCGAGCGCGACCTCACCGATTCCGAGCTCGCCGGGCTCAAGGAGGCGGCTGAGGCCGTCCGCGCCAAGCAGGCGGACATCGCCGCGCTGTAGCGCCCAAGCACCAGCAAATAGTGGTTCGTTCGCTGCCTCATGGGCAGCGAAC
>JAOPUX010000026.1 GCA_025963285.1 Jatrophihabitans sp.
TTGCCGCAGAAGCTCTCGTAGTCGATGAGCTCGGTGACCGGCTTGACCTCGGGGTCCTTGCGGATCTTGACGGTGCGGTAGGTCATCTCGAGGGCGTCGTAGACCATCAGGCGGCCGAGCAGCGGCTCGCCGATGCCGGTGATCAGCTTGATCGCCTCGGTGGCCATGATCGAGCCGATCGACGCGCACAGCACGCCGAGCACGCCCCCCTCGGCGCACGAGGGCACCATGCCGGGCGGCGGCGGGTCCGGGTAGAGGTCGCGGTAGTTCGGGCCGTACTTGTTCCAGAAGACCGAAGCCTGACCGTCGAAGCGGTAGATCGAGCCCCAGACGTAGGGCTTGTCCAGCAGCACCGCGGCGTCGTTGACCATGTACCGCGTGGCGAAGTTGTCGGTGCCGTCGACGATGAGGTCGTACTGGCTGAAGATCTCCAGCACGTTGTCGTTGTCCAGCCGCAGGTCGTGCACGATGACGTTGACCAGCGGGTTGATCTCGTTGACCGACTCGCGTGCCGACTCGGCCTTCGAGCGGCCGATGTCGCTCTGCCCGTGGATGATCTGACGCTGCAGGTTCGACTCGTCGACCGTGTCGAACTCGACGATGCCGAGCGTGCCGACCCCCGCCGCGGCGAGGTACATCAGCGCGGGCGAGCCGAGGCCACCGGCACCGACGCAGAGCACCTTGGCGTTCTTGAGGCGCTTCTGCCCGGTCATGGCGACGTCGGGGATGATCAGGTGGCGGCTGTAGCGGCGCACCTCATCGATCGTGAGCGACTCGGCGGGCTCCACCAGCGGCGGCAGTGTCGACACAGCAACTGTCCTTTGCATTCGACTTCCTAGGAACGTCAGACCTAACCCCGTCCCCAGGGCGGCCATTCCCGTCCAGTCTCCCCCATCCGGCACGGGCGCGATCCTGCTGGGCGCTACTCGCCGCCCTGCAGGTAGTACTCGTTGTTCTGCCGGGTGTCGACCGCCTCGGCGCCCGGGGCATCCTTTGCACCCTGCGGGTAAGGCCACGGGTTGGCCTCGCAGAGCTTCCCGCTCGGCGTCTTGAGACCGATCGTCTGCTGCATCATCGCTGGCGCCAAGCCGTCGGCGAGGCACTCGTGCGCGTGCATGTGGCCGAGGGCGTGACCGTCCTCGTGATTGATCATGTACGTGCGGTAGGCGGTGAGATCGGCGATGTAGGACGGCGCGCCACGCACCCAGCGCGCGTCGTCGAAGACCACCCGGTTGACGGCGAGTCCCGACACCGATCCGGCCGCCGCGTAGCACGACGTCTCGATCTTGATCGTGTAGCCGCAGTACTTACGCACCGTGAAGGCCGACGTCATGCTCACCCGGAAGTCTGGGGTCCCCGAGTCGACCCGCTGCAGCTCGACGCCGTGGCCCGACCAGCTGCGCGGATCGGCGAGCGTCTGGTCGACCAGTGCGGCGAACTGCGCCACGTCGATGCCGGTGACGCCCTTCTCGACCTCGATGTCGTAGGTCCAGATCTTGCCCGTGGACGAGTGACCGAACGGCTTCGTGGTGCCCTTCACGATCGAGTACGTTCCCTCGCCACTCTTGGTGTACGGCGCCCCCGGAGGCAGGGAGAGGGCGTTGAGCGGCACGCTGTTCGGCGAGGCCGACTCGGAGTGCACCGTGGTGTCGCTCGCCGCCGGCGGGTTGGAGGCACCGGTGCTACTTGGCTGCGCGGTGGTCGGGGCGGCGGACGTGCCACGCTCACCGGCCGACGGGTCCTTCACCGTCATCAGCGCGACGATCGTGATGATCACGAGAATGGGCAGCGCGTAAGCCCGCCAGCCGTAGCGCCGGGTGAAGCCGCGGACCGCGTCACCCACACCCGGCTCGTCACCAGCGTCGAAGGTCGCCACGCCACGCCGCGCGGCGGCGATGTCGGCAGACGGGTCGCGTCCGGGCACGGGTACCGGCTGGTGATCCAGTGATGTCCCGGGACGGGGTTCGGGGCGGTCGGCCACGGATCTCAGGGTGCCACACAGGGCTGGCCGAGTCGTGCCAACACGGCCAAGGTCAACTCAGCTTCGCCGCATCCTCGACGAGCGCCAGCACGGCCCGTGCAGAGGTGAGCGGGTCCTCCATCATCGCCGTGTGCCCCACATGCTCCAGGACGAGCAGCCTGCTGTTGCGCAGGGCCGCGGCCACCACGGGCGCCAGATCAGGTGCGACGAGCCTGTCCTCGTCTCCCCAGAGCACGAGTGTCGGCGCCGTGATCGCACGAAGCGCCGCCCACATCTGCCTGCGCTGGGCGAACTGGGTACGCACCAAGCCGCGCGTGGCTCGCAGCATGGCGTCCTCGGCCCAGGGCAGGCGCAGCCGGGCGGTGGCCTCCTGTGCCGCCTCCTCTAGCCGGGTCGCGGGATAGCGGCTGGGGTCGGCGAAGCACAGCGCGATCGTGGCGCGGACCCGAGTCGCGACGTCGATGCCGCGCATCCGCCGCAGGGCCGCCGCGCCGACCATCGGCACGATTAGCAGGGCCATGCGCGGGTCGCTGCGCAGCGGGTGCGCGCGGAACTTGGTGTCCGGCACTGCTGGCGAGATCAGGGTGAGGGTGCGGATCAGGTCCGGCCGCTGGGCCGCCACCAGGATGCTGATCGCGCCACCCATCGAGTTGCCGACGAGGTGGACGGGGCCACGCCCGCTGATCTCGAGGTAGTCGATGACGGTCCGAGCCTGGCTGCGCAGCGAGTAGTCGCGATCGTGCGCCGGGCCGCTGCGGCCGAAGCCCGGCAGGTCGATGGCCTCGATGGCGAGCTGGTCGCGCAGGATGCCCGCGAAGTCGGTCCAGTTGTGGGCCGAGCCACCGAGGCCGTGGACCAGGAGAGCCGGCTCGGCCCCCTTGTTCTCCGTCGGTGTCGTTCGGACGTGGACGTCGACGCCGCCGACGTTCACCGTCCTTCCCGGCCAGATCCCGGTTACCGTCTCCGGCCCCGGCAGCACCGTGTCGGAGAGGCGGGCGTCGCGAGCGGGCCGGCCCTCCCCCGGCGCGACGGGCTGCTCAGCGGGGGGCGTGGTGGGTGCTGCGGAGGTAGAGCGGACGGCCATCTGCCGAGATTACGCCGCGCGTGGATGACGTTTGCCTACGCTGTTGCCGGTTGCGGTGGTGCTGGGCGGCAACTTGGTAGGCAACGATCACGTTTTGCACCGGAGTGACGGCCTTCGGGGCAGGGATCGGTCAGCTCGGCACAGAACGTGATCGTCGCTTTCGACTACGCCGATTTCTTGGCCGGGGCCTTCGCTGCCGACTTCTTGGCCGGGGCCTTCGCTGCCGCCTTCTTGGCCGGGGCCTTCGCTGCCGCCTTCTTAGCCGGGGCCTTGGTTGCCGCCTTCTTCGCCGGGGCCTTCGCTGCCGACTTCTTGGCCGGGGCCTTCGCTGCCGACTTCTTGGCCGGGGCCTTCGCTGCCGCCTTCTTAGCCGGGGCCTTCGCTGCCGCCTTCTTAGCCGGGGCCTTCGCTGCCGCCTTCTTGGCCGGGGTGGCCTTCACGGTGACGGTCTTACGGGTGGGGGCCTTGGCGGCGGCGGCCACCTCCCCGCGCGCCGACTTCGCTGCCTCCACCGAGGCACGCAGCGCCGACATCAGGTCGACGACGTTGCCAGCCGTGGGTTGGGCCTCCTCGACCTCCACGAGCTCACGCCCTTCGATCTTGGCGTCGATCACCTTCTGCAGGGCATCGCGGTAGTCGTCGGTGTACTCGTCTGAGTCGAAGTCGCCGGCCATGCTCGACACGAGGGAGTCAGCCATCGCGCGCTCCTGCGGGCGGATCTCGACGTCTTCGCCGATGAAGCTGAAGTCGGGCTCACGGACCTCGTCGGGCCAGATCATCGTCGAGAGCACGATGACGCCCTCGCGCACCCGCAGGGTGGCCAGCTGCTCGCGGTTGCGGATCGCCACCTTCACCACACCCACCTGGCCGCTGGAGTCGAGGGCGTCGCGGAGCAGCACGTAAGGCTTGAGCGCAGGCTTCTCCGGCTCCAGGTAGTAGCTCTTCGCGAAGTAGATGGGGTCGATCTGGTCGACGGGCACGAACTGCAGCACGTCCACCACTCGGGTGCTGGGCAGCGGCAGGTCGGCGAAGTCCTCGTCGGTGAGCACCACTGTCTCGCCGGAGGGCAGCGTGTAGCCCTTGGCGATGTCGGCGTAGGCCACCTCCTCGCCATCGGCCTCGGCCACCCGGCGGTAGCGCACCCGCGAGCCGTCCGAACGCCGTACCTGGTGGAAGCTGACGTCCTTCTCCTCGGTGGCCGAGTAGAGCCTGACCCCGATGCTGACGAGCCCGAAGGAGATGCTGCCCTTCCAGATAGCGCGCACGCTCAGCTCCGTCCAGCTCGAAATGTGTGGGTGTCGAGTGCCACTTGAGGGTTTATCTACCCACAATGGCACCTGTGAAGCCAATGCTCGCCACCTCGGCCCAGGTTCTTCCGGTGGGGGCGGAGTGGGCATTCGAGTTCAAATGGGACGGTGTGCGCGCTCTCGTAGATGTCACAGCCCGCGGCATCCGGCTGGCGAGCCGGGCGGAGAACGACATCACTACCGCCTACCCGGAGCTCGTCACCGCCCTCGACGGCAGCCCCGATGCCCTGCTCGACGGCGAGGTGGTCGCCTTCGTCGACGGCCGGCCCTCCTTCGAGGCGCTGCAGCTGCGCATGCACGTCCGCAGCCGGAGCGAGGCACTGACGCTGGCTGCGAGCACGCCCGTCTCCCTCGTGGTCTTCGACCTGCTGCGCGCCGACGGCACCGACCTGCGCCGCCGCCCGTATCACGAGCGGCGAGCCACGCTGGAGCAGTGGGCCGCGGACGGCCGCACCGGTGTGGTGCTCAGCCCGAGCTTCGACGACGGCCCGGCCACCGAGGCGGCCGCTCGCCAGCACGCACTGGAGGGCGTAATCGCCAAACGGCTCGGCTCACGCTACGAGCCGGGTGTGCGTTCACCGGACTGGCGCAAGCTCCGCTTCGTCCGCAGCGGTGACTTCGTCGTCATCGGCTGGGAGTCCCCACGCGAGGGCTCGCAGGCACTCAGCTCGCTGCTGCTGGGCTACCAGGTAGCCGGCTCGCTCCACTTTGCAGGCAAGGCGGGCAGCGGGATCGGGGCCGCCACCGCACGGGAGCTGCAGGCGGCGCTGCAGGGGCGCGCCGACTGCGTGCTCGCCGAGCAGCCCCCGGCGAGCCCGGGCCGGAGGGTGCACTGGGTGGAGCCCACCGTGGTCGTCGAGATCGCGTTCCTCGACTGGACGGGAGAGGGGCGGCTGCGGCACCCCGTCTTCCAGCGACTCCGGACGGACAAGACGGTCGAGGAGGCCAGCGGAGATGCCTGAGAAGGTGACGGTGCAGGTCGGCGAGCGGCAACTGCAGCTCACGAACCTGGCCAAGGTGCTCTACCCGCAGGCCGGCTTCACGAAGGGCGAGGTCCTCGACTACTACAGCCGGATCGCCCCCGTCCTGCTTCCCCACCTGGCCGACCGGCCACTCACCGTGAAGCGCTACCCGAACGGGGTCGACGCCGCGTTCTTCTTCGAGAAGAACGCCTCGCGGGGCACCCCGGAGTGGGTCCGTACGGTGACGCTGCCGGTGCCGGGGTCGACCAAGAAGCGCGAGACGATCGACTACGTGGTGGTCGAGGAGCTGGCCACCCTCGTCTGGCTGGCGAACCTCGCGGCGCTGGAGCTGCATGTGCCGCAGTGGCGCGTGCCGCGACGGGCACACAAACCACGCACCGATCTGCTCGTCTTCGACCTCGACCCCGGTGCACCCGCGGCCATCGGCGAGTGCTGCGAGGTGGCCCTCCTGCTCCGCGAGCTCCTGGCCGAGGACGGCATCACCCTCAGCGCCAAGACCTCCGGATCGAAGGGGATGCAGGTCAGTGCACCGGTGAGCGTCGATGATCCCGAGACCACCTCGACCTACGCTCACGCCGTGGCCAGGCAGCTCGAGGCGACGCACCCGAAGCTGGTCGTCTCGCGGATGACGAAGTCCCTTCGGCCCGGCAAGATCTTCGTCGACTGGAGTCAGAACAACGCCGCCAAGACGACCGTGGCGCCGTACTCGCTGCGTGCCCGCGACGAGCCGACCGTCTCCACGCCCGTGACCTGGGACGAGGTCGCTTCCGGCGCCGCGCTGCGTTTCACCGCGGCCGAGGTGCTCGAACGGGTGGCCGAGTTCGGGGACCTCTTCGCCGGCACCCTCGACGACGCCGCGCGGGTCCGGCTCACTCCGGGAATGGCGAATCGCTGGGGAGGTCCTACTCGCTAGTAGAGTCGGGCCGTCCTGGCGTGGTGCCCGGGCGGAGGGGTGAGGAGCAGCCATGACGCGCGCCGGTATCGGTCCGGAGGTCGTGCGTGGCGGTCGTCTGCCCCGCTCCGCCCGTCGCAAGCAGCTGCTCGCCGCGGCCCAGGAGGTGTTCGTCGCCAACGGTTACCACGCGGCCGCCATGGACGACATCGCCGAGCGGGCCGGCGTCTCCAAGCCGGTTCTGTACCAGCACTTCCCCGGCAAGCTCGAGCTTTACCTCGCGCTGCTCGATACCCAGGCCGACCTCCTCGGCAAGGCCGTGCAGGACGCGCTCGACAAGACCACCGACAACCGCGAACGCATCCATGGCGTGCTCTCGGCCTACTTCGGCTTCGTCGACCGCGACGGCAACGACGGCGCCTTCCGTTTGATCTTCGAGACCGATCTCGGCAACGAGCCCGCCGTCCGCGATCGTGTCGAGGCGGTGGCGCAGCGCACCATGCAGGCCGTCGCCGACACGGTGGCCAGCGACACCGGCCTCGACCTGGCCCGCGCCGAGCTGCTCTCGACGGCGCTCACCGGTGCCGCCCAGGTGGCCGCGCGCTGGTGGCTGGCCGCCGACCGGCCCGTCACCCAGGACGAGGCCGTGCACCTGCTCGAGTCGCTGCTCTGGCGGGGCATCTCCAACTTCCCGCGGCAGTAGCGCCACCCCGCGCACCCCCCGCGTTCGCTCTCGGCGCACCTCCGGTGGCGGCATCCCGATCCCGCCTCGGCTAGCGTTGACCTCCTAGGCAGTGACCAACGAATCGCAGGAGGAACCGCGTGGAGGTCAAGATCGGCGTGCTGCACACGCCGCGCGAGATCGTTCTGGAGAGCACCCAGAGCCACGACGAGGTGGAGCAGCTCGTCGCCACCGCGCTCAAGAGCGTCGACGGTCAGCTGGTGCTCACCGACGAACGCGGCCGCCGCGTGATCGTCCCCGCCAACCTCGTCGCCTACGTCGAGATAGCCCAGGGCGACCAGCGTCGCGTCGGCTTCGCCGCCAGCTAACTCGGTGATCTTGTTGCGCTTTCGGGGTCCTGACCCGGAAAGCGCAACAGGATCGCGCTACGTCGAGAGGCCTAGCGAGGCCATCCGCTCCTCGTGACGCTCGGTGATCCGGGCGATCAGGCCGGCCACCCCAGCGAAGTCGCCGCGGGACTGCATGAGCAGCACCATCAGCGCGTCCCGGTCGGCCAGCACGTGCTGGGTCTGGCTGATCGCCTCACCGACGAGCCGCCGCGCCCAGAGCGCTAGACGCCCGGCCGCGGCAGGATTGGCCGCCACCGCCGAGCGGACCTCACTCACCGCGAACTCCGCGCGCCCGCCCTGCGTCAGCACGTCGTGGATCAGCTGCCGCGTCGACGGGTCGACGAACTCGGCGACCTCACGGTAGAAGTCTGCGGCCATTCCGTCGCCGACGTAGGCCTTCACGACCGCCTCCAGCCAGGTCGAGGGGGCGGTGAGTTCGTGGTAGCGCTCGAGGGCGGCGACAAAGGGCGCCATCGCCTCGGCAGGCACCGCACCGAGTTCGGTGAGGTGCGCGGTCAGCAGGGTGTGGTGGCTCAGTTCGAGCGCCGCCATGCCAGCCATCCGCGCGCGGGCATCGAGCGTCGGTGCCAGCCTGGCGTCCTCGGCGAGGCGGTCGAAGGCGGAGAGTTCGGCGTAGGCGAGAGCGGCCAGCAGGTCGATGATCGCCTCGTGCTGGGACGACGGCTCATACGAGGGATGGGACGGCGCAGAGGACACGACCGCAGGCTACCGGTCCAGCCAGGTATCATGGCCGGGTAGCACCGCGCTACGCCCGGCTATCTGCGGGCGTGGTGCACAGAGAATCTGCGCGTTGACCGCGCGGCGCCTCCCTCCGACTAGCTGGTTCTTTTGGGTCGCAGGCGCCACATCCCTACAGCGGTCGGCGCAACCTTGATGAGGAAGCGACCGCTATGACTGACAACTCCACCCTGCCTGACGACGCACAATCCGACGGGCCCCTGAGCGACGATGCCGGGCTTGACCACTCGGCGCCTGACGACGCGGCGCCGAGCGGGGGCGATCTCCCGGCCGTCGACCCGAACATCGACGCCGATCCACTGGCGGCCCGCGCGCCGGTGCGCCCGGCGAGTCCGGCCTTCAGCGAGTTCGACATCAAGCCCGAGATCGTCGAGTCCCTCGCCGACGTCGGCATCGTCAAGACGTTCGCGATCCAGGAGCTGACGCTGCCGATCGCGCTGGCCGGGCAGGACCTCATCGGTCAGGCCCGCACCGGCACGGGCAAGACCCTGGGCTTCGGCGTGCCCCTGCTCAACCGGCTCACCATCCCGGGTGGCGAGGCCGCCGCACCGCAGGCGCTCATCATCGCCCCCACCCGCGAGCTGGCCGTGCAGGTCTCCGGTGACCTCGCCGCGGCCGGCAAGAGGCTCGGTGCCCGCGTGCTGACGATCTACGGCGGCCGGGCCTACGAGCCGCAGGTCGAGGCGCTGCGCAAGGGCATCGACGTCGTCGTGGGCACGCCCGGGCGGCTGCTCGATCTGGCCCAGCAGGGTCACCTCGTGCTCGGCAACGTCCGCACCCTCGTGCTGGACGAGGCCGACGAGATGCTCGACCTCGGCTTCCTGCCCGACATCGAGAAGATCATGAAGATGGTCCCGACGTCGCGGCAGACCATGCTCTTCTCGGCCACCATGCCCGGCCCGATCGTCGCGCTGGCCCGCACGTTCCTCAACCAGCCGGTCCAGATCCGCGCCGAGCACGCCGCGGAGAACACCAGCACCGACCACATCGACCAGTTCGCCTACCGCGCGCACTCGATGGACAAGGTCGAGCTGCTCTCGCGCATCCTCCAGGCCCGCAACCGCGGCCTGACGCTGATCTTCGTCCGCACCAAACGGTCGGCAGCCAAGATCACCGACGAGCTCACCGACCGCGGCTTCGCCGTCGGCGCGGTGCACGGCGACCTCGGCCAGGGCGCCCGCGAGCAGGCGCTGCGTGCCTTCCGCGCCGGCAAGGTGGACGTTCTGGTGGCCACAGACGTCGCGGCCCGCGGCTTGGACGTCGACGGCATCACGCACGTCATCAACTACCAGGCCCCCGAGGACGAGATGACCTACGTCCACCGGATCGGGCGTACGGCCCGCGCCGGGGCATCGGGTACCGCGATCACGTTCGTCGACTGGGACGACATCCCGCGGTGGAAGCTGATCTGCGACAAGCTCAAGCTGCCGTTCCACGAGCCGGTCGAGACGTACTCCACCTCGCCGCACCTCTACCTCGAGCTGGACATCCCGCAGGGCGTCAAGGGCACCCTGCCTCGAGGCGACCGCACGCGTGCCGGCCTCGACGCGGAGACGCTGGAGGATCTCGGTGGCCGCGAGCCGCAGGGCGCCCGCAAGTCCCCGCAGCGCAGCAGCAGCAACGCCCGCGAGGACGCGCGCCCGGCTACCCGCGCACCCCGCGCCGCCACACCCCCGCGTGACCGAGCCCGCACCCGCTCCGGACAGCCGGTCGACGGCTCGGCCCCGGCCGAGGGCACCGACCCCACCGCAGGCACGACCGGCGCACCACGACGCCGCCGTCGGCGCGGGCGTGGCACGGGTTCCGGCGGTTCCAGTAGCGCTGGCGGCTCGGCGAGTACCGGCAGCAGCACCGCCTCCGACTGACCCGGCGTTGATTGGCGACACCGACCCTCTTGCTCGGCGCCCACAGGGCGATGGGCAAGGATGGTCGGCGTGAGCGTCAGCCAGGCAGCCCTCGAGCGCTACTCCGCACGCAACCGCAAGGCACGGATCCGCTACTACGCGGTCCTGGCTGTGGTGCTGGTGGCGCTGGCGGTCGTGGCCTCGGTGATCTGGCTCAGCGGCGAGATCAGCCACACGACGCTCCACACGATCGGGAAGGCGCCCGCCGCGGTACCCGCCGCGACGAGCTCCTCAACCCCGACGCGGGTGTGGAGCAGCAACGACACCCCGGCCCTCGGCACGCCGGTCGACGGCGGCACGGTGGTGACCCATGACGCCCACACCGTCCGGGGCCGCGACGCCCGCACCGGCACGCAGACCTGGTACTACACCCGCACCGACCGCACCGTCTGCGCCGCGCTTCAGGACGACGATGCGACGATCGCCGTCTACCGCCTCGACGGGAACTGCGACGAGGTCACCGCGCTGAACACCGGCACCGGCAAGCGACTCTGGACCCGCACGCTGGACGAGGACTCCCACCAGTTCAACGGCTCCGCGTCCTACGGGATCTCCGGCGACACGGTGATGTTCGTCAGCCCGGGCGCGGTCTACGCGATCAACGTCCAGAGCGGCTACGACGCCTGGCTCTTCGCCGAGCAGGGCTGCAGCGTGCACCGCGCCGTGATCGGCACGGCGGGCGCGCTGATCAGCCAGACCTGCGCGCACCGAGACTGCTCACAGGTCAAGCAATGTGCCAACGGCGACCAGCTGGTGCTCCGTACCGACCAGGGCGAGAACACCGACTCCAGCTCCAACAACGGCAACCCGGACCAGATCGTCTGGACGTTGAAGGGCAGCGACCTGGTGCCCGCCTCGGCCGGCGCCGTGATCAGCGCCTTCGCCCCGGACGGCTCGGCGCTGTCGGTGCTGGCGGCCAAGACCGGCAAGACCACCACGACGCTGCCACTGAAGGCCTCCAACGGTGCGTCGTTGGGCACGAGCATCGACACCGAGACCTCCGACGGGGATCTGATCTGGTCCGGCGGCACCACCTACGCACTCACCGCCCCGGGCACCCGCTTCGACTGGACCCTGACCAGCGACACGGCCCCGACGCTCGACGCGCCGCTGGCCGACGTCGTGCCCGTCATGTCCAGCGCGGTGCTGATCCTGCCCGTCGCCACCGGGGTGGCTGTGCTGAACCCGCAGACCGGCGCGGCGCGGACCAGGTATCCGCTGAGCCCCGCGCCCGCCAGCACCGACCGGATCTACCCGCTCGGCACCGGCTTCCTAGTGGCCGGATCAGGCGTGACGGTCTACTCGTGAGCGCGGCCTCCCAGCTGGACCTCGGCGATGCCGAGCCCGCCCGCGTGGCGGGACTCGCAGCGCTGCAGACGGGTGCCGACGGCGCCCCGGTGGTCCTCCTGGTGCCGGGGTACACCGGCAGCAAGGAGGACTTCGGCCCGATCCTCGCGCCGTTGGCCGGCGCCGGCCTGCACGCGGTGGCCATCGACCTGCCGGGCCAGCACGAGTCCCCCGGGCCGGTGGAGCCCGACTTCTACACCACCGCCTCGCTCGGCGAGGTGGTGCGGGCCGTGGCGCGGGAGCTGGCCGGCGCGGGTCCGGTGCAGTTGCTAGGGCACTCCTTCGGCGGCCTCGTGGCGCGGGCGGCCGTAGTGGCCGAACCGTCGCTGTTCGCCTCGCTCGTGCTGATGGACTCCGGCCCCGGCGCGCTCGGCGGCAACCGTGCCGCATTGATCACCTACCTCGAGCCGATGCTGGCCTCGGACGGGATCGAGGCCGTCTACGCGGCCACCGAGGCGATCTACGCCGCGCAGCCGGGCTATGTGGCACCGGCCCCGGAGCTCGCGGCCCTGCTGCGGAGCCGCTTCGTCGCGGGCTCACCGGCGATGCTGCAGGGCATGGGACGCACGCTGCGCACCGAGCCGGACACGGTGGCCGATCTCGCCGCCACCGGCATCCCCACCCTGGTGCTCTACGGCGAGGACGACGACGCGTGGCTGCCCGAGGTGCAGGACGAGATGGCGCAGCGTCTCGGAGCCGCGGTGGTGCGCATCCCGCACGCCGTGCACTCCCCCGCCGTCGAGAACCCGGCAGCGACAGCGGCAGCGTTGATCGATTTCTGGCGGCGGCTCCCTAGCCGTGCCACGCTGAGAGCATGACCGACGTCGGGTACTTCGGGCCGCAGAGCGTCACGTGGCGGATCCACAGCGAGCCCGTCTCCCTGGTCGGAGGCCTGCGCGCCTTGCTGCTGCAGGCACTGCACCCGGGCGCCATGCGGCTCCTCGACGCGACGTCGAACTTCCGCGACGACCCGTGGGTGCGCCTGGAGCACACCGCGCTCTACGTCGGGGTGCTCACCTTCGGGACGACCGCGGACGTGGATGCCGCCGCGCGCCGGGTCCGGACGGTCCACCAGCAGCTGGGCATCACCGACTCGGAGCAGCTGGCCTGGGTACACGTCTGCCTGGTCGATTCGTTCCTTGCCGCCACCCGGGCCGGCGGCCTGCGGCTAAACCAGCGCGAGCGCGACCAGTTCGTGGCCGAGCAGCTGATCGCGGCCGAGCTCGTCGGTGCCCCTGCGGCGCTGGTGCCACGGACGCAGGCGGAGCTGCGGGAGTTCATCCGCGAGATTCGGCCCCGCCTCGCTGGCACGCGGGAGGCCCGGGAGGCCGCGCGCTACGTGATCGCACCACCGCGGCCGCCCGTGCCCCGGCGGTTCGTGCTGCCGGCCCGGGTCGGGTGGACGACCATCTCCTCGCTCGCGGTCGGCCTGCTCCCCGGCTGGGCCCGCCGGATGTACCTGCTGCCGCCACTGCCCGGCGCGTCGCTGACCACCTCGGCCGGCATGCGCGCGCTGCGGCAGGCGGTGCGGGTGCTGCCCGAGCAGTACCGCGAAGGGCCGCTCTACCGGGAGGCCAAGGCACGGGTGGCTGCGCTGGGCTGATTCGGGGCTGGGCTGATTCGGGGCTGGGCTAATCGCGGCGTGGGCTGACCGGCGCTGCTAGTTCTCGCGCAGGCCGGCCCACGAATCGAGCGGGCTGGAGGCCGCCTGACCCTCCGGGCAGGCGGCGCGGAAGTCGCACCAGGAGCAGAGCGCGGACGGCACAGGCGGGAAGACGTCGTCCGGGTCTGCACCGGCGGCCAGCGTGTCGGTGGCCACCACGATGTCGGCGGCCGTGGACTCGGCACGGGCGAGGTGGCGCGCCAGCGACTCGTCGGTGTGGTCGTAGCCGGCCACCGTCCCGCTGGGCAGGTGGTGCAACTCCACCCGGCGCACCGGCCGGCGCAGGGTGCGCCGCGCCGCGAGCACGTAGAGCGCCAGGGCAAGCGAGCCGCGTGCCTCGTCCTCGCTCGACTCGGTGCGTCCGGTCTTGTAGTCGACGATGACCAGTTCGTCACCGCGGTCGTCGATCCGGTCGACCCGCCCGCTGATGGCGAGCGTCGCGGTGGCCGTACCGACCGTCCGCTCGACCCCGATCGGTTCGCGCCGCGGGTCTACGCCGGCCAAGTAGGAACGCACCCAGCCGGCCGCCCGTTCCCGCCAGCGGGCCGACTGCTCGGCATCACGGAAGCCCTCGTCCTGCCAGGCTGCCTCGACGAGGATCTCACCGGCCTCGGTGGTGCGATGGGCCGGCACGAGCGTCGAGTACCAGCGTGCCAGGGCGACGTGGACGGCAGCGCCGACGGTGTTGTGCGCCCAGGCCGGCCCCTTGGCCGGAGGTGGGCGATCGACGTAGCTGAAGCGGTAGCGCCGCGGGCAGTCGAAGGCGGTCAGCTTGGATGGTGTGCAGGAGAACAGCCGCTGCGGGCTCGGGCCGAGTTGGCTCATGCGGGCTGGCTCATCGGGGCCGTCCGTCGGGGTCGAGCGGGCCAACCGGACGGAGCGCCGCGGGCAGCGCGAGGAGCGCCTCCAGCGCGGCTGGCGCGGTGGTGCAGGCGGCGAGGCCGGTGGTCTTGTTGGTGCCGTGGTAGTCCGACGATCCGGTGCCGATCAGGCCGAGGTCGCGGGCCAACCCCGCGGCCTGGGCCCGGTCGGCCGGATCTTGATCGGGATGCTCAACCTCCAGCCCGACGAGGCCGGCCGCAGCCATCCGGGCCACCACCGCGTCGCTGACCACCGGACCACGGCGCCTGGCCAGCGGGTGGGCGAAGACCGGCAGCCCCCCTGCGGCACGCAGCATCGCAATGGCGGCGAAGACATCGGTGTCGCTCTTGCGGACGTAGTAGCCGCCGCGCGAGCTGAGGACGTCCCGGAAGGCGCTGTCGATGTCGGGCACCACCCCGGCAGTGACGAGCGCGCGAGCCAGGTGAGGCCGACCCACCGCACCACCTGCTGCCAGCGCGCTGACCTGCTCCCAGCTGATGGGCAGCCCGTCGGCGACCATGTTGTCGACCATCAGGTGGGCCCGGCCGCGGCGATCGTCGCGCAGCCGCGCCCGTTCGGCCTGCAGGTTCGCGTCGTCCGGGTCGAAGAGGTAGCCGAGCAGGTGCAGGCTGATGCGCCGCTCATCGTCGACGTAGACGCAGGAGAACTCGGCGCCGGTGATCACCGTGAGGGCCGGCGGGCGGTGCTCCAGGGCCTCGGCCCAGCCGCCGGTGGTGTCGTGATCGGTGATGGCCAGGACGTCGATGCCCGCGGCAGCTGCCTTGGCGACGAGCTCAGCGGGCCGGTCGGTGCCATCCGAGGCCGTGCTGTGGGTGTGCAGATCGGTGACGAGCAGGGCGCTCACCGGTCGTCACGTGGGCGAAAGAAGCCGCGCGGCAGCGGCTCGGTGGCGAACTCCTGCGGCACGACCGCGGCAGGGCCCTGATCGTCCGGATCGAAGCCCCCCTCGCCGGCGAAGATGATGCGGCGCAGCTGCTCGTAGAAATGCATCGGCTCGGCGATCCGGACCAGGTGCCGCACGTCGGGGTGATCGCCGGGGGCCTCGAGCTCGATCGTCGCGTAGTTGAGGATCTTGCCGGGGACGGTCTGGACGAGGCGGGCACCGGAGACCCGGTCGATGCGCAGCGAGGCCTCGCTGCTCGTAGTCTCGGGGACGCCACGCACCCGGACGATCCGCCTGGTGGTGAGGATGATCAGCTCGGCGCGCCAGGTCTGCCAGCGCAGCGCCGCCGCGGCGACGATGACGAGCAGGAAGAGCACCAGGAACGGCCACGGCCAGATCACCGCCGCGACGAGGAGCGCGACGAGGGCGAGCCCGGCGGCCTTGCCAGGGAGGGCGAGCAGCACGATCCAGTGATGCTGGGCGCGGGCTAGCTCTGGTAGTTCCGAAGGCATCAGCGCGGCCACGACGGGCAGCCGATCAGGACGAGACTCTGTCGACGAAGTGGCCGACTCCGTGCGCGACGTTCACCGCCGAGTGCCACGAGCTGTGCACTATGTTCGCGGCCTGGTCGGGCGAGGTGACGATGTAGAAGATCAGGAACGCGACGACGACACCCGAAACGACGACCTTCGTCATGGTGATCGCCTCCCTGTCTCTGCGGTCCTGGACCGTGCGCAGGGGTGCGCGACGGCGGATGCCGGGTCATTCATAACGCACAGCCAGGACAATTGGCGGGCGCCGCGCCGTGTGTCGCGTGGGACGTGCGAGGCTGATGTGGTGATCAAAGGTGAGCCCTGCGCCGGTGGCATCGTCTTCGACGAGCAGCGGCGGCTCCTCGTGATCCTGCGGCGCAACCCGCCCGCCGCCGGGCGCTGGTCCATTCCCGGCGGCCGCTGCCTACCGGACGAGACGAGCCGGACGGCGTGCATCCGCGAGGTGGCCGAGGAGACCGGGCTGAACGTGGAGCCGCTGCGACTGGCCGGCAGCGTTCAGCTCGCTGGGCCTGCCGGACCGTACGCGGTGGACGACTGGATCTGCCGGCTGCTCGGCGGCCGGCTGCAGGCCGGCGACGACGCGGCCGGGGCCCGGTGGGTCGACCGCGCCGAACTGCTGGCGCTGCCGACCGCCCCCGGCCTCATCGACGCCCTGAGCGGGTGGGACGTGCTGCCCGACTAGCGCGGGATCGGGGTCGGACGGCCGGGCTGCTCGCCGCCGCGGGCGTCGATGTACTCCTTGTTCGGCACCATCACCTTGCGGCGGAAGATGCAGACGATCGTGCCGTCCTGCTTGTAGCCGATCGTCTCGACGTAGACGACGCCACGGTCGGACTTCGACTTCGACGGGGTCTTGTCGAGCACGGTCGTCTCGCCGTAGATCGTGTCGCCGTGGAACGTCGGCGCGACGTGCCGCAGTGACTCGATCTCGAGGTTGGCGATCGCCTTGCCGCTGACGTCCGGCACGGACATGCCCAGCAGCAGCGAGTAGATGTAGTTGCCGACCACCACGTTCTTGCCGAAGTCGGTGGTCTTCTCGGCGTAGTTGACGTCCAGGTGGAGCGGGTGGTGGTTCATCGTCAACAGGCAGAAGAGGTGGTCGTCGTACTCGGTGACCGTCTTGCCGGGCCAGTGCTTGTACACGGCGCCGACCTCGAACTCTTCGTAGTACCGACCGAACTGCACGGAGCTTCCCCTCGTCGACAACAGATGTTTACCCGCGAATACTGCCTGGTTCCGTCGGCGGACGGTGCAGAATGTGGCCGATGCCAAGTGTGCCCCGTCCTCGTTCCCTCGTGCCCAGCCGGCTGGCCTCCAGCCGCCGACGTCACGGGCACGACCCCATGCCTCGCGCCGTCGATCCCGGCTCGGCCATCGTCGACTACGCGATCTACCGCGACGGGGTGCGCCAGCCAGGGGTGCACGGCTGGCTCGAGGCGATCGACCGCGTGGAGGCCCAGGAAGACGGATTCGTCTGGATTGGGCTCCACGAGCCGACCGAGGCCCAGTTCGCCGACCTCGCCGACCGCTTCGCCCTGCACCCGTTGGCCGTGGAAGACGCGGTACATGCGCACCAGCGCCCCAAGCTCGACACCTACGACGACCTGCTCTTTGCCGTGGTGAAGACGGTCCACTACGACGACAAGCTGCCTGGCGGCTCGGCTGAGGTCGTCGAGACCGGCGAGGTGATGGTCTTCGTCGGGCCGCGCTTCGCCATCACGGTGCGCCACGGTGAGCACGGCCGGCTGGGCAAGGTTCGCAGCCGACTCGAGGCCGACCCGGAGCTGCTCTCCCTCGGCCCGTCCTCGGTGCTGCACGCCGTGCTTGACGCCGCGGTCGACAGCTACACCGTGGTGACGAACGCGCTGCAGGAGGACATCGACGAGGCTGAGACCGACGTCTTCTCCGATCCGGGAAAGCTGACCGACTCCAACGTCATCTACGTCCTCAAACGCGAGGTGCTCTCGATGCGCCGCGCGGCCGCCCCGCTCTCCCCCGTGCTGCGAATGCTCTCGCAGAGCCCCATGGAGCTCGTGGACGAGGACGTGCGGGACTACTTCCGCGACGTCGACGACCACCTCAACGAGGTCGTCGACCAGGTGAACTCCTTCGACGACCTGCTCACGACCCTCGTGTCGGCGAACCTGGCGCGGGTCTCGGTGGTGCAGAACGAGGACATGCGCAAGATCTCGGCCTGGGTGGCGATCGCGGCGGTGCCCACGATGGTGGCCGGTATCTACGGGATGAACTTCAAGCACATGCCCGAGCTGCAGTGGGAGTTCGGCTACCCGATCGTGATCGCCGGGATGGCCACCGTCTGTGGTCTGCTCTACCGCGCGTTCAAGCGCAACCGCTGGCTCTGAGCCGACCACGGCGCACAGCCGCGCGAAGTGTTGAGCGCTCAGTCGAGGTCGACCGGGCCACGGCCGAGGTCGAGCAGGTCGACCCCGCGCTCCGCCCAGCGTTCGCGCAGCACGGCGCTGCCCTTGACGCGTGACCAGGCCAACTCGTTCTGGGTGGCCGCGTTGACCTGCAGGATCTCCACCGGACCGGCGCCGGTGGAGACCGATCCCACCGCGGACTCGGTCAGGACCGCGCCGGTGCAGAGCGATCCCGTGACGAGGGGCTGGCCGAGGTCGACCGTCATCCCCGCGCTGTAGACGACACCCTCCACCGCAGGAGCGGCACCGAGGACAGCGAGTTGACGCCAGACGTCCACGAACCGGTCGGCCGGATCGCTGATGTGCAGCATCAACTCCGCACGCGGGCCGTCGGAAGCGAGCATCGGGTCGGCCGCGGAGGTCATCGGATGGCGGGCCATACCGAGGGTCAGGTAGGCCCGCTCGCCGGGGATCGGCTCGAAACGCAGGATGTCGATCGGCTCGACGCCGACGAAGGAGACCGAGGCACGCACGGGCGAGTGCCCGAAGTGCTCGCGCAGCGCCTCGTCGATCGCCGACAACGGATCCGGGTGAGCCACGGGACCCCACGCTAGTGGACCGCCCGCACCTCACCGGAACGAGGCCGCGATCTGCTGTTCGACGTCCGCGTAGGCCTGCCCGGCCCGCCCCAGCACCTGGCCGATGCCCTCCAGCGCATCGAACAGGCCCCGTGCGTGGGCGTCGAACTGCTCGTAGAGAGCGCTGAACTGGCTGGCCGCCGCACCGGACCACTCGCTGCCGAACAGTGGGGCGAGCTGCCCGCGCAGTGCCTGCTGCTGCCCGCGCACCTCAGCGCTGACCCGCGTCACGGCACCGCTGAGCGCCTCGAGCTGGCTGGGCGTAACCGTCAATTGAGCCATGGACTCTTCCTCTCGTCGTGGGAGACGAAAGGTAGGCCAGGCCACGCGCGTGCCGCCGGCGTTTCGGCAGCCCTGTGGACAAGCGGGCGAATCTCGCGAAGTTATCCACAACAGCCGCGCGCGACGCGAGAGCTGTCGGGGGCGCGACGCAGGCTGCCGCCATGCGCATCGACATCACGCTGCTCGACGACACCGGCGTTCCCCACGACCTGGCCATCCAGGCGCGGCCGGACCACACGGCCGCCTCGCTGGCCCGCGCGCTCACCGCGCTCGGCCACGCCCAGGTGCAGGCATCCGAGGTCACCGGGCTCCGCAACGGCGCGCTGGTCGGGGAACCGCCCCGGCCGATCGGGGCAACCGGTCTGCAGGTCGTGGGCGGCCCTGACAGCGGGCTTGCCTACGCCCTACGGCCCGGTCGCACGCTGATCGGGCGCGGGGCCGACTGCGAGCTGAGGCTCGGCGATCCGGCGGTCTCGCGGCGGCACGTGGCAGTCGAGGTCGGGCGGGCCGGTATCCAGGTCACCAACCTCAGCGACACCGCGCCCGCCCGGCTCTCCGGTGTCCCGCTCACCGGCAGGCAGCGCCTGGACGCAGGCGACGAGGTGGAGCTGGGCAACACCGTGATCCGCCTGGCGGGTCCCCAGGCCCAGCCGGACGTCGCCGCGGCCCGCATCGCCATGCCTATCCCCCCGCACCGGTCCGCGGGGGCGCCGACGGGTCTGGGGGCGGCGGCCACCTCCGCGCTGACCGCCGTTGCCCTAGCCCTGGCCCTCGGCTCCGCCCAGCTTCTCTGGCTCGGGCTGATCGGCCCGGCGGGAATGATCGTCAGCGGCCTGGGCGGCCGGCGGAGCCGACGCCGGGCAGACCGCGTCCAGCAGCACCGGCACCGCGACGAACTGAAGCGGGTGGCCGCCGAGATACAGGCTGGCGTGGCTGCCGAGGCTCAGGCCCGCCGCCGCGCCGATCCCGATCCGGCCACCCTCCTCGCGGCGGCGGACGGGCAGTACGGCGACAGGCTGGACCGCGGGCTGACCCTGCGGGTCGGCAGCGGGCGGGCTGAGGCGGCGCTGGCGGTGCAACGGCCGGGTGAGGCCGACGAGCACCCCCTGCTCGAGCGCGTGCCCCTCCGCGTCGATCTCGGGGCGGGTCCGCTGCGCCTGCTCGCACCCCGGCCGGTGGCCCTAGGGCAGGCGCGGTGGCTGGTGGCCCAGCTCGTGGCGCGCACACCACCTGAGCTACTCCGGATCAGCCTCGACGTCGATGACGAAGCAGCATGGCACTGGCTGAGATGGCTTCCCCACCTCTACCCGCCACATGCGGACCGGGGCGGGCTCGAAGCCTGGGCGACCGCCGCCCCGGCGCGCCGCGTGCTGCGCGTCCACGACCGGGCCCGTGCCGCAGGGCTGACGCTGGACGTCACCGACGGCGCGGGGACCATCCAGACGAGCCGGCCGGCCGACGACACCGGCATCCGTCACCGACTCGACGTGCAGGCCCTCGATGTACGGGGCGAGGTACTGGTCGACATGCTTGCAGCAGGCGACGCCGAGCGCTGGGCCCGGCGACTGGCTGCCAGGCCGAGCGCCGACGGCGGCCTGCCCGAGATCTGACGGCTCGTCGACCTCCTCGGACTCTCGCCGGCGCCGACGGCCAGCGAGTTCGTCGCTCGCTGGGCAGCTTCCGGGCCTGGGCTCTCGGCGGCGATAGGTGTCACGGCGCGGGGGGTCGTGGAGCTCGACCTCGACCGGGACGGCCCGCACGCGCTGATCGCCGGCACTACGGGTTCGGGCAAGTCCGAGCTGCTGCGCTCGCTCGTCGTGGCCCTTGCCACGTGCCATCCACCGACCGCGGTCACGTTCCTGCTCGTTGACTACAAGGGCGGCGCAGCCTTCGGCGAGTGCGCCCGGCTGCCGCACGTGACCGGCCTCGTCACCGACCTCGACGCGCACCTGACCCGCCGGGCGCTGCGCTCGCTCCGCGCCGAACTCCAGCGTCGCGAGCGGCTGCTCGCCGAGGCAGGCGCCCCCGATCTGCACGCCTACCGGTCGGCTCCGGGACGTCAGCCGCTGCCCCGTCTGGTCGTGGTCGTCGACGAGTTCGCCACCCTCGTCGCCGAACTGCCGGAGTTCGTCAGCGGTCTGATCGAGGTCGCCCAACGGGGCCGGAGCCTCGGCCTGCACCTGATCCTGGCCACCCAGCGGCCAGCCGGGGCCGTGTCAGCGGAGATCCGGGCCAATGCGGCGCTGCGCATCGCCCTTCGCACGCTCAGCGCCGCCGACTCCCTCGACATCCTCGACTCGCCGGCTGCGGCCGCGCTCCCGTCCGACCTCCCCGGTCGCGCCGTCTGGGCGGCCCCGACCCCGGTGACCTTCCAAGTCGGTGTGCTCGCGGCGGCACCCGAACCGGAGCAGATCACGATCACCGAGCTGGGGATGTGGCGACGACTCCCGCAGTCGGTAAGCACACCGGCCGCACCGACCTCAGATGCACTCGTCGCCGCGATCACCGAAGCGGGAGGCGATGCCGCCAGCCCCTCGGCGATCTGGGTCGACCCGCTCCCCGAGCACGTCGCCCGCCGCGACCTGCCCGCCGGGGTCGGCGCGCTCGGCCTCGTCGATCTCCCCGACGAGCAGCGCCGCGACACGCTCCGGCTGAGCCCGGGGATGCTCATCGCTGGCGGTCCGCGGTCAGGGCGCAGTACGGCGCTGGCCGGCGTCGCCCTCGCCGCGGCGGAGTCGGGCCGGGCTGCGATCTACGTCCTCGACTTCGCCGGCGATGCGCTGCGGATCCTCGCGGCGCTGCCGCAGGTGGGTTCGCTGCTGACGCCCGAGGATGGGATCGCCCCGATCGAAGCCCTGACCACGCGGCTGAGCAGCTGCTGGGCAGAGCGTCGCCGAGGACCCGAACCGGACTCCGCCGTGCTGCTCCTGATCGACGGCTGGGAGCAGCTCTGCGCCGCCCTCGACGCGGCCGATCCGATCGGCGGCGCAAGCCGCGTGATGGCCCTGCTGCGCGACGCCCCCGCAGCCCGGGCCTCGGTGGTGATCGCCGGCGACCGCTCCGTGCTGGCGCCTCGCCTCTCGGCGCTGGCAACGGAACGAATCGTCCTGCCCCTCGCCGATCCCGAGGGCTACGAGCAGCTCGGGCTTCGCCGCACGGCGATCCCCAGCTCGGCTGCCCCGGGCCGTGGCATCCGGCTGCGCGACGGTGCCGAGCTGCAGCTCGCGCACCCCGGCCGCGAACCTGGCTGGCCGGCGACTGCCGGCGCGGTCCGTGCCCTGGCAGCCCGGCCCAGGCCAGCCGGCCCGTCGCTGATTCGGGTGCGGGCGCTACCGAGGCGGCTCACCACGCCTCCGGCCGAGGCAGCCGACGGCCGGATGTTCCTCGGTATCGGTGGCGACGAGGCCACGCCGCTCTGGCTCAGCACGGGGCCGGGCGCCCGGGTGCTCGTCGCCGGCCCTTCACGGTCGGGCCGCTCGAGCGCGCTACACCTGATCCTCGAGGCGTTCGGTGCTTCCTCGCCTCTCGTAGTGGCACCACCGGGTTCGCCACTGATCGCCGCGGCCCGGGGTACCGGAGCTCCCGTCGCCGACCCGCGCCGAGGGCTCGAGTCCCACCCCGATCTGGTGCTGGTGGACGACGCCGCCGACCTCGTCGACACTCCGCTCGGCCACGAGCTCGCGGCGCTCACCGACGAGGCCGAGATCAGCGTGGTGGCGAGCCTGTGCACGGATCGGCTCCTCACGCTGCGAGGGCTTCCCGCAGCGCTGGCACGCAGCGGCCTGACGATCCTGCTGCAGCCCTCGCCAGGTGACGCGCAGCTGCTCGGCCGGGCGGTTCCGCGCCACCTCCTCGGTGGGCCCCCCGGTCGAGGGGTCGCCTTCGGGGCCGCACTGGTCGCGCCTGAGCACGGGCCGCTACCGCTGCAGCTACGGCTTGCGCAGTGGAGTGCGGCGTGACGGCTTCAGAACTGCTGCAGCAGCTCCGGCAGCTCCTGGTTGGCGTACCAGGACAGTTCGTTGCCCTCGGCGTCGTCCACGCGCTCCTGGGCCTGCGGATCGCCGAGGTCTGCGGCGGTGATCGCCGCCGCCGCCGCCTCGACCACCGGCGCCGCCGTCTCGTCGTCGACGTGGATCGAGGCGACGAAGGCCAGCGCGATCGGCCGGGTCAGCCGCACTACGCCCCGGTCAAGGTCGTCGCGGACGGTCACATCGCCCTCAGCCGCGTCGACCGCGATCACGACTCGCCGGCGGGCAGCCTCCGGGTCAGCCTCGATGAGCCGCAACGAGGCCCGCGCCGCCTCGGTCATGGCCGCGTACTCGAGTTCCTCGATGTCGTCGTCGCGGTACCACTCCCGCAGTCCAGGGGTCACCGCGAAGCCTGTCTTGGGATCGTCGACCTGGGCCGAGTCGAAGAGCGTGCGCAGGGTTGCCGACGTGCCGGGCAGGTAGATCCTCATGCCGAACTCCCGCGAGCCACCTGGCCGAGGCGACGACCGCCCCAGCCGCTGCTGTTGGCGAGCTGCCGGCTCAGCTGTACGGCCGCGGTACCGCGGGCGCCCTCGAGCACTTCGGCGCGGCGCGCCGGGTTCATCAGATTGAGCCCCATCGTCTCCAGATCGCTGGGGCCGGGGGTGACGATGCATACCTTGACCCCCTGCGCGCGCAGTCCCGCGGCGTCAGCCACGATTCGACGTGTCATCGCGCGGCGCACTCGACGCTCCACCTTCGCCACCATGGCGCGCGGGTGGTCGGGCTCGGTCGAGGCCATCGGGGCGAAGACGTACACCTCGTCCACTGCGGCGGTCCGCAGCACGTCAACGGAGGCGTTGGAGACCGCGCCGCCATCGATGTAGGGCACGCCCCCGATCACGGTCGGCGGGTACCAGGCCGGGATCGAGCAGGAGGCCTGGACGGCGTCGGCGAGCCTGGCCCGCCGAACCACCCGCGGGCGGCCGTCGGGGCCGGGCGCGAGGTCGTCCCGGCCGAAGACCACGCGCCGTCCCGTGCGGTAGTCGGCGGCCACGATCCACGGCCGGGGCGCGGCGGGCCACTCCGTGGCGTAGCCCGCTTCGGTGGCCACCGCCGAGATCAGCTCGTGCACCGGCGCCAGGCTGCCGCGACCGGCCGGCAACAACCCGGTCAGCGCGACGATCGGCGAGACCCGCCGCGGGTGACGCAGTCCGCCTGCCGTGAGCCGCGGCGACGCCGGACGCCAGCCCGGCCGCGGGGGAAGGGCGTCACCCGTGCCGTTGTAGTCGTAGGCGATCACCGGGTCCTCCGGCAGCGAGATGCCCTGGTGGTGCCGCACGATCACCTCGACCGACATCCCGCAGCCGAGCAGGGCGGCGCCCACCGAGCCCGCTGAAGTGCCGAGCACGACGTCGGCCTCACGTGCGTCGAAACCCGCCACGGTCTCCAAGGCAGAGAGCGCACCGAGCATCCAGGCGAAGCCCAGCACCCCGCCTCCGCCGAGAACGATCGCGCGCCGCGGCTGTGCTGCCGTACTCATTGACGGGTCTCCTCTCGGGCCCGCCCAGGGCGGCGGGTACGCGTGCTGACAACGGTCCGCTCGGCCGCGGCCCTGCCGGCGGCACGTAGCCGGGCCGGCCTCGAAGACCGGGGGTCGGCCAGCGTGGTCTCCTCGTCGCCGGGCACGCTGAGCGCAACGAGCTCACCCAGGGCCGCGATCAGGTCGCCTGCCACCTGGTTGACGTCTGGCACCGCGTCCCGGTCCGCGTTGACCCCGAAGAAGACACCACCGTTGTAGGAGGTGAGTGCGATCGACAGCGCCTGCCCCTCGTTCAGCGGCAGGATCGGGAACATCTCCGTCATCCGCGCACCTGCGGCATAGAGCGGGATCTGCGGGCCAGGCACGTTCGTGACGACGAGGCTGTACATCCGGCGGGTCAGCCGGTTCGCGGCGCGGGCGCCGAGCGAGTGCAGTGTCGGCGGGGCGAAGCCGCTCAGCGCCACGAGCGTGTCGGCACTCACCGACTGCCCTGAATCGGTGTGCGCGGCCATCTCGAACTGCACCCGCGCGAGCCTGCGCAGCGGATCCGCCTCTCCGACCGGCAGATCGACCAGCAGGGCCGTGACCGGCTCGCTGCGCTCGCCGCCGGAGGCGAACTCGTCCACGCCGCTGACGCTCACCGGGACGAGGGCCCGCACCGTGGAGCTATCCTGCAGCCGCTCCCCCCGCGAGAGCAGCCAGCGCCGCAGCCCGCCGGCCACCGTCGCGAGCACGGCGTCGTTCACGGTGCCGCCATGGGCATCGCGGATCAGCCGGAAATCATCGAGCTCCGCGCGGGCGATCCCGATCCGGCGGTGCTCGCTGAGCGTGGCCCGCAGCGGCGACGGCTGTGGTGTACGCACCAGGTCACGAACCGCGGCGACAGAGCCAGCCACCGCTCCGGTGAGCCAGGAGCTTGCCGAGCGCGCATCGCCGACCACCAGGCGGGCGATGTCGACCACCGCGGCAGGACGGCGAACCGCCCCGGCGAGCGCGTCGACCACCAGCCGGCTAGAACTCGGCTCGGGCTCCGGCATCCACACACCCTCCACGGTGCGGCGCGGCTCCGGCGCGCTGTCGAGCAGCACCTGCGCGATGTCGATCGCGCCCACCCCGTCGACCATCGAGTGGTGGGTCTTGGTGAGCACGGCGATCCGGCCGTCCGTGAGCCCCTCCACGAGGTACATCTCCCATAGCGGCCGGTCGCGGTCGAGGAGCCGGGACTGGATCCGCGCGCAGAACTCGAGCAGCGAGGTGTCGGTGCCCGGCCTCGGCAGCGCGGAGCGGCGGACGTGATACGTGATGTCGAAGCGAGGGTCATCGACCCAGATCGGGTTGGCGAGGTTGCCCGGGACGGTGCGCATCCGTTGCCGGTAGCGCGGGGCCAGCGAGATCCGCTCCTCGAGGAGCCGGATCAACCGGTCGTAGTCGAAGCCGTCCGCCGGCGCCTCGAAGATCGCCAGGCCGCCGACGTGCTGGGGCGTGGTGCGCCCCTCGAGGTAGAAGAACGAGACGTCAGCAGGCGAGAGGTGCTCGGACATACGTGCTGCACTCCTCCTGACTCTGCCGAACTGCCTCTGCCGAACTGCCTCTGGCGAACGGTCCACGCTGACGACGCAACGACTGCCATAACCGTGGACGACGCTCCATCCTCCCAGACGTACCGCCCGCGCGCAGGTCTGCGCTACCTGGCCGCTGTCACAGGGCCGCCCTCGGCGACGCACCGACCGGCAGCCGACCGCATCCACTCACGTTCGACGTCATCCGGATACGAGAGCCCGCAGAACGGGCATAGAACCGTAGTTGCGCGGGATTACAGCTCAATGACGATCTCCGGGCCATCCCCAGCCGGAGTGGGGGTGTCCGACGACTGACACAGTGGCAGACTCACCATCTGCGCCCCCGACTCAGGAAGGACTCCAGGGCCGCTATGACCACCGATCGCTTTCTGACTCTCAGCGACGTCGCCGACGTCTTGAACATCTCCGCCTCGCAGACCTACGCCCTCGTGCGTAGCGGAGAACTCGAGGCCATCAAGATCGGCGGGCGCGGCCAGTGGCGCGTCGAGCGGGATCGGCTGGAGAGCTACATCGACCGGATGTATGACCAGACTCGCGAGTTTGTGAGGTCACCCGCCGCCAAGGACGAACTCGAACCCGTAGTTGACTAAGTCGTTCTCCACAAGTTCTCAACAAGTCCCGCTGCCCGTATTGACGGGTTTGACCAGCCTCTCCTATAAAGGCAAAGGTCAGCAAACAGGGGGAAACACACGTGAACGTCAATGACAGCTTCGAACCAGCTAGCGGCTCGCGACGGTGACGGCGGCGCGTAGCCGCCCCCACGCACCCACCGTCGCCATCGATCTCGGATCGAACATCACGATCCGACCGGCACCACAGCGCGAACCCCCGTTCGACGACGAGCGCCACCCCAACGACCTCGAACCGGTCAGCTGGGCCCAACGTCCGCTGCCCTTCCCGCCGCTGCACCCGCCCATCCGGCATCGGCCGGCGGTGGTCGCCCGGTCGCCCCGCCGCGCCGCCGTGCCGGATCCGGGGCGATGGAGCCGCCGCCTGCTGATCGGTCTCATCGACGTCGCCGGCGGGCGCCGCCCCCTGAGTCAGCTCAACCCGATGCTGAGCCCGTCCGTCGGGTTCGGCCTCCGCGAGGAGCTGGCCCGGAGGGCGAGCGCGGGCACGCGCGCGGGAAGGCACAGCGGCAGACCCGGCGATCGGCACCGGCTCTACGGCACCACCGTGTCATCGATCCGCTGCAGCGAACCAGCCGACGGGGTCGCCGAACTCTGCGCCGTGCTCCGCAGCCCCACCGCGGCGATCGCGGTGGCGCTGCGGCTGGAGATCCGTCGTGGTCAGTGGATCTGCACCCGCCTGATCCTCGGCTGACGTTCACACACTCGAGCAGGGCACGCCGGCACGGGCCGCCAGCGCGGCTCGGCGGAGCGAAAGGTCAGCGCTTGCGCTTGTTGCCCCGGCTTCCCCGGTTGGGGTTGGCGCGAGCCTGCTGGCGGCGTGCCGTCGGCGAGCTCTGCCCGGCCTTGGGCTGGCCTTCGGTCGACGTCTGCACCGACGGCGTGTCCGAGCCTAGCTCCGGCGAGCTGTAGACGAGCGGCTTGGCCGAGTTGTCGCGGTCGAGCCCCTTCGCCGTCACGTGCGGGCGGTGCGTGTTGTCGGCGACCCCGTCGTGCTCGTCCTGCGCGGCCTTGAGCAGCGAGACGTCGAGCTGCGGGCCGGTGGGCGCATCCGGGGCATCAGCCGTAGGACGGACGGCCGGGGCTGCCGCTGCGTGCTCCTCGACCGCTCCGGACTCGTCCTCGACCTCGACCTCGAGGTTGAAGAGGAAGCCGATCGACTCCTCCTTGATCGCGTCCATCATCGCCGCGAACATGTCGAAACCCTCGCGCTTGTACTCGACGAGAGGGTCGCGCTGGGCCATCGCCCGCAGGCCGATGCCCTCCTGCAGGTAGTCCATCTCGTAGAGGTGCTCGCGCCACTTGCGGTCGAGCACCGAGAGCATCACGCGACGCTCCAGCTCGCGCAGTACCTCGGCGCCGAGGTCCTCCTCGCGGGCGTCGTAGGCGGCTGAGGCATCGGCCAGCAGCTCCTCGACGAGGAACTCGCGGGTCAGGTCCGCCTTCTCGCCGCCGGCCTGATCGATGGCCTCCTGCACGGTGAGGCCGACCGGGTAGAGCGTCTTGAGGGCCGTCCAGAGCTGGTCGAGGTCCCACTCCTCCGCGTAACCGGCCGCGGTGGCGCCCTCGACGTAGCCGCGGACAACGTCCTCGATCATCGAGCGGACCTGGTCGGAGAGGTCGGCACCGTTGAGCACGGTGCGCCGCTCGTCGTAGACGACCGTGCGCTGCAGGTTCATGACCTCGTCGTACTTGAGGACGTTCTTGCGGATCTCGAAGTTCTGCTGCTCCATCTGCGTCTGCGCGGACTGGATCGCCTTCGACACCGGCTTGGCCTCGATCGGCACGTCCTCGGGCAGGCGCAGGAAGTTCATCATCGCCGCGACCCGCTCACCGTTGAAGCGGACCATCAGGTCGTCGCCGAGGGAGAGGTAGAAGCGACTGAAGCCGGGGTCGCCCTGACGGCCGGCACGTCCACGCAGCTGGTTGTCGATCCGCCGGGACTCGTGCCGTTCCGTGCCGAGGACGTAGAGACCGCCCAGCTCGACGACCTCCTCGTGCTCCTTGGCGATCTCGGCCTTGGCCTTCTCGAGGGTCTCGATCCAGGCGTCCTCGTACTCCTCCGGCGTCTCGTCCGGGGAGAGCCCCTTCTCCCGCAGTGCGGCGTCGGCGCTGAACTCGGGGTTGCCGCCGAGCATGATGTCGGTGCCTCGGCCGGCCATGTTCGTGGCGATGGTCACCGCGCCCTTGCGGCCAGCGTTGGCGATGATCGCCGCCTCACGCGCGTGCTGCTTGGCGTTGAGGACCTCGTGCGGGATGCCCTTGCGCAGTAGCAGCGAGGCGAGCCGCTCGGACTTCGCGACGCTGGCCGTGCCGACCAGGATCGGCTGGCCCTTCTCGTGACGCTCGGCGATGTCGTCGATGACGGCCGCGAACTTGGCATCCTCGGTCTTGTAGATCAGGTCGGTGGCGTCTTCACGCACCATCGGCTTGTTGGTCGGGATCGGGATCACGCCGAGCTTGTAGATCTGGTGCAGCTCGGCGGCCTCGGTCTGGGCCGTACCCGTCATGCCGGAGAGCCTCTTGTAGAGGCGGAAGTAGTTCTGCAGCGTGATCGTGGCCAGGGTCTGGTTCTCCTGCTGGATCTGCACACCCTCCTTCGCCTCGATCGCCTGGTGCATGCCCTCGTTGTAGCGACGCCCCTGGAGCACGCGGCCGGTGAACTCGTCGACGATGAGCACCTCACCGTCACGAATGATGTAGTCGCGGTCCTTCTTGAAGAGCTCGCGCGCCTTGAGGGCGTTGTTGAGGTAACCGACGAGCGGCGTGTTGGCCGCCTCGTAGAGGTTGTCGATACCGAGCTGGTCCTCGACGAACGCGACACCGGATTCGCTGACCGCGACGGTGCGCTTGCCCTCCTCGACCTCGTAGTGCTCGTCGCGCTTCATCCGCGGGATGATCCGGGCGAACTCTAGGTACCAGCGCTGGTTCTCCTCGGCCGGCCCGCTGATGATCAGCGGCGTGCGGGCCTCGTCGATGAGGATCGAGTCGACCTCGTCGACCACGGCGAAGTTGTGGCCGCGCTGCACCAGGTCATCGTTGGACCAGGCCATGTTGTCGCGCAGGTAGTCGAAGCCGAACTCGTTGTTCGTGCCGTAGGTGATGTCGCAGGCGTAGGCCGCGCGGCGGCGCTCGGGCGGCAGGTCGTTGACGATCTTGCCGACGGTGAGGCCGAGGAAGCGGTGGACGCGACCCATCCAGTCGGCGTCACGCGAGGCGAGGTAGTCGTTGGTGGTGACCACGTGGACGCCGTCACCGGAGAGGGCGTTGAGGTAGGCAGGCAGCGTCGACACGAGCGTCTTGCCCTCGCCGGTCTTCATCTCGGCGATGTTGCCCAGGTGCAGAGCGGCACCCCCCATGAGCTGCACGGGGTAGTGGAACTGGCCGAGCGTGCGCCTGGCCGCCTCGCGCACGACAGCGAATGCCTCGGGCAGCAGCTCGTCCAGCGACTCACCGTCGCCGTAGCGTTCCTTGAACGTGTCGGTGAGCGCGCGCAGCTCGGCGTCGGTGAGATCGACATAGTCGGCCTCGAGCCCGTCGATATGCTCGGCAATGTTGGACAGCCGTCGAACCATCTTGCCTTCGCCGGCGCGCAGAATCTTCGCAAGAACCACGTCGGCAATCCTACGGGTCTAGAGGCAGAAGGCACTTAACGCCGTCGTAGCGGGGTGCAAACTCGCCGCTCGCGCTCCCAGCCGCGGCTCAGTGACGGCCAGACGCCCGACGGCTCATCGAGCCGCCGGGTGTCTGACCAGAGTCCGCTCAGCCGTCCGTGAGGCGGATCAGGCCGTAGTCGTAGGCGTGGCGACGGTAGACCACGCTGGGCTGTCCGGTGGCCGCGTCGCTGAACAGGTAGAAGTCGTGTCCGACGAGCTCCATCTCGAAGAGCGCATCATCCACCGACATCGGCTTGGCCGGGTGTTCCTTCTCGCGCACCACCTGACCGGGGCCGAAGTCGGGTTCGTCGGGCTCGGCCCCGTGCGCTCCGTTCATGACGGGCGGGGCGAGCAGCTCCACGAGGCTGGCGGTCTCTTCGGCCACGGAGCGAGGGGTCCGCCGGCCGTGATGCACCCGGCGGCGATCGGCGGCCTGGCTCAGCCGGCGCTCCAGCCGCTCGGCGGCGATGTCCAGCGCCTTGTAGAAGTCGTCGGCACAGGCCTCGCTACGGATCACCGGCCCCCGCGTGCGGCAGGTGATCTCCACGTGCTGGCAGCTGCCGTGCTGCCGTGGATTGGGTTCGTGCTGGAGCTCGACGTCGGCTCGCACGATCTTCTGGTCGTAGCGCTCGACCTTGGCCAGCTTCTCAGCCACGTGCTGTCGGTAGTGGTCTGGAACCACCACGTTTCGACCTCGGACGACGATCTCGATGCGGCTCACGGCCGTAGCCACGGCGCCGGACTCAGTATCCATACGGACCTTTCCACCTCGCACTCACGGCCTTGCCCGGCCGTCGCACGGTGGCGGTCAACCTTTCGTACCGTGCGGGGTCGGGAAACGCCTACTCGGTCAGGTCGTCCCCACGCTAGACCGACCGACCCCTGCATGCCAGAGGCGTGAGCTGGGTATCTGCGCGGTGCAGGCCCTACGGCAGCACAGTCCGTTCGCCCGGCCTCCGTGTGCCCGGGGCCGCTGGGGTGGTTGATGGGGTGGCCGGCGGGGTCGCCGCCACCATCGCGGCACCGCAGACCGTCCAGCCGGCCGCCCGGAGCGCGCGCACACCCTCGCGGGCGGTGGCACCGGTGGTGACGATGTCGTCGACTAGCACGGCGGAGCGGCGCGGGTACCGCGGTGCGCGAGCCCGCAGCGCGTCGTCGATGTTCGCCGCGCGCTCGGCGAGCGTGAGCCCGGCCGAGTCCTGCACCGCGCGCCCCAGGCGCAGCGCCGGCAGCACCGCGACCCCGCAGCGGCGCCCGGCGGCGCGGGCGACCGGGCGCAGGTGGTCACCGCCCCGCTCCCGGCGTGCGGCCACGCTGGAGGGGACAGGCACGAGCACCGCCCCCGGTGGCAGGTCGAGACGGAGCAGCGCCGCCGCCAGGTAGGAGCCGAGCAGCCCGGCGAGGTCACGCCTGCCGCGTTCCTTGTACTTGAGCAGGGCCTGCCGCAGGGCGGCGTCGTAACTGCCGCCGGCCGCGGCGGGAACCCCCAGACCGGGGACGACGGCCGGGTCGGGGCGCCCGCAACTGGCGCAGAGCGGCTGCTCGCCCGGACGGCCACAGCCGACGCAGGCACCGGGCAGGACCAGATCGAGCAGGGCAGTCAGCATCCGTCCAGCCTGCTCGCGTGACCGGCGCTGGCAGCCCCGGACGGGCCTGTCTGTGGACGGCGGGCCTCACTGTGGATGGCGGGTGCGCCGAGAGAACCGTCAGGGGGAGTAGAAGGGGTTGGAGCCGTGCGTCTCCTCGCTCTGCGGGCTGACCCAGGCGCCGGTCTGCTGCTTCCAGACGGTGCCGTCGGCCGACACGGCCGCCACCTGCTGCTCGGCCACGGTGATGCTGTCCGGCACCGGCGGCAGGTTCCCGATGCCGTGCGCGGTCCAGAGCGAGCCGTCGACTTGGACCTCGTAGATACCGGGGTCGTCGGTAGCCTCGTGCCCGATCGCGAAGAGCTTCAGCTCGTCGTTCCATGCCACGTCGGTGATCGTGATGCCCTGAGGGGTGATCGGGGCGAGGCTGTCGACCTGCACCAGCCCGGCGTTGCGCACGACGGCGCCGACCCAGACCTGCGTGCTGCCGCCGGTGGTGAGCACCAGCGCCACCCGGGACCCCTCCGGCGAGAGCCGCACCGCACTGATCTGGCCGGTGGCCTTGCCGTTGGCCGTGGTCACCGCCACCGTCGAGCTCTTCCAGGTCTTGCCGACCTTCACGACGCGCAGCAGCGAGCTGCCGTCCCCGATCCAGACCTCACTGAGCCCCGGGGCCCAATCCGGGCGGGAGAGGGTGCCGTGCACGTCGGTACTGACCAGCCCACTGGTGGTGCCGACGTCGAGCTGGGTGTTGTTCGCACGCGTGCCTGCCACCAGGTCCCCGGCCGTCCCACCCCGGTCGGCCATGGCAGCTGAGTCCAGGCCGTAGCCGCCATGCCCGACCGGTCCGGTCAGCGGCGTGCCGGACTCGTCGCGGACTCCGCCGTTCTCGACGTAGTAGAGACCGACGGACTGCAACGAGGGGACGTAGGGCGCGGTGACGACCTCAGCGGTGAAGACCGGTCCCGCGGCGGCCGGGATCACGACCGGGGTACCACTGTCGGTGATCTGCAGCTGATCGACCGTGTTCACGGCCGTCGAGAGGGTCTCGGCGATCTGCGCGGCGAGACGGTTGCGGTTGCCCGCACTGAGCTGGCTGGACCCCGGCACCTCGATGCTTGTCACACTCGAACCGGCCGGGGACTGCGTCACCACGACCCGGCTCGGGTCGGTCTGGGCCGGAAGCTCGGTGGCCTCGGCCGACTGCAGCGTGTCACGCGGGCCCCGCGCCAGCTGGCTCATCAGCCACTGCTCCAGGCTCTGCGTGTCGGTGATGTTGGTGTAGCGGGGGTCCGGCACCAGATGCAGGCCACCGAGGTCGAAGAAGTAGAGCGACCGCTGCTGGTAGGTGTCGAACTGGCTGCTGGTGACGATCAGCCCGTTCTGCAGCGAGTCGATCCGCCACTGACCCTTGACCTGCTTGAGCGTGAAGCTGGTGGAGAGCGGCTGGCCGCCGTTGCCCGAGCCGTCGCCGCGCAGCGCGGGGGTGTAGACGCCGTAGAGGGAGACGGTGCCGACTACTACTCCGGTGACGGCGACCTTCCCCTTTGCGGGCAGGCTCACTCGCAGGTTGTCGACGACGGTGACCGTGGCGTCCGACCAGCTGCCCTTCGCCTCCGGCGTCAGGTAGGCGCGCGCCCCGTTGTGGTGCAGGTCGGTGGCAGCGTTGGCCGCCAGGAAGTTGGAGACGATCGTGCGCTGATCGGCACCTGGCTCCGGCGGGGCCACCTGCTCGCCAGCCGGCTGGTCGACGCCGACGGCCTGGATGGCTTGCGGGTGCGACGAGCGCGGCACGCCGGTGCAGCCGGCCACCACGAGCGCCGCGGCAGCCAACAGCGCCAGCAGTCTGGGCGGAGTGCTGCGGCGGAGGCGCCTCATTCGTCGTCCTCGTGCTCGTCGGGCGCCAGTGGCAGCGGCGAGGACATCAGCGTGTGGCCGGCCAGCCGCGGCAGCGTCAGCCGGAACTGTGCGCCGCGGCCACGCTCACCCCAGGCCTGCAGCCAGCCGTCATGCAGCCGGGCGTCCTCCAGGCTGATCGCGAGCCCGAGCCCGGTGCCGCCGGTGAGCCGGCTGCGGGACGGGTCACCCCGCCAGAACCGGTTGAACACCAGCCCCGCCTCCCCCGGCCGCAGCCCCACACCGTGGTCACGCACGGTCACCGCTGCGGCGTCGTCGTCATAGCCGATGGTGATCACCACCGGACGCCCTTCACTGTGGTCGAGCGCGTTGCCCAGCAGGTTGCGCAGGATCCGTTCGACGCGCCGGGAATCCATGTCGACGGTGACCGGCTCTGCCGGCGCGCGGACCACTACAGCCGCCCCGTGCCGCTCGGCCAGGATGCGCTGCCCCTCGACGGTGGCCGCCACCACGCCGCGCAGGTCGACCGTCTCCGACTCCAGTTGGGCCGCGCCCGCGTCGTAACGCGAAATCTCGAGCAGGTCGGCCAGCAGCGATTCGAAGCGGTCCAGCTCGGCACGCAGCAACTCCGCGGAACGGGCGAGCTCCGCGGGGAACTCCTCACGACTCTCGTGCAGCAGCTCCGAGGCCATCCGGATGGTGGTCAGCGGCGTTCGTAGCTCGTGGGAGACGTCGCTGGTGAACCGTCGCTGCAGCCGGCTGAGATCTTCCAGCCGGCGGATCTGACGCTGCAGGCTGCCGGCCATGTCGTTGAAGGAGCGCCCCAGCCTGGCGATGTCGTCGGTGCCGCGGACCGTGATGCGCTGTGACAGGTCACCGCCGGCCAGGCGCCCGGCGGTCTGGGCCGCCACCCGGACCGGCCGCACCACCTGCCTCGTGACGAGCAGGGCGATGGCCACCACGAGCAGCACGAGCACCAGGCCGGAGAGCAGCACGGTGCGGTTGAGCAGCGCGATCGTCTCCTGCTCGGAGGTGAGCGGGAAGAGGTAGTAGAGCTCGAAGAGGCCGGTGCGTGCCGGAACCGGTTCACCGACGATCAAGCCAGGCACCAGCTGCGTGGTGCTCGTCCCGGAGTGCACGGGCGCGTACTGCAGCGCCAGGTTGCCCTGCTGCACCACGCGCCGCAACGAGGTCGGGATCTTCACCGCCGAGGTGGCGGCCGGCCCGCTGGCTCCGGAGGCCGACTCGATGGCGATGCTGAACAACCCGGTGCTGCGGCCGGATGCGGTGAGGCTGGAGGTGATCTCCAGCCGTGCCTGGTCCACGTCGTCGACCACGCTGGCATCCACCCCGGAGAGTGCCGAGCGGGCCGACTCGAGACCGACGCGGGCCTGGCTGATGGCGGCCTCACGCTTGGCCTTGAGCACACCTCCGGCGACCTGGTCGACGATGAACACGCCGATCACGAGTACCACCGTGCCGGTGACGAGGAGCGTCGTCGTGGCGACGCGCAGCTGGAGGGACTGCCGCCAGGTGTGCGCCGCGGCTGCCAGCCAGCTGTTGAGCCGGCGAAGCAGCCGGCGCACGAACGACACCTCGGCGACAGCCTCGGTCACGGCTGAGTCTTGGTCATGGCGGTCCGGCCTTGTATCCCACCCCGCGCACAGTGAGCACGACCTCGGGGCGCTCCGGGTCGCGCTCGACCTTGGAGCGCAGTCGCTGCACGTGGACGTTCACCAGCCGGGTGTCGGCGGCGTGGCGATAGCCCCAGACCTGCTCGAGCAGGACCTCACGGGTGAACACCTGGCGGGGTTTGCGGGCCAGCGCCACGAGCAGGTCGAACTCCAGCGGGGTGAGGCCGATCGAACGGCCGTCCCGGACCACCTGGTGGGCGGCGACGTCGATGGTGACGGGTGCCCCGGGCGGTCCGATGACGAGCGTCTCGCTGGCCAGCTCCTCGTGGTGCCGCAGCCGGGCCCGCATCCGGGCCACCAGCTCCTTGGGCTTGAACGGCTTGACGACGTAGTCGTCGGCACCGGACTCCAGCCCCAGCACGATGTCGACGGTGTCGCTCTTGGCGGTGAGCATGATGATCGGGGTGCCACTCTCGGCCCGGATGGCGCGGCAGACGTCGATCCCGGAGAGCCCCGGCAGCATCAGATCGAGCAGGACGACGTCCGGCTTGGTCTCCCGGAAGGCCTGCAGCGCGCGGCTGCCGTCGGCGACGAAGGCGGGCTCGAACCCGTCGGTACGCAGAACGATGCCGAGCATCTCGGCCAGGGCGGAGTCGTCGTCGACGACGAGCACGCGAGGCTTCACCGCACCATCGTGACATCCCGCCGACCCCGAGGTGACCAAGCACGCCATGCTGAGAGAAAAGGATCTTCAAAGTCGCACGGCGTTACGCGGGTCACATCTTGTTACTGATAGGTATGTCTTGTTTGCACCCTGTCCCCGCCGTCGTGGAGGTTGCCTTGCAGTTCGCCGGAAGATCTCGGACCCGTCTTGTCGTCATCGGAGCTGCCGCCGCCGCGGCCGCCCTGGCCGTGGCCGTTGCCCCGGCCGCCGGAGCCGCCTCCGCCCACTACGTCGCCCTCGGCGACTCGTACTCCTCCGGAGTCGGTGCGGGCAGCTACACCAGTGCGAGTGGCGACTGCGACCGCAGCACGAACGCCGCCTCCCAGCTCTGGGCGAACTCGCACGCCCCCGCCTCGTACGCGTCGGTGGCCTGCTCGGGCGCCAAGACCACCGACGTCACCGCGAACCAGCTGTCGGCCCTGAGCTCGACCACGACGCTGGTCAGCATCACGATCGGCGGCAACGACGTCAACTTCTCCGGCGTCATGGAGGACTGTGTCCTCTACAGCACCTCCACCTGCGTGTCGGAGGTCAACACCGCCGAGGCGAACGCCCGCGCGCAGCTGCCGGGCCTGCTCAATACCGTCTACAACAACATCCGCTCGCACGCCCCGAACGCCAAGGTCGTCGTACTGGGCTACCCCGAGTTCTACGACCTCAGCCAGTCCTCGGGCTGCGTCGGGCTGAGCACCCAGGACCGCACTGCGATCGACCAGGGCTCCGACCTGCTCGACAGCATCATCGCGACCGCGACCGGCAGCCACACCAACTTCGTCTTCGAGGACGTCCGGTCTTACTTCGTCGGCCACCAGATCTGCGACAGCAACTCGTGGATGCACTCGACCAACTGGCTCGACCTGGACGAGAGCTACCACCCGACGGCCTCAGGCCAGTCCGGCGCATACCTGCCGGCGCTGACGAAGGCCACCGGCTGACCGTCGCCCAACAAGCACAGAGTGGTGCGGGGGGGGG
>JAOPUX010000041.1 GCA_025963285.1 Jatrophihabitans sp.
CCGGGTGGCTGGCTTAGGTTCTAGCCAATGCCAAGGGGATCCTGGACGTCGCCAAGCGACGTTGCTGACATTTTGTCGAAGTCTTGTATCAGCTGCTTCTTGCTCTTGCGGCCAGTTTCCGTACAGCCGCCCTTGCGGCCGAACGCACCGGCCGTCGTGGCGCCACGGCCACCGCGACCGCCGCCACCGGGACGACCGCCACCGGCCGGACCACCGCGGTACGGGCCAGCGGGAGCACCGGCACCGCCACCACCGGGCGCGCCACCGGGGCCGCCGGGGCGGAAACCGCCACCGCTGCCACCACCGGGACGTCCGCCGGGACCGCCTGGGCGGGCACCGGGACCACCCGGACGAGCACCGGGTCCGCCGGCGCCGGGAGCACCGGGACGGGCGCCGGGGCCACGGCCAGGAACCATGCCCGGGTTGGGCCGCGGGGGCATCATGCCGGGGTTGGGACGGGGTCCGCCGGGGCCGGCCGGGCCGACCGGGCGGACGCCTGCGGGCCGCGGCGGCATCGCGCCGGGAGCTGCCGGGCGCGGTGCGGGGGCGGTGGAGCCGCCGACACCGAACGGGTTGTTGGCGATGCGCGGACCGGGTCGCGGGCCACCGGGAGCACCGGGAGCAGCTGGCGTGCCAGGCGCGGCGGGCGGGGCAGCGGGTGCCGCCGGGGCGGTGGGTGCCGAGGCTGCCGGGGCCGCAGGTTCGAAGACCTCCGGCGCGGGGGCAGGAGCGGGCGCAGGTGCCGGAGCGGGTGCCGGCGCCGCAGGAGCGGGCGCAGGTGCCTCGACAACGGGTGCCTCGGCGACCGGTGCCGGAGCCGGCGCAGCCGGGACGGCGGCCTTCTTGGCCGGTGCCTTCTTGGCCGGTGCTGGTGCCGCGGCGGAGGCGGGGAACGCCTCGCGCAGCTGTCGCTCGACGGGTGCCTCGATGGTCGAGGACGCGGACTTCACGTACTCGCCCATGTCTTGCAGTTTGGCGAGTACTTCCTTGCTGGTGACTCCGAGCTCTTTGGCGAGCGCGGAGACGCGGGCCTTGCCTGCCACGTGACTCCTTCACAAGGGTCGGGCGGGCAAACCGCTCCGACCCACTACGGGGTGGACATGCTCATTGCTGGCGCTTCATCGAGTGCCCATTGCTCTTCAACTCCTGCGGGGTTCCGCGCGGTTCTGGGTTACCGGCTGCTTGTTACGAGGAACTCTCGGACCGGCGACGCATCGATCGGCCCCGGATCCCTGAGGGCCCGGGCGAACGCTCGCCGCCGCTCCGCGAGATCCACGCACTCGGCAACGGGGTGCAGCCATGCACCTCGACCGGGAGCGCGGCGCCGTGGATCGGGGACCACCTGTGTCGGCGTGGCTCCCGAGGCTACGACGACGCGAAGCAACTCGGTGGCCGCCGCACGCCGGCGACATCCGATGCACGTCCGGATCGGGCGCTGGCCCTGTTCCAGAGCCCGCAACCCGTCAGAATCGGGATCGGACGCCCTCGTCGAACGGACGGCCATCATTGAGTCTACTCCTCGGCCTCGGGCGTGTCGCGCGCCGCGTCCGCGGTCTCGGCCACCTCGGCGTCGCTGTGGATGTCGATCCGCCACCCGGTGAGACGTGCGGCCAGGCGCGCGTTCTGCCCCTCCCGGCCGATCGCGAGGGAGAGCTGGAAGTCCGGCACGACCACGCGGACGGACTGGGTGGCCTGGTCGACGACGTGGCTCTCGACCACGTGGGCCGGCGAGAGCGCGTTGCCGACATAGGTGGCGGGCTCGTCGGCCCAGTCGATGATGTCGATCTTCTCGCCATGCAGCTCGGCCACCACGTTGCGCACCCGCTGCCCCATCGGGCCGATACAGGCGCCCTTGGCGTTGAGCCCCGGTACCGAGGTGCGGACGGCGATCTTGGTCCGGTGACCGGCCTCGCGGGCGACGTCGACGATCTCGACGCTGCCGTCGGCGATCTCGGGCACCTCGAGGGCGAAGAGCTTCTTGACCAGGTTCGGGTGGGTGCGGCTGATCGTGATCTGCGGGCCCCGCATGCCGCGGGCCACGCCGACGACGTAGCACTTGAGCCGGGCTCCGTGGAGGTACTCCTCCCCCGGCACCTGCTCCGAGTGCGGCAGCACAGCCTCCAGCTTGCCAATGTCGACGAGCACCACGCCGCGGGTGGCCGCCTGGGCGTCAGCCTGGATGACACCGGTGACGATGTCTCCCTCGCGCCCGGAGTACTCGCCGAAGGTGTGCTCGTGCTCGGCGTCGCGCAGCCGCTGCAGGATCACCTGCCGGGCCGTCATCGCCGCCACCCGGCCGAAGTCGGTGGGCGTGTCGTCGTACTCCTCGACCAGCTCCCCGCCCGGGCCGAGCTCCTGCGCCCAGACGATCACCTCGCCGCTCTTGCGATCGATGGAGACCCGCGCATGCGGCATCGAGTGCGCGGTGTGCTTGTAGGCGCTGAGCAGGGCCGTCTCCAGCGCGTCCATCAACGCGGCGAAGGGGATCTCCTTCTCGCGCTCGATGCTGTGCAGCGCAGCGATGTCGACGTTCACCATGTGTCAGTCCTCCCAGGACTCGTCGTCATCGATGTCGTCGAACTCGTCGTCGTCATCGTCATCGTCTTCCAGATCCTCGAGATCCTCGACCAGGTCGGTTCCCTTGCGGTTGAACTCGACCTGCACCCTGCCACGGCCGAGCGAGCTCCACGCGGCGACGGTGGTCTTGCTCGGCCGGCCCTTGATGCCAGCCACCTCAAGGGTGACGCCCGCATCGTCGACGGAGGTGATCCGGCCAATCACAGCCTTGCCGTCGACCTCGACCTCCACGAGCCTGGTGAGAGATCGGAGCCAGTGCCGCCGTTCGGTCAGCGGCCGGTCGACGCCGGGCGAGCTGACCTCGAGGACATACGGATCGGCGAAGTTCGGGCCGCCCGGGGAGTCGGAGTCGAGGACTTCGGAGACAGCCCGGCTGATCTCGGCAACGGCGTCGAGGTCGACCCCGCCCTCGGCATCGACGATGACCCGGATGACGCTGCGGCGGCCGGCGCTGGTGACGCTGACGTCCTCGAGGTCGTGTCCGGTGGCTGCGACGACGGGAGCCAGCAGGTCGAGCAGGTGCGCGCGGAGCTGCGCGGCCGGCGTGCTGGCGGAGGCGGGCGGCATCGATCGCTCCTGTCCGTGAAGTTGTAGGACAGCGAGCCTATCGGCTCTGGGACACTTGCTGTGCCATGTCTGCCGCCGACCAGCCCTCACAGCGCCACCGTGCAGCCACGCCCGCGACATCTCGCCGGGGCTTCGTGATCGGTGGCCTCGCCTCGGTGCTGCTGGCCGGCGGCGCTGGCGCGACCGTGGCGATGCTGCGGCCGCTCTCCCGGCATCGCGCGACACCGAAGCAACCCCCGGCCGCGCTGACGGCGGCCGCCGCCGTCGAGGCCGTGCTCCTGCGCGACCTCGACCGGGCCATCGCGGCCGCCCCGGCGAACGGCACCGTGCTGCGCCAGCTGCGCGCCGATCACGCCGCCCACCTGGCCGGGCTGACCGCCGCGATCCGGGTGGCGGTCTTCGACGGCACGACGCCCGCTCCGTCGGCTTCGAGCACTCCCCCGCTGGCGCCCCTGCGTTCGACCGCCCAGCTCCGGGCCGCCGAGACGGCGGCGGCACGTGCCGCAGCGGCCGGGGCGCTCACCCTGACCGGCGACGACGCCGCGCTGCTGGCCAGCATCTCGGCCTGCGAGGCCAGCCATGCCGAGTTGCTCGCGTGACCAGCTTCAACGATGCGTGGCAGGCCGCCCTGGCCGCCGAGCAGCAGGCCGTCTTCGGCTACTCGCTGCTCGGGCCGCGGCTGGGCACAGCCGACCAGGCCACCGCCCGCAGCAGCCTGGCTGCCCACGAGGCACTGCGCGACGTGGTCGACGCAGCAATGACGGCGGCGGGCCTCGTGCCAGGCGAACCCGCCGCCGACTACCCGTCGCTCTACCCGGTGTCGAGTGCGTCGGCCGCCCGAGCGCTGGCGGTGCGGCTCGAGGAGGACTGCGCCGCGGCGTGGCGCTTCGCCTTCCGGCTGGCGACGGTGACGACCCGCCGCCGGGAGGCCCAGACGGCCCTGACCGGCAGCGCGGTGCGGGCCACCCAGTGGCGTCGCATCGCCGGGGTGACGCCCGCGACCACGGCGTTCCCCGGGATCTGACCGCTGCGCCACTGCGGCGGCCACGCTGAACGGCCTGCGGCGCAGACCCGGCGTGTCGGTGCCGCGGGGCGTTCACCGTCGCCGGTGCTCAGCCGCGAGCGGTCCCGGCTACTCGACGGCGGCTGCGGTGAACTGAGAGTTGTAGAGGGCGTAGTAGGCCCCCCGCGACTCGAGCAGCTCCTCGTGGCTGCCCTGCTCCACGATCTGGCCGTGCTCCATCACCAGGATCAGGTCGGCGTCACGAATCGTGGAGAGGCGGTGTGCCACCACGAAGCTGGTGCGGCTGGCCCGCAGCGCCGCCGTGGCGTGCTGCACGAGCAGCTCGGTGCGGGTGTCGACGGAGCTGGTGGCCTCGTCGAGGATCAGCAGCGTGGGATTGGCCAGGAAGGCCCGGGCGATCGTGATCAGCTGCCGCTGGCCGGCGCTGACGTTGCTGCTGTCCTCGGCCAGTACCGTGTCGTAGCCGTCGGGCAGTGACTGCACGAACCGGTCGACGAAGGCGGCCTGCGCCGCGGCGAGCACCTCCTCACGGCTGGCCTCCGGACGGCCGTAGGCAAGGTTGTCCCAGATCGTGCCGCCGAAGAGCCAGGCGTCCTGCAGCACCATGCCGATGCTGGAGCGCAGGTCGTCGCGCGACATGGCGGTGATGTCGATGCCGTCGAGCGTGATCCGTCCGGAGTCGAGCTCGTAGAACCGCATGATCAGGTTGACGAGCGTGGTCTTGCCCGCGCCGGTGGGGCCGACGATCGCCACCGAGTGGCCGGGCTCGGCCACCAGGGAGAGGTGCTCGATCAGTGGCTCGTCGGGCTCGTAGCGGAAGCTGATGTCGTCGAACTCGACGCGTCCCAGGCGCCGGGTGGGCACCGCCGGCACCGCAGCCTCGGGCACCTGCTCCGGGGCGTCCAGCAGATCGAAGACCCGCTCGGCCGAGGCCACCCCTGACTGCAGCAGGTTGGCCATCGAGGCCAGCTGCATCAGGGGCTGGGTGAACTGCCGCGAGTACTGGATGAAGGCCTGCACGTCTCCCAGGGAGAGCGTGCCCGAGGCCACCCGCAGCCCGCCCACCACGGCAATGAGCACGTAGTTGAGGTTCCCGATGAACATCATCGCCGGCATGATGATGCCGCTGACGAACTGCGCCCCGAAGCTGG
>JAOPUX010000072.1 GCA_025963285.1 Jatrophihabitans sp.
GCCGGTTCCGGTGCGGAGCCGGCGGCAGCGGGGCGAAGCGCGGCAGTGGCGGGAGGACGAACTCCGGGTCCGCCTCCCCGCTCGGCGACGCGACGGGAGCCGGCGGTGCCTGCTCCGGACGGGGAGCCGGCGGTGCCTGCTCCGGACGGGGAGCCGGTGCCGCCTCGGCGACGGGCAGGACGATCCGCTGCTCGACGGCAGTCGGCTGGTCGGCGACGGCCGGAGCGGGATGGGTGTCGAGGGTGCGCGCGGGCGAGACCACCACCTCCTCGGCCGCGTCGTCGGCGTAGCTCTCGTAGCCGTAGCGGTACTGGCGGCCGTTGAGCCGACGCGCCTGGTTCGCCACGTAGCCCAGCACCCGAGCCGAGGTTCCCTCGATCAGCTCACGGGCGGCACGCAGTTCGCTGCGGGTCGTGCGGCCGAGCCGGGTCACCACGACCACGCCGTCGAGGCGGGCGCCGATGACCAGGGCATCGGTGACGGGCAGCACCGGAGGGGTGTCGACGATGACGAAGTCGAATCGCTCCACCAGGTAGGCGACGAGCTCGTCGAAGCGGGCGCTGCCCAGCAGCTCGCTCGGGGCGGCGTTCGGGGTGCCGGCCGGGATGAGGAAGAGCCCTGCGGGGGCGGCGGCGACCAGTACGTCGTCGGCGCCGGAGCGCCCGACAAGGACGTCGGTGAGGCCCCGCCCGGGGGGCAGTTCGAAGAGCTGGGCCACCTGCGGGCGGCGCAGGTCGGCGTCGATCAGCACCACCCGGTGTCCGGCCCGGCTCAGCGAGACGGCGAGGTTGGCCGCCACGCTCGTCTTGCCCTCGCGGGGCAGCGCGCTGGTGACGGCGATCGAGCGAACCTGCGGCGAGCTCAGGGTGAGCAGCGCTGTGCGGAGCTGGCGGTAGGCCTCCGAGCGACGGCTGCGCGGGTCGGTAGCCACCGGCAGCGACACCTTCGGCAGGTCACGCGGCACGGTGCCGATCACCCGGGAGCCGGCCAGTGCCTGCAGATCCTCGGTGGTCTGCACCGCCTGGCTCAGCAGTTCGCGGAGCAGGATCAGGGCGATGCCCAGCACGATGCCGACGGCCAGCCCGAGGCCGACGTCGTTTCGGATCCGTGGCTCGTACGGTTTCGCCGGGTACGAGGCCGGCCCCAGCCCCGCCACCTGGATCGGCTTGTTGCTGCCCACCTGCAGCCGGCTCTCCGTGATGGGCAGCGTGGTGACGTAGGCCGTGGCGATGCGCTGAGCGACGCCCGCGTTGTTGTAGTCGACGTTGATCACGACGAAGGGCTGGTCCTGCGGAGCCGACGCGGTGACTGCGGGCACCACGTTCGGCAGCCCCGCCGCGGTGGCGGCGTCCTGGATCGCGGGCAGCGTCCCGGCGATGCCGGCCAGCGAGAGCGCCCGGTTGATCGCGATCGACTGAGCAGTGACCTCGTCGATACCGCCGCTGGTGTCACTCGCCACGACCAGCCGCACCGTCGACTGGTACTCGGGCGTGCTGTTGGAATAGACGAGGTACCCGCCACTGGCACCCGCGATCGAGGTCAGCACGATCACGAGCCACGACCGCCCGAGCGCCCGAAGGTAGTGGATCGTCTCCAAATCAAACCCTTCAGCAGCCGCTCATGCGAAGTTGTCATAGTCCTGGCGGGGCTGCAGGAGTGTATCGAGAAGCCTAGATCGCGGCCCCGTCCCCGGCGTGCCTGGGCCGCTCAGCGCGGGCCAGTGAGCGCGGGTCCATGAGCGCGGGCGACGGTCCGGTACAGCTCGACGATCGGCGCCGTCGTCAGCTCGGGGTCGAGCGCGGCGGTGACGCCCCGCGCGGCCTCGGCGATCCGCGCACGACCCGCCGCGTCCCTCGCCCACCGCAGCATCGCCGTGGAGAGTGCCTCGACGTTGCGCGGCGGCACCAGCACGCCGGTGACCTCGTCCTCGATCAGCTCGGCGGGGCCGCCCTCGGCCGCGGCGAGCACGCAGAGCCCCGCCGACATCCCCTCGACCACTACCTGCCCGTAGGGCTCAGGCGTCAGCGAGAAGTGCACCAGCATGTCGAGACGGGAGTATTCGGACCACATGTCGGCGCGGAACCCGCGAAACTCCACCTGATCGGTGATGTCGAGCTCGGCAGCCAGCCGGACCAGGCCGGCTGCGTAGTGGTCCTCGCCGAAGAGGGCCGAGCCGATGATCGACGCATTGACCGTGGTGCCGTGGAAGGCCAGGGCGAAGGCCCGCAGGAAGTAGTCCTGCCCCTTCCACTCCGTCAGCCGCCCCGCCATGCCGATGGTCAGGTGCGAGCTGCGCGGCGTCGGCTCGGGCGCGACCGGGGGCAGCGCCGCGTCCCGGACCACCAGCGTCGGGCAGCGCACGGAAGGCAGGGTGCTCATGGTCGCTTCGGAGTTGGTGATGATCGCCGCCGGCAGTACCCGCGCGGCGAGCCGGATCAACCGCACCGTCGTCGGCGGCAGGTAGTCGTCGGCGATTCGGTCGCGGATGTGCCAGACCACCGGCACCCGGGCCAGCCGCGCGGCCGCTCCGCCGTAGAGGGCGGCCTTGAGGGTATTGGTGTGCACAAGGTCGGGCCGCTCGGCACGGATCAGCCGGCGCAGCGCGAGGATGTAGTGCACGGTCGAGACGACCCCGCGCAGCGCGCCGAGGCGGAGCACCCGGTCGCGGCGCACGTCGCGCACGGCCGGGTCCAGCGGGAGCACCCGGACTGCGATCCCTGCAGTGCCCAGCGCCTCGGCGAAGGGGCCGTCCTCGCCGAGCACCACGAGGGCAGCCACCCGATCGCGCATCCGCACGAGCGTCCGGAGCAGCGCGATCTCGCCGCCCGACATCCGGGCGATGTGGTCGACATAGAGCACCCGCGGCCTCGAGAACCCCTCTGTCACGCCGATAACGTACGGGCACCTGTGACAATCTGGGAAGGTGGCGCTCACCGAGAAGCTGACCTGGGACGCGGACGGCTTCACCCTCGCCGGGCATCGCTATCGCCTCCAGCAGCCCGGGCGGCCGGCCACGGCTGACGACGCCTTCGTCTTCTACAAGGACCGTGGCCAGCTCGAGCAGTTCGATCGTTTCTTCACCGCCACCGGGCTGGCCCCGCAGCGCGTCCTCGAGCTCGGCATCTGGGACGGCGGCAGCGCGGCGTTCTGGGTCGAGACCCTCGGGCTCACCCGGTACGCGGCGATCGACCTGCAGACGCGGGGCGACAGCGCGTACTTCCGCGCGTGGCAGGCGGCCCGCTCGCCAGAGGTGGCAAGTACCCACTGGGGCGTCAGCCAGACCGACGCCGCCGCCCTGACCGAGATCATCGACCGCCGCTGCCTGAGGCCGCTCGATCTGATTCTCGACGACTGCTCGCACCACTACGGCCCGACGCTGCGCAGCTTCGAGCTGCTCTTCCCCGCGCTGCAACCGGGCGGGTACTACGTCATCGAGGACTGGGCGTGGGCCCTGCAGCCGGAGTTCCAGCGCCGTGACCACCCCTGGAGCCGGTTCGCCGGCCTGCACCCGATCACGCATCGCCTGCTCGACCTGCACGGCAGCCGGCCCGATGTGGTGGCGAGCGTGCTGGTCTTTCCGGACTTCATCGCGCTCGAACGCGGGCCAGCCGAGTTCGGCGAACTCGACGTCGCCGCCCTCACCGCCCACCGCCCCGGCGGAGTCTCCCGCGCGGCCAGACGCCGGCTACGCCGGCTGCGCCATCCCCGGGGGTAGCTGCTCGGCGTGCACCACATGCAGCCGCTGGGTGGGCCGGGTGAGGGCGACGTAGAGGTCGTTGAGGCCCCGGGGCGACTCGGCGATGATCGCGGCGGGCTCCACGACCACCACGGTGTCGAACTCCAGCCCCTTCGCCCCGCCCACGGTCAGCACCGATACCGCCGAGCCGAGCGCGTCGGAGTCGGCCGTGACCAGTCCGGCAGGCAGTGCGGCGCGCACGGTGGCCACCGCGGCGTCGTGACCGGCCAGCGGAGTGATCACCGCCACGGTGCCTGCTCCGGCGAGCTGCCACTCGTCGGCCACCACCGCCGCCAGCGCGGGTGAGGTGTAGACGTCGCCCTCCACCGGCGTGAACTGGGGCTCGTGCCGTCCCACCCGCGCCGAGCTCGGCGCGGTGACGTCGGAGCCGCCGGCACGCAGCACCGCGGCGGCGAGATCCATGACCTGTTCGGGCGTGCGGTAGTTGACGGTCAGCTCGGCCTGCGTCCAACGCTGCTCGACATGCGGGGCCAGTACCTCGCCCCAGGACGAGGCGCCGGCCGGAGAGCTCGTCTGCGCGATGTCGCCGACCACCGTGAACGAGCGCGACGGGCAGCGCCGCATCAGCAGCCGCCACGCCATCGGCGAGAGCTCCTGGGCCTCGTCGACCACCACGTGCCCGAAGGCCCAGGCGCGGTCGACCGCGGCACGATCGGCCACGCTGCCACCGCCACTGACCGACGTGTAGCGCCCGGCCAGGCTCTCCGCGGAGAGGAAGTCGCCGCCGCCGAAGGTGTCCTGCACCTGCTTGGCGTACTCGATCTCGGCCTTGCGCTCGGCCTCGAACTGCGCCGCCGCCTGGTGATCGGTGCTGTCGTCCTCCCCGAGCAGCTCGGCTGCCTCGTCGAGCAGCGGTACGTCGCCGATCGTCCAGGGGGCGCTGCGGTCGCGGGCAAGCAGCTGCCGCTCCTCACGGGTGAGCGCCGCCGCGGCATCGCCCAGCCGCTTCGGATCCGCGTAGAGGTCGCGCAGCAGCCGCTCGGGATTGATCGGCTGCCAGCACCAATTGACCTCGCGGCGCACGTCGACCGACTCGTAGAGCTCCGCGAGCAGCCCCGCGCGGGTCTCCGGGTCGAGGTCGACGTTGCGTGCGCTGGCCAGCGCGCGCAGCAGGGCCCGCATGATCTCGGTGACGAAGGTCTTGCGGGCCACGTTGTGCGGCTCACGGGTCCGCCGGGCGCGGTCACGGGCGTCACGGACGTGATGGGGCAGCAGCCGGATGGTGGTGCCCTCGATGACGAGCTCGCGGGTGGCCGGCAGGGTGCGTTGCTTGTTGCTGATCGCCTCGGCGAGCACGCCGGCCATCCGCAGGTCGCCCTTGACCGCAGCCACCGGGCCGGGATCGACGGCCGTGGCGACCACACCCGGGTAGAGCTGACCCGGCGTGGACATCACCACCGCGTCAGCCTCACCGAGGGCTGGCAGCACCTGGTCGATGTAGCTCAGGAAGACACGGTTCGGCCCGACGAGCAGCACGCCGGAGCGTTCGATGCGCTCACGGTTCGTGTAGAGCAGGAAGGCCGTGCGGTGCAGCGCGACGGCGGTCTTGCCGGTGCCCGGCCCGCCCTGCACCACGAGCACCCCGGGCAGCGGCGCGCGGATCACCTCGTCCTGGTCGGCCTGGATGGTGGCGACGATGTCGCGCATCCGGTCGCCGCGGGCGGCGTCGAGGCTGGCGAAGAGGGCGCCGTCGCCGACGACGACGTGGCCGCCGTCGACCCCGGAGGCCTCGAAGCCGGCGAGGTCGAGCACCTCGTCCTGCACGCCGGTGACATGCCGATTCTCCGTCGAGATCTGACGCCGCCGCAGGACGCCGGCCGGCCTCAGCGCGGTGGCCCGGTAGAACGGCTCGGCCGCGGGCGCCCGCCAGTCGACGAGCAGTTCGTGCCGTGCCTCGTCCGACATCCCGATCCGGCCGATGTAGCGCCGCTCGCCGTCAGCCAGGTCGAGGCGGCCGAAGCAGAGCCGCTGCTCGACGTTCTGCAGCGCCTTCACCTTCGAGTTGTAGAGGCGCATGAAGGCGTCCCGCTCGGCCAGGGCGCCCGGGGTGTTCACCGTGCTGCTGCGAGCGGTGCGGTCGAGGGCGGCCTGAGCCTGCACGAGTAGCTCGTCGAGCTGGAGGTACAGCCGCACCACATGGCGCTCCTCCACCGCGACCTCCTCGGCCACGGTTGCCTGAGCCGCCTTCTCGATCTCTGCCCGCTCGATGCTGTCGCCCCTCACTGATGCCTGCCGCCGTCCGCGCCTCGGCCGACAAAAACACTACCGGTCGGGGCATTACCCCTCCGGCGGTGCAGCCCTCAGCCGGTGAGTTCGGCCTCACGCACCCGCTCGGCGACGCGGGCCCGCCGGCGCACGAGCGCCCGGCCACCCTTGTGCGGGGCGAAGGCCACCCCGCGGGAGTGCCAGCGCTCCGCCGGCTCCAGGGTGGGGACGAGCTCGAAGTCGCGCAGCAGGGTGCGCAGCACCACCATCATCTCCATGTTCGCGAACGCCGCCCCGATGCAGCGGCGGGTACCGCCGCCGAAGGGCACCCACGAGTAGCTGTCCGGTGCAGTGCCGATGAAGCGGTCCGGGTCGAAGGTCTGCGCGTTCGGGAACGTCTTCTCGTCGTTGTGCACGAGGCTGACCCCGACGATCACGTTGTAGCCCTTCGGGATCACCCACTCCCCCAGCGGCATCGACTCGGCGGCCACGTGGCGCATCGTCAGGTCGATCACGGGGCGGTGCCGCTGCAGCTCGAGGATCGTGGCCTGCAGCAGCTCGCTGCCGCCGGCGTCGACCTCCTCCACCAGGCGGCGCAGGATGGCGGGGTGGCGCCGCAGCCGCTCCACGGCCCACGCCATGGTGGTGGCGGTGGTCTCGTGGCCGGCGGCCAGCATCGTCAGCAGCTGGTCGGCGACGGCGTTGTTGGACATCATCGAACCGTCGTCGTAACTGCTCTGCAGCATGATCGCGAGCACGTCGTCGCGGTCGGCGAGGTTCGGGTCCGCCTTGGCCTTCGCGATCAGGGTGTCGACGATCCCGTCGAACTGCGCCCGGTAGGCGGCGTGCCTTGCCCAGGGCGTGCGGCTGCCGAGGTTCAGCTCCGGCACGGGCAGCACCACGAGCCGCGAGGCGTTGGTGACCATCGTCGGCAGCAGGGCTCGCAGTGACTCGAACTCCGCACCCTCGGCGCCGAAGACCGCGCGCAGGATCGCGTTGAGCGTGATCCGCATCATCGGCTCGAGGGTCTCGAACTCGGTGCCGATCGGCCACGACGCCGCCTCACGGAGCGTCTCCTCCTCGATGATGCCCTCGTAGCTGCGCATCCGCTTGCCGTGGAAGGGCGGTACGAGCAGCTTGCGCTGGCGGCGGTGCGCCTCGCCCTCGAGGCTGAAGAACGAGCCGGGGCCGAGCACGCGGCCCAGGTTGGGCTCCACGTTCTTGGCCACCTCGGTGCTCGTCATGAAGAGCTGCTTGACGAGTGCCGGGTCACTGATCACCACGGCGCGGCCGAAGATCGGGATGTTGAGCGTGTAGCTCGAGCCGTACTTGCGGCGGAGGTGGGCCATCGTCTTGTGCCGCGAGGCGAGGAAGGCGATGCCCTGCAGCGCACGCGGCGCGCGGGGACCCTTCGGGAGGTTGATCGTCTCGCTCATGCGGTGCTCCTCCGCTGCATCGACGTAAGCGGCCCCGGCAGGTGTAGCGAGCACCGGCCGGGGCCTCGACCGAACCCCCCGTGTGAGCAGGGAGAGCGGGCTGTCGTTGACGTTACCCGCACCAGCTGTCCGTCGTGAGGTTCAGGGCATCCAGTCCACCGACCACAGGGTGTGCAGATCGGCCAGCCCCTTGAGCTCCACCTGGTCCAACTCGACCAGCGTGAAGGCCGGCTCGTCACCGAGGGCTGCACGCACCGCGTCACTGACCACGATCTGGCCGCCGTCCGCCTCCGCCGCGACCCGCGCCGCCATGGCGACGTTGCGGCCGAAGTAGTCCCCCTCGCGGGAGACGACACGGCCGACGTGGATGCCGATCCGAACCTGGAGCCCGGGCCGCCGGCGCCTGCCTGCCAGCGCGCGCTGCACCCCGATCGCGGCCCGCACGGCATCGTCCACCTCGGTGAAGACGATCATGAAGCCGTCACCCTGGGACTTCACGATCTGCCCGCGCCGCCGCTCGACCTGCGCCCTGACGAGTGAGTTGTGCGCCTCCAGCATCCGGACCCACTGGGCGTCGCCGTACTGCTCGTTCAGGGCCGTCGAGCCCTCGATGTCGGAGAAGAGGAGGGTGACGGTGCCATCCGGCGCCGCAACCCGGGCTACCCGGGCGCGGTCCTCGGTGGTCCACTTCGTCAGGTCTTCGAGCGTGCTGACCAGCAGGCCACCGACACCCTGATCGCGGAGCCGCACCGCGGTTCCGACCGCGGTGCCGACCGCGGCGCGGACGGCCCGGCCGGTGATGGTGCGCGGGCGGTGCTGACCGTCGGCACGGCGCTTCAGCTCGTCGATCCGGCGCCGGGCCCGGAGGTAGACGACCACGAGGACGATCAGCGCCGCGAGTTCGGCCAGGGCAACGGCGCCAACGGCGATGCTCACGGTTTCGGCGGCACTCACGCCGCAGAGCCTCGCATGCACCGGCACGCGGAGCCCGTGGAGCTGGCGACGGCGTGTCCGAGGTGGTACCCGCGGAGCTTCAGCGCCGGCGGGAGTAGCTGATGAGCGCCGCCCCGATCACGACACCGATCAGGATCCAGAAGATGTGTCGGGTGATGGCGTAGAGCACGAACCCGATGACGACCCCGATGACCACGGAGCTGGTCTGGATGCTGCGGTTCGCTGCCATGCTCGCAAGGTTACGCGAGCGGGTCGGCCGCCAGCAGCTGCAGCATCCGGCAGTCGGCGGCCACCCCGTCGAGCACGCCAGGGATGTCGGTCCACTCCTCCGGCGTACCCCGGCCGTTGCCGCGGTGCGTTCCGTCGTGCACCACGCCCTCCAACCCGGCCGCGTAGACCACGTTGACGTTCGACGAGCTCCAGGCCCGCAGGATCGGGTCGCGGCCGACGTCACGGATCGCGGTGGCCAGCGCGCGGACGAGGCGGTGCTCGCGGCCACCCGCCAGCGTGATGGCCGGCTGCCGCTCGCCGTCACGGAACCGCACCTGGACGCCCGCCGCCGCGGCAGCGGCCTCTGCCGCGGCCCTGGTCGCCACCTCGATCTCGGTCAGCAGTGCGGCGTCCGTGCAGCGCAGGTCGACGCCCACCGTCCCGATCGCGGGCGAGTGGTTGAAGACGGTGCCGGCGTGGATGCCGTTGATCCGGCGTGCGGTCAGCGGATCGGCGTCGAAGGGCGGCCCGTGCGGCGGGAAGGGGTCGGCGTCGAGTGCGGCGATGAACCGGGCGATGGCGTCTGGCACCTCGGAGATCCCGCCGTAGAGCGTGTGCCGCGGCTCCGCAGTGAAGTCGATCTCCAGGCCGGCGAAGCCGATGGCGTTCCAGCTGACCGTCCCCACGCCACCCATCAGGTCGATCACCGAGCCCAGGTCGGCACCGCGCTCGTCGACGAGGGCACGCACGCCGGTCAGACCCGTCTCCTCGCCGAGAACCCAGGCGATCGTCATGCGCCGCCACGGCTTCGGCCCGGCGAGGACGAAGCGCAGGATCGACAGCGCGCTGGCGTCGGATGAGGTGGTCTCGGTCGCCGGACCGACGAGCCGGTCACCGTCACGCCGCAGCACGTCGCTGACCGCCCGGTGGGCGGCGACGGTGCCCAGGTCGTCCATCGTGGCCAGGAAGGTGAGGTGCTCGCCGTCGGGGTCGTCTCCCTCGATCACCGTGACGACGTTGCCTACCGCATCGAGCTGCACGTCCGGTGCACCGCTGGCCGACGCGAGCTCGGCGATCAGCGTCGCGCGTACCCCCTCGCCGCCTTCGGGAGCGGGGATCAGCGCGATCCGGCCCCACTCTTCGATCAGCCGTTCGCTATCGGCCCGGACGAATTCGCGTGCATCGATCATGTCGCCATTCAACCCGTCCGGCGCTGGGGGTGCCCCGCAGGGGATAGCGCCTCGGCTTACTCCATGCCGCGACCGGCGGGGCAGGCCCGCGTCACGCGCAACAGCGTCCGCTGGTCTCGACGAGCGCGTCACCGCAGCATTCGGTGCCCTCCGGAGGGCAGAACGTCGCGGCGTCGGCGAGCACCGTGTAGACCTCCCACCGCTCGCCATCCGGAGCACCCTGGACCCAGAACTTGTCCTGCTCGGCGTAGCAGCAGACGACGCCACGCTCGTCGATCGACGCGAGGCCCGCACCGGCCATCCGGGCCTGCTCGGAGTCGACGGCGGCGGCATCGGCGACCTCGATGCCGAGGTGGTCGACCGATCCCCCGCGGCCAGGGCTCTCGATGAGGACCAGCTTCAACGGTGGCTCGTCCACCGAGAAGTTGGCGTAGCCGGATTCGACCTTGGCCGGCCGGATGCCGAGGAGCCTGGCGTAGAAGGTGACCGACTCATCGAGGTTGTCGACGTTGAGGGCGAGCTGGATACGGGACATCAGGAGCCTCCGAAGACTTAGACGGTTATCTATGTGTTCCTCCTCGCCGAGGTTGCCAGCTCATATCGATATCTGTCAATATCGACGCATGTCGAAGTCCCTGACGATCCTCAGCCCGGCCGAGACGGTGGCCTGCTGCTCGCCGCTGGCCCGCCAGCCCCTCTCGCAGGAGGCCGCCGAGCAGATCGCGCCGCTGCTGAAGGCACTCGCCGATCCGGTCCGGCTGCGGCTCATGTCACTCGTCGCTTCCCACGAGGACGGGGAGGCGTGCATCTGCGACCTCAACGTCGCCTTCGAGCTGTCCCAGCCGACGATCTCGCACCACCTCAAGGTGCTGCACGAGGCGGGCCTGCTCGACCGCGAGAAGCGCGGCGTATGGGTGTACTACCGCGCCCGTACCGAGGCCCTGGCCAATCTCGGCATGCTGATCGGCGACCTGCCGGCATGAACCCGCGGTCATGAACGGGGCTCTGGCCCGCAGGGCGCTGGCCGAGTTCGTGGGCACCGCCTTCCTCGTCGCCGCGGTGATCGGCTCGGGCATTGCGGCCGTCCGGCTCTCGCCGGATGACACCGGCCTGGAGCTGCTCGAGAACAGCATCGTCACCGGCGGGGCGCTCGTCGCCCTGATCCTCGCGCTGCAGCCCGTCTCTGCCGCCTTCAACCCGGTCGTCACGCTGGTCGAGCGCGCCCTGGGCGCAATCACGAGCCGGGACGCGGCGGCGCTGATCGTGGCGCAGCTGGCAGGGGGCTTCATCGGGGCCGTCGTCGCGAACCTGATGTTCGGTCTGCCCGCCGTCACCCTCTCGACCCATCACCGCAGCGGTGGTGGCGTGCTGCTCGGCGAGGTGGTGGCGACGCTCGGGCTGCTCGTGGTCATCTTCGGGACCCTCCGCTCCGGCCGCCCAGAACGGGTCGCGATCGCGGTGGGCGGCTACATCCTCGCCGCGTACTGGTTCACCAGCTCGACGTCATTCGCCAACCCCGCGGTGACCGTCGCGCGGATGTTCTCCAACTCCTTCGCCGGGATTGCTCCCGCATCGGTCGCACTCTTCGTCGTGATGCAGCTCGTCGGCGGGGCGCTCGGCTATGCCCTCATCCGCGGGCTCTATCCCATTCCCGCCGCAGCGACCTGAGAGGCAGCACATGGCCACCCCACCCACCGTCCTCTTCGTCTGCGTCCACAACGCAGGACGCTCGCAGATGGCCGCCGGCTGGCTCAGGCACCTCGCCGACGGCCGCGTCACGATCTGGTCTGCAGGCTCCGAGCCGGCCGACCAGCTCAACCCCGTGGCGGTCGAGGCGATGCGCGAGGTCGGTATCGACATCAGTGCCGCGGAGCCCAGAATCCTCACCACCGACTCCGTCGCGCGTGCCGACGTCGTCATCACCATGGGCTGCGGGGACACCTGCCCGTACTTCCCCGGCAAGCGCTACCTCGACTGGGAGCTCACCGACCCGGCGGGCCAGGGAATCGACACCGTCCGCCGGGTCCGCGACGAGATCCGGACCCGTATCGAGACGTTGCTGGGCGAGCTGATCACCGCTGGCTGATCGCTCAGCTTGCCGGCTTGGCTGCCACCACGTGGAAGTAGCGCGCGTGCGTCGGGTCGCTGTCCAGCGCGAGCGGGGCCCCGCGCTCGGCGTCGAAGACCGCCTCGAGCACGAGACCAACGGCGTCGAGTTCGGCGCGCACGCCCGCCAGGGTGACGTAGTGCAGCAGCAGCCCGAAGTCGTGGGCCTCGTTCGGGGCCACCGCCCAGCTGCCGTGATCGCGCACCGACGGTTGCAGCCGGCGCCGGTTGCGGACGGCACGCGGCAGGCGCACCGGGGCGGTGAGGGCACCGACCGCGGTGAAGCCGAGCCGGTACCCGCGCGACCAGGTGTGGGCGACCGGCGATCCGGCCGGGTGCAGCGCGGTCGCCCGGAAGCACGGTCCGCTGCGGTTGTGCGTGGAGTAGAGCAGCACGCCGCCCGGGCGAAGCGCCGCTGCCATCTCCGCCAGGGCGAGCTGTCGTCCGTCGTGATCGATGGCGTCGAGGCCGTTGTAGCTGAAGACCACGAGGCCGAAGGCCGCGCGGGGAAGGCCGGAGAGGTCCCGGGCATCGGCCAGGCGCAGATCGACGTCGGGGTGGTTCAGCCGGGCCGCGTCAACCATCGCCGGGGTGTAGTCGACGCCGACGTAGTCGTCGGAGAGCAGGCGTAGCAGGGACGTGGTCCGTCCGCCGCCGACACCGAGGTCGAGGATCGGGACGCCGCGCACCCGCGAGGCGACAGCCGCCACCGCGGCCTGCTCACCCGGATCGGACCAGATGTCCATCCGGCCGCCGCCGTCGGCCGAGTACTGCTCGACGACGGCCTCGTCCGACCATCGCGTGCGATTCACGCCATCGAGATCCGAGAGACTCATCCGGGCCTGTCCCGCAGCGCCATCAGCTCACGCTGAGCGGTTCTCAGGGAGGGTCGCTGCTCTTCGAACGTAACCCCGGCCGAGTGGGCAGAACCTCCACCAGCTGTACTAGAAATGGCCGATCTTCGCTGTACTAGAAATGGCCGATCTTCGCTGATCGTGCAACCGTCGCCGCCATGACGGCGCCGAGCGTTGCACAATCGGTCGGGTGAACGCGTTCCCTTGGAGTTCCGGCCCGGCGAGCGGCAGCTGGCTGGACAACTGGCTGGAGCGACGCAGACGCGCTCCCGGGGTATTCGACTGCGGCGTCCGGACGATCGAGGGCAGCGTCGCGACCGAGGGGCGCCGCTGGCGCTACCGGCCGAGCTCCGTGGACCCGCTGATCCTCGACGGCGTGGTGACGCTGCAGCACGGCATCGGCTCGACCCTGCACCTGCGGATGGCTCCGGCGCCGCCGGGCGATCCCAGCCCCGGTATTCGCCAGCACCACGTCGTGCTGGCGGCCGTCGAACGCGATTCGGGTGCACTGCTGGAGTTGAGCGTGGATCTCGGCGAGGTCGCACGATTCGGCGTAGAACTCAGCTGATCCGGTCGGCCGGAGCTACGACGACCCGCCCACACCGGGTTCACTGGAGTGGCCTGGCAGAGACGTCCAGTATTCAACGTGAACGCGATGCAGCCAGCCGTCCACCCAGTCGCGATCCGGTTGAGCTGGAACCGCGGACGATTCGCGTAATCCAGTCAGTTCGGCCTCATACTCGCCGATCCGCTCGACGACATCGTCGAGTCCCACTTCGCCTCGACGCACAGCTTGCAGATAGTCACGATGACTGTCGAGCATCGGCAGGTTCATCCGGCCGGTCGTGAGCAGTTCAACGCCCTGGATGCCTAGCCGGAGCGCGTGGGCGGCGTACTTGGTGTCGAAGCCGTGGATGGCCACCAGCTCGGGCCGGTTGGTATGGGCCCCCGGTTCCCCGGTCATCGCACCGCGCTGTGCACTCAGGTAGCCGAGAAACCGGTCAGCGGCCAACTTCGATACGAAGCGGTGAGCGTTGTCCACCAACTCGCAGCCCGCAGCGGTGCGCACCATGGTCTCGACGTCTGGCACGAACAGCGGGATCAGCACGGTCGGATTTCCCGCAAGGGCGAGCCGGCACCACTTGCGCGCCGCGTAGACGATCACGTCGAGGTCACCGGCGCCGGACCGCTCCGCGATACCCCCCGATCGATCCCAGGCCGTATGACGCTCGTACTGCTCGAACTGCACCGTGGGCTGTCCACCATCGGTGCCACTCGGCACCCGGGCCAGCCCCGTCACGAACTCCGGCGGCTCCAGGCAGATGCCCATCTCATCGCGATCGTCGTTGCCACCGTCGATGGAAATGCCGTGGACGCCGGAGCCGACCTGCACCCGCAGGATCATGCCGCGCTCGGCGATTCGACGCGCCGCTTCGGAGGCATGCGGATGCGGATAGCCGGCCGGCAGCGCGCGATCGCCCTCGATGAGTCCGGCGGCGGGGCGACGCCGGAGAACGTCACTCAACGGGTCGTTCCCCCTAATGGGTCCTAGCTGCATCATCGCTGATGCACCCACGTTCTCCTAGACGTTGAAGCGGAACTCGACGACGTCGCCGTCGGCCATGACGTAGTCCTTGCCCTCGATGCGGACCTTGCCGCGGGCCTTGGCCTCGCCCATGGAGCCGGCGTCGATGAGGTCGGCGAAGGAGACGACCTCGGCCTTGATGAAGCCACGCTCGAAGTCGGTGTGGATCACGCCGGCGGCCTGCGGGGCGGTGGCGCCGACCGGGATCGTCCAGGCGCGGGCCTCCTTGGGGCCCGCCGTCAGGTAGGTCTGCAGGCCAAGGGTGGCGAACCCGACGCGCGCCAGCTGGTCGATGCCGGACTCCTCCTGCCCCATCGACTGCAGCAACTCCAGCGCCTCGTCGTCGGGCAGCTCGATCAGCTCGGACTCGGTCTTGGCGTCGAGGAAGATCGCCTCGGCCGGTGCGACGAGCGCGCGCAGCTCGTCGGTGAACTCGGTGTTGGCGATCTCGTCGGGGTCGAGGTTGAAGACGTAGAGGAACGGCTTAGCCGTCATGAGGTGCAGTTCCCGCAGCACCCCGCGGTCGAGCTTCGACCCGAAGATGGTGGCACCGGTGAGGAGCAGGTCGCGGGCGGCCTCGGCCTCGGCCAGCAGCGGGGCGCGGTCCTTGTGCAGCCGCACCTCTTTCTGCAGCCGGGGCAGGGCGTTCTCGATCGTCTGCAGGTCGGCCAGGATCAGCTCGGTGTTGATCGTCTCCATGTCCTCGCGCGGGGAGACCTTGCCGTCGACGTGGATCACGTTGGGGTCGCTGAACGCGCGGATCACCTGGCAGATCGCGTCTGCCTCACGGATGTTGGCGAGGAACTTGTTGCCCAGCCCTTCGCCGGTGGAGGCGCCCCGGACGATGCCGGCGATGTCGACGAACGACACGACGGCCGGCACGATCTTGGCCGAGTGGAAGACCTCGGCGAGCGCGTTGAGGCGCGGGTCCGGAACCCCGACCACGCCGACGTTCGGGTCGATCGTCGCGAACGGGTAGTTGGCCGCCAGGACGTCGTTCTTGGTCAGGGCGTTGAAGAGGGTGGACTTGCCGACGTTGGGCAGACCGACGATGCCGATGGTGAGAGACACGGCCTGACTCTATGGGCCGCCGCGTCGGTGCACGAAATTGTCAGACCCTGATGTGACCCTCACGGGCATGGACGCATTGATCGGTCTCGTCGCCCTCGCCGCCGGCCTGCTGCTCGGCTGGCTGCTCGCCAGCCGCCGTACGGAGGTCACGCTGCGCACTGCCCTGGCCGAGTCGGCGGGCCTGCGCGCCACGCTGCTCGCTGAACAGACCGCGGCCCGCTCCCGCGAGCAGCTGCTGCTGCAGAGCGATGGCCAGCGGCGTGACGTGCTCGGCGCCGAGGCCGCCGAGGCGCTCGAGCAGGTGCAGCGTCAGCTCGTCGAGCTGCAGCAGGGCCGCGCGGGCTCCGATGCGGCACTGCGCGAGCAGGTCAGCTCGATGACGGCCACCTCCGAACGGCTCCGCAGCGAGACGGAGCAGCTGGTCACGGCGCTGCGCGCGCCGCAGGTCCGGGGGCGCTGGGGTGAGCTGCAGCTCGAGCGGGTCGTCGAGGCAGCCGGCATGACCGAGCATGTCGACTACCTCACCCAGGTCACGTCCTCGGGCGATGGGCCGCCCCAGCGCCCGGACATGGTGGTCAGTCTCACTGGGGGCCGGCGCGTGGTGGTGGACTCCAAGGTCGCCTTCGCCGCCTACCTAGAGGCGATGCAGGCAGGTGACGACATCACCCGCGCCGCACGGTTGAAGGCGCACGCCAAGCACCTTCGCGGGCACATTGACGACCTGGCGGGCAAGGCCTACTGGCAGCGCTTCACGCCCACCCCGGAGTTCGTCGTCTGCTTCGTGCCAGCGGACGCCTTCCTGGACGCGGCGCTGCGCGAGGACCCGACCCTGCTCGAGCACGCCTTCAGCCACGACATCGTCCTGGCCACCCCGTCGACCCTGGTGGCGCTGCTGCGCACGATCGCCTACGGCTGGCGGCAGGAGTCCCTCGCCGAGAACGCCGCTCAGGTGCACGCCCTCGGCCGCGAGCTCTACCAGCGCCTCACCACGCTGGGCGGCCACGTCGACCGGCTCGGCCGCAGCCTCGGCGGCGCGGTGGCCGCCTACAACGACGCGGTCGGCTCGCTCGAACGGCGCGTCTTCACCACCGCCCGCCAGATGGAGGAGCTCGGGGTGGTGGCGCCCACCGCTGCCCGGCTGGCGCCGCTCGATCCGTTGCTCGAGGCGATCCCGCGGCCGATAACCACCCCAGAGCTAGGCAATTCCGGCGTTATCGGACTACACCATAAGGGGGTTGCAGGCTGAGAACCACCCACAATTTTGCGTGCCGAACAGCTTGAGCTGAGGTTGAGGCGTTACCGTGTCGTGATATCCCGGACGGCTCCCTCTCCCCGGGCAGACGAAGGGCACCACCGTGACGGACGGAATCGGCACATACCGTGCGGCCTCCTCCGGCTCGGATGACGGCTGGAGCACCGCGCGCCCGGTTCGCACCGGCGACGCACGGGATCTGCCGGCACCGCCCCCTGCAGCCGGCCGCCGCGAAGCCCCTGCCCGCGCCGGCACGCAGGCCCCTACCAGCGCGGCCCGCACTCATGCCGGCCCGCGCGTCGTCGTCCCGCCGCCGAGCGCCCCCGCAACTGCTTCTCCGTTCGGCCCCGGCAGGCCCAATCCGTGGGAGCCGGCACCGAAGCACGCCCCGGCCGGTGTCCTCGGCCAGGTCCGGGAGACCGCCGCCGCCGACGGAGTCGTCGAGCGCGGCCTGCCGGGCTGGGGGGCGCTGCTCGTCCTGATCGCCATTGCCGGCGTGGGCGGCGCCATCGACATGGTCACCGGCACCCACGTGCGTGGCGGCTTCAACATCGGGATCATCGTGGCCTCGATCGTCGCCATCCTGCTGGTGCGCCGGTCGGCCATGTTCCCGGTCGTCGTCGCCCCGCCGATCGTCTACTCCGTCGCGTCGGGCGTACTGCTCTACGTGCGCTCGAACGGCCTGCACGACCGCAAGGTGCTCATCGACACCGCGGCCAACTGGCTCGTCTACGGTTTCCCGGCGATCGCGGCGGCCACCGCCGCCGTCCTGATCATCGCGGGCATCCGGCTCATCGTCCGCCGCTGACCACTCGCACCCGCCGACCACCCGCACTCGCTGACCACCCGCACCTGATTGTGCAATTCTGGCCGCCTCAGTGGCGGCAATCGTTGCGCAATCGGGGAGTCAGCGGGTGCCGTTGCCGGGCGCCTGGCAGTTCGGGCACCAGAACAGGTTGCGGCCCACCAGCACCTCGGTGCGCACCGGCGTCGAGCAGATCCGGCACGGTAGCCCAGCGCGCCGGTAGACGTAGGCCGCCTCCTCGCGGCTGAGGATGCCCCGTCTGCGCACGCGGTCCTCCGGGCGCACCGTCACGATCCGCCCGAGCCGGACGCCGGAGGTCATGAGCACGACGAGATCGGCCCACATCGCGTCCCACACCGCCGGTGCCAGCTGCACACCGGGCAGGAACGGGTCCACGCCGTGCCGGAAGAGCAGCTCGGCCCGGTAGACGTTGCCCACCCCCGCGAGCACCTTCTGGTCCATCAGTAGCGCCGCGATCGTCGTCTTCGACCGCGCGATGCGATTGGCGGCCAGCGCGGGGTCCGCGTCGGGCCGCAGCGGGTCCGGCCCGAGACGAGCCCGGATAGCTGCCCAGCCGGGCTTGTCCAGCAGTTCACACGCCGTCGCGCCGCGCAGGTCGCTCCAGACCCCGTCACCGACCATCCGTAGCCGCAGGGCACCCACCGGCTCTGGCGGCTCACCGACGCCGGTCAGGAACTTGCCGTACAGGCCTAGGTGAATGTGCACCATCAGACCGTTGTCGTAGCGGTGCAGCAGGTGCTTGCCGTAGGCCTCGGTACGCCGCAGCACGTGGCCGTCCACCGCAGCGGCACCCTCGACGAAGCGCCCCTGCGGACTGCTCAGCGCCACCGGCCGCCCACCGAAGAGCCGCTGTTGCTGCCGGGCCAGCCGGTGGATCGTGTGACCCTCGGGCACCGCTCAGGCGCCGGCGAGGCGGGCAGCGCGCAGGTCGCGACGAAGCTCCTGCGGCAGGGCGAAGGTCAGCCGCTCCTCGGTGTGGCTGACCTCCTGCAGGTCGTCGAAGCCACGCTCGGCCAGCCAGGTGCTGACCTCCTGCACGAGGATCTCCGGCACCGACGCGCCCGAGGAGAGCCCCACCGTCTCGACGCCCTCCAGCCACGCCTCGTCGATGAAGGTGGCGTTCTCGACGAGGTAGGCGGTGGTTGCACCAGCGGCGAGGGCCACCTCGACCATCCGTACCGAGTTCGACGAGTTGCCCGACCCGACCACCAGGAAGAGCTGCACCTGCGGGGCGATCACCTTCACCGCGGCCTGGCGGTTCTGGGTGGCGTAACAGATGTCATCGGAGGGCGGGGACTGCAGCAGCGGGAACTTCGCCCGTAGCGCATCGACGGTCTGCATCGTCTCGTCGACCGACAGCGTGGTCTGGGAGAGCCAGACCACCTTCTCCGGGTCGCGGACCGTCACCTCGGACACCGACTCGGGGCCGTCGACGAGCGTGATGTTCTCCGGCGCCTCACCGCTCGTGCCGACGACCTCTTCATGCCCCTCGTGGCCGATGAGCAGGATGTCGTAGTCGTCGCTGGCGAAGCGCCGCACCTCGTGATGGACCTTCGTCACGAGCGGGCAGGTGGCGTCGATCGTCTTGAGCCGCCGCGCCGCGGCCTGCTCGTGTACCTCGGGGGCGACGCCGTGGGCGGAGAAGACGACGGTGGAGCCCTCGGGCACCTCGTCGTTCTCCTCGACGAAGATCGCGCCACGCGCCTCGAGGGCCTGGACCACGTGGAGGTTGTGCACGATCTGCTTGCGGACGTAGACGGGCGCCCCGTAGTGATCGAGGGCATGCTCGACCGTCTGCACGGCCCGGTCGACGCCGGCGCAGTAGCCCCGCGGCTTGGCCAGTAGGACTCGGCCGCGGCTCGAGGCGGCAGGCTCGACACTGGCAGGGTAGGTCATGCCCTCCATGGTACGGATCGCCTCGATACGGCAGTCTGGTGTCATGCCTGCCCTGCCCACGCCCTTCCGCGCGGCCCTCGGAGTCGTCGCCACCGTCCTGGACAACGCCAAGGACTTCCCTGACAAGGCCATCGAGCTGCCGATGCTGGCGGTGAGCACGGCGCTGCAGCTGTCGCTGCGTGCCCAGCAGCGCTACGCCGCCCTCGCGGCCAAGGGCGACGACCTGCTCAGCGGCCGGCACACCACCGACGAGCCGCCACCGTGGGCCACCTTCGACGAGCCGGTCGACGAGCCCGTCGACGAGCCGGTGACCCCGAAGAAGACCGTGCGCAAGCCGCGCGGCGCCGCCCCGTCGGCCTTCGACGCGGTCGGCGACGAGGACTAGCCGGCGTGGCACGGCTCGACACCAGCCCGGAGCAGCCCGTTCCGGTCCGCGTCGTCGCCATGAAGATCGGCGAGTGGATCGCGCGTCTCGGCGAGGTCTGGATCGAGGGGCAGATCGCCCAGCTGACCCGGCGCCCCGGCGTCTCGACTCAGTTCCTGACGCTGCGCGACACCGACGCCAACATCTCCCTCAGCGTCACCTGCCCGCGCACGATCCTCGACGACGCGATCACCGAGGGCACCCGGGTGGTGCTGCGCGCCCGGCCGGACTTCTACCTGGAGCGCGGCAGCCTGAGCCTGCGCGCCACCGAGATCCGTCAGGTGGGGCTCGGCGAGCTGCTCGCCCGCCTGGAGGCGCTGAAGAAGCTGCTCGCCGCCGAGGGGCTCTTCGCCGCGTCACGCAAGCTGCCGCTGCCCTTCCTGCCGCGGCGGATCGGCCTGATCACCGGCCGCGCCAGCGCCGCCGAGCGGGACGTCGTCGAGAACGCCCGGCGCCGGCTGCCCTCGGCCCAGTTCCGGATCGAGAACGTGGCGACCCAGGGTGGCAACGCCGTCACCGAGGTGGTCGAGGCACTGCGCCGCCTCGACGCCGACCCCCTCGTCGACGTGATCGTCATCGCGCGCGGTGGCGGCAGCGTCGAGGACCTGCTGCCGTTCAGCAACGAGACGCTGCTGCGCGCCGTCTCCGCGGCCCGTACCCCGGTGGTCAGTGCGATCGGCCACGAGACCGACGTGCCGCTACTCGACCACGTGGCCGACTTCGCCGCCTCCACGCCGACGGATGCCGCCAAGCGGATCGTGCCGGACCTCGCCGACGAGCTGCGCAGCCTGGACGAGTCACGGCAGCGAGCCCGAGCCTCGATCCGGCGGCGCATCGAGCGCGAACACGAGCTGATGGCGGGCCTGCCCGAGCGAATGCGGGCAGCGCTGCACGCACGGCTGTCCCGCGAGGCCGCGGAGGCCGACGCGCTCCGGCAGCGAGCCCGTCGCCGGATCGCGGGGCTGCTCGAGGCCGGCGACGCCGACCTGGCACACATGCGTGCCCGTCTCACCACGCTCTCGCCACAAGCCACCCTGGACCGCGGCTACGCAGTGGTCCGGCTGGCCGACGGCTCGGTGGTGCGTTCGGCCGCCGAGGCGGTGGGCGACGTCCGGGTGCGGGTGGCCCAGGGCGAGTTCGTCGCCACCGTAGGCTCGCCGGCATGACAGGCTGGATGGCGTGAGCGACGCCGAACTGAGCTACGAAGCCGCCCGCGCCGAGCTGCGCGAGGTGCTCGCGGCGCTGGAGGCCGGCGGCCAGTCGCTAGAGGAGTCGCTGGCTCTCTGGGAGCGCGGCGAGGTGCTCACCGACATCTGCACTAAGTGGCTTGCCGGTGCCACCGCCCAGCTCGACGCCAAGATCGCCGAGCGGGACGCCTCGGCCGAGTGAGCACGTGATCAACTCGCCCGGATACCCGCCCTGGCGTGCAGTCCGGCGTGTTGATCACCCCTGTTGATCACGCAGCGGTGACGGCCTCGTGCGGCTCGACCTCCGGTGCGCGCAGGTACAGCCCCGCAATCGCAGCCAGCATCAGCACCGCTCCGACCACCCCGAGCCCGCTGAGCGACTCGTGCAGCACCAGCGCCGCGAGCACCGCGGCCGCCAGCGGTTCGAGCAGGGTCAGCACCCCGGCCGTCTCGGAGGGGGTGGTTCGCAGGCCGGTGAAGAAGAGTCCGTAGGCGGCCACGGTCGTCACCACCCCGACGTAGCCGAGGTACCCGCCCGAGAGCGCGTCCGAGGGCCAGTAGAGGCCGGATGCCACGGCCAGCGGCAGCAGCACGATCGCCCCGATCGCCGAGGTCAGCCCGGCCAGCAGCAGCGGATCGGCGCGCCGGACCAGGCGGCGGTTGAGGATCGTCGTGGCCGCGTACCCGAGGCCGGACAGGAACGAGGCCCCGAGCCCGATCAGCGGGTGCGAGCCGGAGCCCGATCCCGGGCGGAGCGAGATCAGCACGAGACCCGCCACCGCCACCACGACCGTGCCGACCTGCAGCAGCGCCGGGAGCCTACGGCGACGCACCGCGGCCACGACCGTCAGGGCCACCGGAGCCACCGCGAGGCTGATGAGTGTGGAGACGCTGACGCCCACGTCCTGCACCCCGATGAAGTACAGCGCCTGGTAGGCCCCCAGCCCCACCCCGGCACCGGCCACCACCCAGGGATCGGCCCGCGTCACCGCGACTGCGGCACGCACCCCGCGCAGCCCCCGCACGGCGAAGACCGCCACTCCGGCGATGCCGAGCCGCAGGAAGCCGATCGGTACCGCAGACAAGCCGGAGCGCTCGTGGATGATCTGCACCGACACGCCCGCCGTGCCCCAGAGCAGCGCACCGAGGCTCACCGCCAGCAGCCCGGCCCGCGAACGCAGGCGCGACGGCAGCACCAACCGCCGCCGATCTGCCACGTAACCCACCTCTGTCGGCGCCCGAAAGTGGCAGCCTAGGCAATCGATGCCAGGTGGGGCGAACCAGATACCCGGGCCGTCTGAAAGGATGGTCTTCACTGTTGGCATCGCAAGGTGCCGACCCGTGCCGAGAGGCCAAGTGCCGAAGGAAGGCCGCCATGTCCGACGGACCCCCCGACACCGACTACGAGGCGATCAGCGTCTCCGCAGTGCCCCCCGCCCTGGCCGTCGCCAAACAGGCGCCGGATCGCAACCTCGCCCTGGAGCTCGTCCGCGTCACCGAGGCCGCCGCCATGGCCGCCGGACGCTGGGTGGGCCGTGGCGACAAGAACGGTGGCGACGGCGCGGCCGTCGACGCCATGCGCGCCCTCATCGGCACCGTGAGCATGCGTGGCGTCGTCGTCATCGGCGAGGGCGAGAAGGACGAAGCGCCGATGCTCTTCAACGGCGAGGAGGTCGGCGACGGCACCGGCCCGGCGTGTGACGTCGCGGTCGACCCGATCGACGGCACCACACTGATGGCCAAGGGCATGCCGAACTCCGTCGCCGTGATCGCGGTGGCCGAGCGGGGCTGCATGTTCGACCCGTCGGCCGTCTTCTACATGGAGAAGATCGCCGCCGGCCCCGAAGCCGCCCACGTCCTCGACATCGAAGCCCCGGTGGCGGAGAACATCCGCCGGGTCGCCAAGGCCAAGCACGGCAACCCCGAGGACGTCACCGTCTGCATCCTCGACCGGCCGCGGCACCAGCAGCTCATCCGCGAGGTCCGCGACGCCGGTGCCCGCATCCGGTTCATCAGCGACGGCGACGTCGCCGGCGCCATCTCCGCGGCCCGCCCCGGCACCGGGGTCGACCTGCTGCTCGGCATCGGGGGCACCCCGGAGGGCATCATCGCCGCGGCAGCCCTGCGTTGCATGGGCGGGGCGATGCAGGCCAAGCTCTGGCCGCAGGACGACGCCGAGCGGCAGAAGGCCATCGACGCCGGCCACGACCTCGACCGAGTGCTCACCACCGAGGACCTGGTCCGCGGCGACGACATCTTCTTCTGCGCCACCGGCATCACCGACGGCGAGCTGCTGCGCGGGGTGCGCTACTACGCCGACTCGGTGCAGACCGAGTCGATCGTGATGCGCTCGAAGTCCGGCACGATCCGGCTCGTCGACTCACTGCACCAGCTGGGCAAGCTGCGCGCCTATTCTGCGGTGGACTTCGACCGACGCAAGTAGCCACCCACTCTCCAGAGGAGCCTCAGGCATGCTGGTAGTGACCACGAACGACCTTCCCGGGTGGGAGATCCAGCGCGTCTGCGGTGAGGTCTTCGGCCTCACCGTCCGTTCCCGCAACGCCTTCTCGCAGATGGGCGCGGGGCTCAAGTCGATGTTCGGCGGCGAGCTGCAGGGGATGACGAAGAACCTCGCCGACAGCCGCAACGAGGTCATGAACCGGATGATCGAGGCGGCCCGGGCCAAGGGCGGCAATGCCGTCGTCGGGATGCGCTTCGACACCTCCGAGATGGGCGACACCTGGACCGAGATCTGTGCCTACGGCACCGCCGTCGTGGCGATCCCGCTCAACGACGGGGCGCGCCAGACTGCGACGGAGCTGGGTTACGGCCAGCCGGGCCCCCCGCCGCCGG
>JAOPUX010000076.1 GCA_025963285.1 Jatrophihabitans sp.
CAGATCGAGTGGGCGGCCCGCGTCGTCGGTGTTGGTTCGGGGTCCGGAGTGGTCGCCGTCGCGGGCCACATGGTCGACGCGCCGGTCTTGCGCCGAGCCGAGTCGATCCTGCATCGGGCAGGCGCTCTAGGCGACTGAGTCCGCGGCCCGCCGGGCGACGCCAGCCCCTACCGCCAGCTGCTGGTGATCCCAGACGAGCAGCAGTTCATCCGGCTGGTGCGTGCGGCACGCCACCATTACGGCGACACCGCTTGATATGTCGGCGTTCCTACTTGGTGGTGCCTATGTGCCCCCGGCAGGATTCGAACCTGCGCCACCGCCTCCGGAGGGCGGTGCTCTATCCCCTGAGCTACGGGGGCGGCAAACCCGGTAAGACTACCAGCGGAGCTGCAACGGTCAGTCCGACGGCGGCGGTAACTGGCTGCCGCCGAGTTTGAGCAGCAACTGCCCCATCTGGACGATCTCGTTCGACTGGGTGGTGTACATGCTGCCGGCGAGGTCTCGGACGTAGCTGATCTTGGCATTGTCGGCCGCGTACTTCGCCATGACGACGCCGCCCTGATGGTGGTGGATCATCAGCTGAAGGAAGAGGATGTCGAGCGCCTTGCCGTGCGAACTCTCCAGCCTGGCCATCTGTGCCGGCGTGGCCAGACCGGGCATCAGGCCGTCGGGTTCGAGGCTGTGGCCGACCATCCAACTCATCGGCGTGGGGCTGTTGCGGGACAGACCCCAGGTGTCGAGCCAGCCCTGCATCTCGCCGACTTGGAACTCCTGGCCGGTTTCGATGTCGGTGGCCAACACCTTGATCGCCGGATCAGTGGTGTTGTCGCGCGTGTACCCGGCCATCGTGATCGCCTGCTGGTGGTGCGTGGACATGTCCCGGGCGAAGCCTGCGTCGACCGAGGCCGAGGTGGCCATCACGCTCGAGTCCGAACTCGGCTGGTTGACCAGATGACCGATGAGGCCGGCCAGTACTAGCGCGATCGCGACCGCGACCGCGATCAGCGTGATGAGGAGCGGGTTGGGACGCGCGGGACCCGATGGCGCCTCGTCCCAGGCGACCTCGCTGTCCCGCACGTCGGTGCTCATGACGCCGGCTCGAAGAGCGGCTTGCCGAAGGTGCTCGGGTTGGCGATGAAGGTCGGCTGCGAGCAGGTCGCTCCGTACTCCGGCGTCGTGCTCGGGTTGTAGCGGAGATCGTTGATGAACTCCTTCACCCGCGGGTCAGTCGCGCTGTTCACGAAGAGCTGGTAGCCCCACGATTGCAGGGAGATCGGCGTCTTGAGGTTGGGATACGGGCTCAGCGCCATCCGGTCCTGTCCGCTGACGATCTTCTCCAGGGCGGTGAGGTCGGCCGGCTTGATCGTGCTCTGGTTGTAGGTGATCCAGACGGCGCCATGTTCGAGCATGTGTACGGCATTTTCGTTGGCGATTGGCTCGCTGTAGACGGTGCCCGTGCAGTCGGCCCAGTAGGGGCTGTGGTTCCCGCCCACCGGAGGCGTCTGCGGGTAGGTGACCGTCGTCTCGACGTGGGCGCGGTTCGCGGTCTTGTAGAACTTGACGCCGGAGATCTTGGAGGCGCAGACGTCCTCGTTCAGGTAGAGGTTCGGCGCCTTGTTCGGGCCGATCATCTTGCTGCAGTTGCCGACGTTGGAGCCGCCTGAGGCCGTGCTCTTGGAGTCCTTCTTCGTCACTACGACACCGATGACGATGCCGACTACGAGGAGCACGATGACGCCGACGGTGATGATCAGGCCCCACGGCGTCTGCTTCTGGTTGACGATCGACTTGCCGGGCTTGCGGACAGGCGGGCGTGCGCCGGGCCCCGTCCGCGTCCCCGGGGCGGGCTTGGAACCGGACGACGTCGGGCGCTTCGACGCACCGGACGAGGGCTTGCTCTGGGCCATGGTCTGCATTTCTCCCGGGTACGAAGCCGCCAGGGGACTGAGTCGATTCAGGACAGGACCGGGCAAGTCTAGGTGCCAGAACTAAGGAGGTCGCCAGGGATAGCCGACTGGCCCCCGGGAACGCGGCGAATTCGGGGCTGCGCGCACCACTACGATTGACCGGTGACTCCCGACGAACTCGGCCAGGCGGTGCTGGACGCTGTCCGCGCTGCCGTTGCCGACGGTGCTCTCAGCGACGTTCCCGTGCCTGCCAAGGTGGTCGTGGAGCGTCCGAAGAACCGTGAGCACGGGGATTACGCCACCAATATCGCCCTGCAGCTGGCCAAGGCAGTGGGCAAGCCGCCGCGCGAGGTCGCCGCAGCCATCGCCGAGCGGCTGCGGGTTTCCGACGGCATCGCCAAGGTCGACGTCGCCGGCCCCGGCTTTCTCAACATCACCCTCACCGCCGACTCGCTGGGCGGGGTGGCCAAGGCCATCGTCGAGGCGGACGAGACCTACGGCGTCGGTACCGTCCTGGCCGGGCAGAACCTGAACCTGGAGTTCGTCTCGGCCAACCCCACCGGCCCCGTGCACATCGGTGCCGTGCGCTGGGCAGCCGTGGGTGACGCGCTGGCCCGGCTGCTGCAGGCCGCCGGGGCCACCGTCACCCGGGAGTACTACTTCAACGATGCCGGTAGCCAGATCGAGCGCTTTGCCCGCACCCTGCGCGAGGTCGCCAACGGCCGCCCGGTGCCCGAGGACGGCTACTCAGGCGAGTACATCGACGAGATCGCGACGAACGTCGTCGCCGCCAATCCGGGCCTCCTCGAGCTGCCGACCGACGAGCAGACGGCGATCTTCCACCGGGACGGCGTCGAGCTGATGTTCGCCGAGATCAGGTCCTCGCTCGAGGGCTTCGGCGTGCACTTCGACGTCTACTTCAACGAGCGCGAGCTGCACGACACCCACATGCTCGACGCGGCGCTCAAGCGGCTCACCGACCAGGGCAACACCTATGAGGCCGACGGCGCCACCTGGCTGCGCACCACCACGTTCGGCGACGACAAGGACCGGGTGATCGTCCGCGGCACGGGGGAGTGGACCTACTTCGCCGCCGACTGCGCGTACTACCTCAACAAGCGGGAGCGCGGCTTCGACAAGGCCGTGATCATGCCGGGCGCCGACCATCACGGCTACATCGGCCGGCTGCGCGCCATGGTCACCTGCTTCGGCGACAACCCGGACGAGACGCTCGAGATCCTGATCGGGCAGCTGGTCAACCTGCTCAAGGACGGCGAGCCGCTGCGGATGAGCAAGCGGGCAGGCAACGTCGTGTTGCTCGCCGACCTCGTCGAGGCCATCGGCGCCGACGCCGCCCGCTACGCCCTGGCGCGCTACTCCAGCGACCAGACGATCGACCTGGACCTCGACCTGTGGTCGCGGCAGACCAACGACAACCCGGTCTACTACGTCCAGTACGCCCATGCCCGCACCCGGCGGATCAAGGCCAACGCGGAGACCTTCGGCATCGGCCTCGACGAGTTCAGCGCCGAGCTGCTCGACCAGCCGGCCGATGCAGCGCTGCTCACCGCGCTGTCGGAGTTCCCGCGGGTGGTCGCCACGGCGGCGGAGTTCCGCGCGCCGCACCGGGTGGCCCACTACCTCGAGTCGCTCGCGGGGGTCTATCACCGCTGGTACGACACCAAGGAGTGCCGGGTCACCCCCCAGGGCGACGACGAGGTCAGCGCGGGCAACCGCACCCGCGCGTGGCTCAACGAGGCCACCCACGTCGTGCTGGCCAACGGCCTGCGGCTGCTCGGCGTCAGTGCGCCGGAGCGCATGTGATGCGCGAGCTTGCGAGCGAAGCGATGAGTGCAGGATGAGCCGGACCGCAGCGCACCCGGCCGGCCCGCGGCACGCCGACGGCCAGTCGGACGGGCACGGCTCCAGCGCCCCGGTCGACGTGAATGTCATCGACCCGCAGATCTGGCCCTCCTCAGCCGCGCGCGTCGACGGCGTGCTCCACCTCGGCGGCCTCAGCGTCACCGCGCTCGCGGCCGAACACGCCACCCCGTCGCTCTTCCTCGACGAGGGTGACCTGCGCGAGCGGGCTCATGCCTATGCCAGCGCCGATGTCGATGCCTACTACGCGGGCAAGGCGTTCCTCTGCACGGCCGTGGCCCGCTGGATCGACGAGGAGGGGCTGGGGCTGGACGTCTGCACCGGCGGCGAGCTGGCCATCGCGCTCGCGGCCGACTTCCCGCCGGCTCGGATCTCGCTGCACGGCAACAACAAGTCCCGTGCCGAGCTGCAGCGGGCCGTCGACGCCCGGGTCGGGCACATCATCGTCGACTCCTTCGACGAGATCGACCGCCTCGCCGTGATCGCGGCGAGTGCCGGCGTCCGGCAGCGGGTGCTGGTCCGCGTCACGGTCGGCGTCGAGGCGCACACCCACGAGTTCATCGCCACGGCGCACGAGGACCAGAAGTTCGGGTTCTCGCTCGGCTCCGGGGACGCCGCCGAGGCGGTGCGCCGGGTCCTCGCGCTGCCGTCGCTGGAGCTGGTCGGGCTGCACAGCCACATCGGCTCGCAGATCTTCGACACGGCCGGGTTCGAGGTGGCGGCACGGCGGGTCGTCGGGCTGCTCGCGGGCCTCCGTGACGAGCACGGCATCGACCTGCCGGAGCTGGACCTCGGCGGCGGCCTCGGCATCGCGTACACGCCGGGCGACGACCCGGCGGACCTGCACGAGTTCGCGGCGAGCCTGCGCACGATCGTCGCCTACGAGTGCGGCCGGCAGAACCTGCCGGTGCCGCG
>JAOPUX010000007.1 GCA_025963285.1 Jatrophihabitans sp.
ATGAGTACCGCAAGCACGTGGAGAAGGACCCGGCCCTGGAGCGCCGCTTCCAGCCGATCCAGGTCCCCGAGCCGAGCGTCACGCACACCATCGAGATCCTCAAGGGCCTGCGGGACCGCTACGAGTCCCATCACCTGGTCAGTTACACCGACGCGGCGCTGGTCGCGGCGGCCACGCTCGCGGACCGCTACATCTCGGACCGGTTCCTGCCGGACAAGGCGATCGACCTGATCGACGAGGCCGGTGCTCGGATGCGGATCCGCCGGATGACCGCGCCGCCACAGCTGCGCGCGTTCGACGAGAAGATCGCGAACGTGCGCCAGGACAAGGAGTCGGCGATCGACGGCCAGGACTTCAAGCGGGCCGCGCACCTGCGCAACTGGGAGAAGACCCTGCTCGGCGAGAAGTCCGAGTGGGAGAAGCAGTGGCGGGCTGGTGGCCTGGATGTGGTGGACGAGGTCGACGACGAGCAGATCGCCGAGGTCCTGGGCAACTGGACCGGCATCCCGGTCTACAAGCTCACCGAGGAGGAGACCTCCCGGCTGCTCCGCATGGAGGACGAACTGCACAAGCGGGTCGTCGGCCAGCAGCAGGCCATCAAGGCGGTCAGCCAGGCGATCCGGCGCACCCGCGCCGGCCTGAAGGACCCCAAGCGTCCTGGCGGCTCGTTCATCTTCGCCGGCCCGTCCGGTGTCGGTAAGACCGAGCTGTCGAAGGCGCTCGCCGAGTTCCTCTTCGGCGATGCCGACGCCCTCATCCAGCTGGACATGTCGGAGTTCCACGACCGCTACACCGTGTCGCGGCTCGTCGGAGCGCCTCCCGGCTACGTCGGCTACGACGAGGGTGGCCAGCTGACGGAGAAGGTCCGCCGCAAGCCGTTCAGCGTCGTGCTCTTCGACGAGGTGGAGAAGGCTCACCCGGACGTCTTCAACACGCTGTTACAGGTGCTGGAAGACGGTCGCCTCACCGACGGCCAGGGCCGGATCGTGGACTTCAAGAACACGGTCCTGATCCTGACCACGAACCTCGGTACTCGCGACGTCTCCAAGTCGGTGTCCTTCGGTCTGCAGGCGCAGAACGACACCCAGTCGAACTACGACCGGATGAAGCAGAAGGTCAACGACGAGCTCAAGCAGCACTTCCGTCCCGAGTTCCTCAACCGCATCGACGACATCATCGTGTTCCACCAGCTCAGCGAGAACGAGATCGTCCAGATCGTCGACCTCATGGTGGCCCGGCTCGACGAGCAGCTGAAGAACAAGGACATGTCGATCGAGCTCACCACCGAGGCCAAGGCCCTGCTCGCGAAGAAGGGCTACGACCCGGTGCTCGGCGCCCGGCCGCTGCGCCGCACCATCCAGCGCGAGCTGGAGGACACGCTCTCCGAGAAGATCCTCTTCGGGGAGCTCGGCGCGGGCCAGATCGTCGTCGTCGACGCCGTCCCGGAGGACCCGATGGTGAAGGACGGCCCGCAGAAGTTCTCCTTCCGCGGTGAGCCCAAGCCGGAGGCGTTCGTGCCGGACGAGCCGCCGACGGAGACGGTGAACGTCTCGGCCGAGTAGGTCTGAGTGGGCTTTGGGGGCGGTTGTCCGATCAGGACAACCGCCCCTCGCTCATTTCTCGCTCGCGGGTGTTGATCTTCCTACTCGTGGTGGGTCATAGCGCTCCGGCGGTAGAAAGATCCACTTCGGTGGGCTAGCTGGGGAGGGCGAAGGTGCCGTCCTCCAGGGGGTCGATCAGGCCGTCGGCGATCAGGCTGTCCAGGGCTCGCTGGCGTTGGGGTTCGTCGTGCCAGGGAATCTTTAGCGCGACCTCGGTGACGGGCTGGGTGCTGGCCCGCAGGACGTCCAGGAGCAGGCCGCGGAGCTGACGGTCTGTCCCGGTGAAGGTCTGCGCGCGGGCACGCGGGCCGGTGTAGGGCGGCGAGCCGGCGCCCAGCCAGGCGCAGTGGGCGGCGATCGGGCAGGCGAGGCAGCGCGGTGCCCGGGCCGTGCAGACGAGCGCGCCTAGCTCCATCAATGCGATGCTCACCAGCGGGGCACCCGCAGGCGGGAGCAGCGCCTCGACGGCGATCAGATCGCGGCGGGTCGACGGTGGACCCGCCTCGCCCACCCCGTCGATCGCCCGAGCCACGACACGACGCACGTTGGTGTCGACCACCGGGTGTCGCTGCCCGTAGGCGAAGACGGCGACAGCCCGGGCGGTGTAGGTGCCGATCCCGGGCAGCGATTCGAGTTCGGCGACGTCGGAGGGCACGGCGCCGCCGAAGCGTTCGGTGATGGCGACCGCGCATTCACGCAGCCGCAGCGCCCGCCGCGGGTAGCCGAGCTTCCCCCACATCCGCACCGCCTCGCCGGCCGAGTCGGCGGCCAGCGCCGCCGGCGTGGGCCAGCGCTCCAGCCACGCGGCATAGACGGGCAGTACCCGGTTCACCGGCGTCTGCTGCAGCATGATCTCGCTGACCAGAACCGCCCAGGGTCCGGCGTCGCGGCGTCGCCAGGGCAGCTCGCGGGCGGCATGGCGGTACCAGCGCGCGAGGTCGGCAACCAGCTCGTCGGGCATCGCGGCATCGTCGCATGACGTCGCAGCTCACACCGCAGCGAGCCTCGTGCTGCAGGGTGACGCCCCGAGATAGCGTGGCCAGCAATGTTGCATCCCGTTGGCCACCAGAACCCGTCGGTCTACTGGCGTCGCCGCCTGACGATCGCCGGGTCGGTCGTCGTCCTGATCGCGCTGATCGTGGTGACGATCCGGGTGCTGACGTCCAAGGACTCCGGCCCGAGTTCGGCAGGGGCCTTCTCCGGAACCCCTACGAAGTCCCACTCCACCCCGGCTCCGGCCACGCCGAGCACGTCCCACAGCTCGTCCAGCAGTGCCTCGAGCAGTGCCTCGAGCGGTGCGTCGAGCGGTGCGTCGAGCAGCTCGTCGGGCAGCGGTTCCAGCAGTGCATCACGGAGCCCGTCGTCCCCGACATCGTCCACCGCCGCGCTACTGCCCTGCACGTCGAAGCAGCTGGCGGTCGCGGCCGTCACCTCGAAGCCGACCTACAGCGTGGGGACGGAGCTGACGCTCTCGATGCAGGTCACCAACATCGGCTCGGTCGCGTGCACGCAGAACCTGGCCGACAGCCAGGTCGTGCTCAGCGTCTACAACGGCGAGTCACGGGTGTGGGGCAGCCACGACTGCGAGGTCGCGCCGGGTACCGACGTGCGGACGCTGGGCTCCAACATGCCGGTGCGGATCAGCGTCGTCTGGTCCGGGCGGTCGTCCGAGGCCAAGTGCGCGGGCATCCGGCAGCAGGTCGGTGCCGGCAACTACACCCTCTACGCGAGCCTGGCCGGCAAGACCGGTACGGCCGCCTCTTTCGCGATCAAGTAACCCTGATCGCGGCGCCCTCGATCGAGGCCGTCGATCCGGTAGCCGTGGCCGGGTCAGGAGTAGCGGTCGAGGATGGAGATCTCGGCCAGCCGCGAGATGGCTTCCCGCACGGCACGGGCCCGGGTCTCACCGACGCCGTCAACCACCTGCAGGTCCTCGGCGGAGGCGGCCAGCAGCTTCTGCAGGCCGCCGAAGTGCTCGACGACCCGGTCGAGGATCGCGCCGGGCATGCGCGGCACGCGCGCGAGCAGCCGGTGCCCGCGCGGGCTGGTGGCCGAGTCCAGCCCCTCCGGCGTGCCGCTCAGGCCAAGCGAGCGTGCCACGTGGGTGAGGTCGAGCAGGTCGGTGGCCGAGAGCGCCGCAAGATCGGTGAAGACCTGCGAAGGTAGCCGGGCCTTGCGGCCGGTGGGCGTGTAGTCGCGGACGATGAGGTCGCGGTCGGCATCGACACCGGCCATCAGCTCGTCGAGCTGCAGAGCCAGCAGCCGGCCGTCCGTGCCGAGCTCGACCACCTGGCCGGTGACCTCGTCGGCGATGCGGCGCACCATCTCGAGCCGCTGGGCCACCACCGCGACGTCACGGACCGTCACCAGGTCCTCGATCTCGAGTGCGGAGAGCGCGTTGGAGACCTCGTCGAGGCGCGACTTGTACCGCTCCAGGGTGTTGATGGCCTGGTTGGCGCGGGTGAGCAGCTCGCCGGTGCCCTCCAGGACATAGCGGCGCTCACCGATGTAGAGGCTGATGATGCGCATCGACTGCGACACCGAGATCACCGGGAAGCCGGTCTGCCGGGCCATCCGCTGCGCGGTGCGGTGCCGGGTGCCCGACTCCTCCGTGGGGGTGGCCGGGTCGGGCATCAGGTGCGTGGCCGCGTAGACGATCCGCTCACCGTCGCTGGAGAGCACCACGGCGCCGTCCATCTTGCAAAGTTCCCGCAGCCGGGTGGCCGAGAACTCGACGTCCAGCGGAAAGCCGCCGGTGCAGAGCATCTCTACCGTCCGGTCCCAGCCGATGACGATCAGGGCGCCGGTGTTGCCGCGCAGGATTCGCTCGAGGCCGTCGCGCAGCCAGGTACCGGGCGCCACCGTGGCGAGGACGCTGCGCAGTACGTCGTCCTGCTCGGTCGTGGTCAAGCGGGGCTCCTGATCCGGTGGGCCTATGTCGGGTCAGTCTAGGTGCGCGTTCCAGCAGTTTGGTGGCGATCCGGTCACGACGGGCCGGATCGCCACCTCGCGGTCAGGAGCCGTCCGGGCTGCGCACCGGGCGCAGGGTGGGGCGGCGGACCCCGCCCACGATGGTCTTGAAGTCGCCCAGCGAGGTGAGTGCCTCTCCCATGCTGGCCACCGGCACGACCCGGATCGCCTCGCCGGCATTGGGCGGCACGACGTCACCGACGTGGGCGGCGGGGATGAGCGCGGTGGTGAAACCGAGGCGGCCGGCCTCGGCCAGCCGGCGGCCGATGTGCGGGATCCGCCGGATGTCGCCAGAGAGCGAGACCTCGCCGATGGCGCAGACGGTGGCCGGGATCGGCACCTCCCGCATCGCCGATGCCACGGCAATGGCGATGCCGAGATCGGCGGCCGGCTCGTGGGCGCTGATGCCGCCGACGGTGGCGGCATACACGTCGTGGTCGGCCATCGGCAGCCCGCCGTGGCGCTGCAGCACGGCCAGCAGCATCGCCACCCGCGACGAGTCGAGGTTGCTGACCGCCCGGCGGGGGGTGGTGCCGGCGGCTCGGGTGACGAGCGCCTGCACCTCGGTGACCATGGAGCGGCGCCCCTCGACCGTGATGGTGACGCAGGTGCCGGGCACGGCCACGGTGCGGTCGGAGAGGAAGAGGCCGGATGGGTCCGAGAGGCCGATCATGCCGTCTTCGCGCATCTCGAAGCAGCCCACCTCGTCCGAGGCGCCGTAGCGGTTCTTGGTGGCGCGGACGAGCCGCAGCGAGGAGTGCCTGTCCCCCTCGAAGTGGAGCACCACGTCGACGAGGTGCTCGAGCACGCGCGGCCCGGCGATGCCGCCGTCCTTGGTGACGTGGCCGACCAGCACCGTGGCGATGCCGCGCTCCTTGGCCACCGCGATGAGGGCGGCGGCGACGGCCCGGATCTGGGGCACCCCGCCGGCCCCGCTGTCGACGGCGCTGCTGGAGATCGTCTGCACCGAATCGACCACCAGCAGGCCGGGGGAGACGGTGTCGACGTGGGTGAGCAGGGCCCCGAGATCGTTCTCGGCGGCGAGGAAGAGGTCTGGGTGCACCGAGCCGGTGCGCTCGGCACGCAGCCGGACCTGTGCCGTTGACTCCTCACCCGTGACGATCAGCGCGCGGCCGCCACCCTCGGCGAAGCGGTGCGCAACCTCCAGCAGCAGGGTGGACTTGCCGACGCCGGGCTCACCGGCCAGCAGCACGACCGAGCCCGGCACGAGGCCACCGCCGAGCACGCGATCGAGCTCACCCACGCCGGTGGGGCGGGCGCGCGCGTCTTCGGCAGAGATCTCACCGATCGGCCGGGCCGGCGCTGAGACGGCGGACGGGGCGACCGCCTTGCGGGTGCTGGTGCCGAGCTCGAGGACGGTGCCCCAGGCCTGACACTCAGGGCAGCGACCGACCCAGCGCAGGGACGTGGCACCACACTCGGTGCAGCGGAAGGCCGGGGTGCGGGCCGCACCTGAGCCGCTCACGCGCGGCCCTCGCACAGCGCGGGGGAGGTGCTCAGCTCGACCATGCCGCAGACGCTAGACCGCGCCTCCGACAAAGCCCGGCTCGCCTCTGAGGGAGACGGGCTCAGTCGCCGGAGCTGGCGGGGATGGTGGCCGAGTCTGGCGTCGACGACAGGTCGACGGGCACGTTGACCGAGACGGCGCCGGCGTTGGCGAAGGTGAAGGTGAGCTTCGCGGTGCTGCCCGGGTAAAGGGGGTTCGCCCCGGCCTGCAGCGACTGCAGCACGATCGTCTGCTCCGAGGAGCCGATGCCGACACCGGTGTCGGTGATCCCGAACGTGACGCTCCGCCCCGGTGCGACGACTACCTGGGTGGCGCCGGCCTTGACCGCGGCGGCCTGGGTGAGGGCGGCGGTGTCGACCACCGACCAGCCAGAGAACGCCGTGCTGGTGATCCCGGTGAGGGTGTCGCTGGAGTGGCCGTCATTGATGAACGCGACCGTCAGCGGGGCGTTGTCGCCCGTGGCGTAGAACTTGGTGCCCGTGGGCCGCGAGCTGACCGCGGGGGCCTGGATCGAGAGGTCCTGGATGTCGATCGAGCCGATGGTCGCGTGGGTGCCGGCGATGGCGGGCTTCTCGTCAGACGTCGCAGCGTGCTGCCCGGTGGCGCAGGCGGTGAGGCCGAGGGCGGCCGCGGCAAGCACCGCCACAACGTTGACGCGGCGCAGGAGACCTGACTGTCCACTCACGGCTTTCACGTCCACTCCTCGTCGCCTTCCCGCTGCACGGTCACACCGGAGCGCCGCTGCCCGTACGGAGCAGCTGCGATCGTCCGACAGCCTAGCGAGGGCCTGGCAGACGCCTCGCGGCGGATGGCCTTCGAGTGCGTCACGCCGCTCGGCGCCTGTCAGATCAGCGGCTCGGGCCCCACTACCTGCTGGGAGAGGGAAAAATCTGCCAAGGATGGGCCAGTGTGCTGCGTGTTACCCTTGACGTTGTAGAAAGGGGCTCCACAACATGGCTTTCAAGGTCGGCGAGACCGTCGTTTACCCGCATCACGGCGCAGCTCTGATCGAGGCGATCGAGGAGCGACTGCTCCAGGGTGTGAAGAAGACCTACCTTCGGTTGAAGGTGGCGCAAGGGGATCTGACGGTACTGGTACCGGCCGAGAACGCTGAAGAGGTCGGCGTCCGCGACGTCGTGGGCCAGGAGGGTCTGGACCGCGTGTTCGAGGTGCTGCGGGCCCCACACACCGAGGAGCCGACCAACTGGTCGCGCCGGTACAAGGCCAACGGCGAGAAGCTCGCCTCCGGTGACGTGAACAAGGTCGCCGAGGTCGTCCGCGACCTGTGGCGCCGCGATCGCGACCGCGGCCTGTCGGCCGGAGAGAAGCGGATGCTGGCCAAGGCTCGCCAGATCCTGGTGAGCGAGCTTGCGCTCGCCGAGGGCACCAACGAGGACAAGGCCGAGATCGTGCTGGACGAGGTCCTGGGCGAGGCAGTCGCGTAACAGCGGCATCCATACAAGTTTGCGGGAGACGGCGGTGACGGTCTGATGACCGTTGCCGCCGTTCTCGTTGCAGGGGGGTCCGGGGCCCGGTTGGGCGCCGAGGTGCCCAAGGCCTTCGTCCCGGTCGGTGGGCAGACGCTGGTCGAGCACGCCCTACGGCGGTTCGTCCGGCACGTCGCGCACACCGTGCTGGTGGTGCCGGCGGGCTGGGAGTCCCATGTCGAGGCCTCGGTCATCGTCACCGGCGGCGCCACCCGTCAGGAGTCGGTCGACGCGGGACTGCGCGCGGTGCCGTCGCACGTGGACTACGTGCTCGTGCATGACGTCGCCCGCCCGTTCGTGCCCGACGACGTGATCACCCGGGTGCTCGCCGCGCTCCGTGCCGGTGCCGACGCCGTGATCCCCGGGCTGCCCGTCACCGACACGATCAAGCGGGTCGACGGCGAGGGCGTGGTCACCGGCACCGTCGACCGCGCGGACTTGATGGCCGTGCAGACGCCGCAGGGTTTCCGGCGCTCCGTGCTGCTGGCCGCCCACGCAGGTGGCGCGGCCGGGGCCACCGACGATGCCGCGCTCGTCGAGGCGATGGGTGGCCGCGTGGTGGTCGTGGCCGGCTCGCCGGAGGCCTTCAAGATCACGACTGCCTGGGACCTGATGCTCGCCGAGGCGGTGGCGGCGCGTGGTTGAGGTGCCCCTTCCCGAGCTGCGCAGCGGCATCGGGGTCGACGTCCACCCCATCGAGGCCGGCCGCGAATGCTGGGTGGCCGGCCTGCTCTGGCCAGGCGTCGACGGCTGCGAGGGGCACTCCGACGGCGACGTCGCCGCGCACGCCCTCTGCGACGCGCTGCTCTCGGCCGCCGGGCTCGGCGACCTCGGCTCCGTCTTCGGCACCTCGGACCCACGCTGGGCGGGAGCGTCCGGGGCCACGCTGCTCACCGAGGTAGCCCGGCTCGTCGCCGGCGACGGTTGGAGCATCTCGAACGCGGCCGTCCAGGTGATCGGTAACGACCCCAAGCTCGCCCCCCGCCGCCTCGAAGCGCAGAACGTACTCAGCGAAGTGGTGGGCGCGCCGGTGTCCGTAGCCGCGACCACCACCGATGGGCTGGGCCTCACCGGCCGAGGCGAAGGCCGCGCCGCGATCGCCACCGCGTTGCTGACCCGCGGCTGATCAACCTCGCGGCGCTGCTCATGCGGTAGCCACTGGCACGGAGCGCCCCTGCCCGATCTAAGGACGTGGATGGGCCTGGCGGGAGCCCGAGGGACGAGGGCGGATGGTTGTCCGTGATCGGGCAGGGGTGCTCCGCGCCGCTCCTCAGAGCAGCGCTTGGAGCAGGTCGTCCCAAAGGTCCTCGACGTGCTCGATGCCCACGGAGAGGCGGAGCAGCGAATCGGGGGTGCCGAACGAGGCATCTACCTCGTGCCGGGCGCGCCGCTCGATGAGTGACTCGACGCCGCCCAGGCTGGTGGCATGGGTGATCAACTGCAGCCGCTCGCAGACCGCCTCGGCCTCCTCGGCGGTGCCGTCCAGCTCGATGCCGATCATGGCGCCGAAGCCGAGGTGAGTGCGTGCGGCGACCTCGTGGCCGGGGTCCGCGGGCAGGCCGGGGTAGCGGACGCGGGTCACCCGCGGATGAGCGGCGAGGCGGAGGGCAAGCTCGCCGGCGTTGGCCTGCGCCCGCTCCATCCGCAGCGCCAGGGTCCGGAGGCCGCGGGTGGCTAGGAACGTCTCCAGGCCCCCGGGGATGGAGCCGGCCAGCGAGCGTCGCTGCCAGAGGGTGTCGTAGAGCGCGGCCGAACGGGTGACGAGTGCCCCGAGCAGCACGTCCGAGTGACCGGAGAGGTACTTGGTGGCCGAGTGCATGACGACGTCGACGCCGTGGTCGAGCGGGCGCACCACGAGCGGGGTGGAGAACGTGGCATCGACGCCCACGATCGCCCCGGCCCGGTGTGCCGCCGCGGCGAGTACGGGCAGGTCGGGCACCGCCATGAGCGGGTTCGTCACCGTCTCCAGCCAGAGCAGCCCGGCACCTGGCAGCGCGGCGCCCACCGCCGCGGCGTCGGCGATGTCGGCGCGGCGCACCTGAAGCCGGCCCAGCCGCTCCGCCTCGTCGAAGATGCGGACGGTGCCGGAGTACTGCCCCGTCGGGACGACCGCCACCGTGCCGACGGGCAGGGTGTCGACCACGCAGGACACGGCCGCGATGCCGCTGCTGTAGGCCAGCGCCTGGCCGTCCTCCAGCGCACCGAGCACCGTCTGGAATGACTGGACGGTGTCGGTGACGTCGTGGCGGGCGTAGTGGTTGTCGACCGGGTCGTGCCGGAACGGTGCCGTCATCACGATCGGGGTGTTGAGCGGGGCGCCCGGCTCCTCCGGCCGGCCGGCCTTCACGGTGATGCTCTCGGGGCGCAGCGTGCTCATGTCGTCAACGCTAGCCACCTGCCCGTTAGGGCGGCACCATCCAGCGGCAGGATGGTGGCATGACTACTGAACTGCCGCAGCAGGCCAAGGACCTCCTCGACGCCGCGAACATCGTCACCGTCGCCACCATCAACCCCGACGGTGGGCCGCAGACATCCATCCTCTGGGCCACGTACGACGGTGACGACCTGCTCCTGTCGACGATCGTCGGGCGGGCCAAGGAGCGCAACTTCCGCCGGGATCCGCGGGTCAGCGTGCTGATCCACGACAAGTCCAACGCCTACGCCTACGTCGAGGTGCGTGGCACGGTGACCCTGACGACCGACGGTGGGCCGGAGCTGATCGAGTCGCTCTCCCAGACCTACACCGGTGGCCGCTACACCGGCGACGACGGCACCGACAACGTCCGCGTGGTCGTGCGGGTGAGCGTGGATCATGTGGTGGCGCGCTGAGCCTCCCGCCGTCCGTACCATAGGTGGGTGAGCCTGCACCTCTATGACTCGGCGACGCGGTCGCTGCGCCCCTTCGAGCCGATCGAGCCCGGTAAGGCCTCGATCTACCTCTGCGGCGCCACCGTGCAGGCCCCGCCGCACATCGGGCACATCCGCAGCGGGGTCAACTTCGACATCCTGCGGCGCTGGCTCACCGCCAGTGGGTACGAGGTCACCTTCGTCCGCAACGTCACCGACATCGACGACAAGATCCTGACGAAGTCGGCCGAGCACAACACCGAGTGGTGGGCGTGGGCGTCGCTGCACGAGGGCAACTTCCGCTGGGCGTACGAGACCCTCGGCTGCCTGCCGCCCACCTACGAGCCGCGGGCCACGGGGCACGTCACCGAGATGGTGGAGCTCATGCAGCGCCTCATCGACGGTGGGCACGCCTACGCCGTCGACGGCGACGTCTACTTCGACGTCCGCTCGTACCCGGCCTACGGCGCGCTCTCCGGGCAGCGGCCCGAGGCGATGCTCGCCGCAGGCGACAGCGAGGGCGACGAGCGCAAGCGCGACCCGCGGGACTTCGCGCTCTGGAAGCGGCACAAGGACAGCGATCCCGCGACGGCCTCCTGGCCGACCCCGTGGGGCAGCGGCCGGCCCGGCTGGCACCTGGAGTGCTCGGCGATGGCCACCAGGTACCTCGGGTCCAGCTTCGACATCCACGGCGGCGGCCTGGACCTCGTCTTCCCGCACCACGAGAACGAGATCGCGCAGTCCAAGGCGGCCGGTGACGGCTTCGCCAAATACTGGATGCACAACGGCTGGCTCACCACGGGTGGCGAGAAGATGTCGAAGTCACTCGGCAACTCGCTGCTCGTGACCGAGGTCGTGAAGACGTGGCGCCCGGTCGAGGTGCGCTACTACCTCGGCTCCGCACACTACCGCAGCCACTCGGAGTTCTCGAGGGAGGCGCTCGACGAGGCGGCTGCTGCCTACCGGCGCATCGAGAACTTCCTGACCCACGGGGCAGCGTTCCTCGGCGGCAGCTACGCGCTCGCCACGGAGCTGCCCGAGGCCTTCACCGCCGCGATGAACGACGACCTCGGCGTGCCGGCGGCACTGGCCGTGATCCATACCCTGGTGCGCGACGGCAACTCCGCGCTGGCCGATGGCGACGAGGCCGGCGTGCGACGTGCACTGGCCGGCCTGATCCCGGCGGTGGACGTGCTCGGGCTCAATCCCAGTGCGTGGCGCACCGACTCCTCCTCCGACCTGACCGCGGTGGTCGACGCGCTGGTGCGCGTCGCCCTCGAGCAGCGCACCGCGGCTCGGGCACGCAAGGACTTCCAAGCGGCTGACGCGATCCGCGATCAGCTCGCCGCGGCCGGTGTGGTCGTCGAAGACACCGCGGCCGGCCCGCGCTGGACCGTTAAGGACGCTGACTGATGGCAGGCAACTCGCAACGCAAGGGTGCCGTGCGCACCTCGAAGAAGGGCGCCTCCACCGGCTCCGGCGGCAACAACAAGCGCAAGCTCGCGGGCAAGGGACCGACCCCGCCGGCAGAGGCGCGCAAGGGCCACCCCGCGGCCCGCCGCGCAAACTCCGCGGCGCGTCGGGACAACACCCGGCGCAACACCGGAGAGACCTCCGAGTTGCTCGTCGGGCGCAACCCGGTGCTCGAGGCGCTGCGTGCTGAGATCCCCTCGACCGCGCTCTACGTCGCAGTCGGCATCGAGGCCGACGAGCGGGTCACCGAGGCGCTGCGCATCGCGGGCAATACGAACCTGCCGCTGCTGGAGATCAGCCGCGGTGAGATGGACCGCAAGACCGGTGGGCTGCTGCACCAGGGCCTGGCGCTGCAGGTGCCGCCCTACCGGTACCGCGAGCTCGCCGACCTGATCGACGCCACCTTCGAGTCACGCACCGCGCCGCTGCTCGTCGCACTCGACTGGGACACCGACCCGCGCAACCTCGGTGCCGTCATCCGCTCCGCGGTGGCCTTCGGCGCGCAGGGCGTGATCCTGCCCGAGCGTCGCTCTGCTGGCGTCACGGCGGTGGCATGGCGTACCTCGGCGGGCACCGCGGCGCGCATCCCCGTCGCCCAGGTCACCAACCTGGTGCGGGCGCTGAGGGAGTGCCAGAAGGCCGGCATGACGGTGATCGGCCTCGACGCCGACGGCACCACCGAGTTCGACGACCTCGGCATCGCCACTGAGGGCGTGGTCGTGGTGGTGGGCTCTGAGGGGCGCGGGCTCTCGCGGCTGGTCGGCGAGACCTGCGACCTGACCCTCTCGATCCCGATGGAGCCGGGGGCCGAGTCGCTCAACGCCTCGGTGGCCGCCGCCGTGACCCTGGCCGAAATCGCCCGGCGCCGCCGGCTGAGCTGATCGCTGGCCGATCGTGCAATTCTTGCCGCCACAGTGGCGGCGATAGTTGCACAATCGCCACCTGGGCGATCAGGTCTTGTCGACGTAGACGCGGGCGGGCTTGAAGAACTCCTCGGGCGGGGTCTGCCCGCGCAGTTCGGCGACCTGGGCCGTCACCTGCGTCATGATCTTGTCGGTGACCTCGCGGAGGACGGCAGCGGTCGGTTCGACGCCGGCGTAGCTGCTGAGGTCCATCGGCTCGCCGACCGAGGCCTGGAAGAGGCGGCGGCCCAGGAAGCCACGCTCGACCTTCTCACCGTGCCGCTTGTGCGCGCCCCACTGCCCGATCGGCACGACAGGGGTGTTGGGGGAGAGCAGTACCAGGCGGGCGATGCCAGTCTTGGCCTGCATCGGCCAGTTGGTCGGATCCTTGGTGGTGGTGCCCTCGGGGTAGATGACGATCGCCTCGCCGCGCGCCAGCGCCGACACTGCGTCGCGCAGCGACTGGGAGGCATCGGCGGTACCGCGATAGACGGGGATCTGGCCGGCGCCCTTCATCATGAAGCCGACGATCGGCCAGCCGAAGACACCGGCCTTGATCATGAAGCGCGGCACCCGACCGGACTGCCAAACGAAGCGGGCCATGAGCACCGTGTCGATCTGCGAGGTGTGGTTGATCGCGATGATGACGCCACCCTGCTCGGGGCTGACCACGCGCTCGATGTGCCGCCAGCGGATCTTGAAGAGCAGCCCGTCGAGCGGGTACAGGATCGACACCCAGGTCCGGATCCAGAACCCGGCCTTCGGCTTGTGCAGGCGGCTCATCGTCGATCCTTCTCCTCGAACTGGTTACGGTGGCGTAGGTAAGTCTGCCTGTACCTTCGTGCCGACCGGTTCACCGGGTTGCGTTCGAGCTCAAGCCGGTCGAGATTCGGACGCTCCTCTCGGTACGAGGCACGCGGTCCGGCATGCGCGGCAGCCTCGCCGCTACGGACAGCGGGCTCGCCGGTACCCTCGACAGCACTGCCGCCTTAGCTCAGTTGGCCAGAGCTCCCGCCTTGTAAGCGGGTGGTCGTCGGTTCGATTCCGACAGGCGGCTCCGATAGATGCTGGGCTCTGGCTACCTAGGCAGACTCTCTGCCTTTCCAAGGGGCTGTGACAACCAACTAACTTTTCTGGCGACGACCGGCTGCCGTGTGGCGGGTGGTCGTCGAATGAGCCAGCCGCCCGTGTAGAGGCCCCGGAATGCCGGGGCTGTCGCGCATCGATGCTGTACATCGGTCGAGCACAGAGGCCGACCACCACGTACCTGTCGTTAGATTTTCGAGTCTGCCCGCTGTTCCCGGGCTTTCAGGGCTGGGTGACGATAAATGGTAGAGTACAGAGACGATAAACGGTCTAGTAGAAGACCGCTATTCGGTCTAGTATGACTCGGTGGAACGGTAGAGTCCGCGGTCGGCCAGTAGAGGAGGGTGAGGCATGTCGTACCTCCCTCGGGTCATCGACGTCGAGTTGGACGAGCTGCTGCCCGGGCTTGCCGCGATCGCGATCGACGGTGCCAAAGGTGTTGGCAAGACCGCGACGGCACAGCGTCGAGTGCAGAGCGTCATCGATCTGGATGACCCGGCGATGCTCGAGATCGTTAGTGCCGATGCTGGCGTCGTCGGGGGTGGTGGACTGCCGGTCCTCGTGGATGAGTGGCAGCGTCATCCGTCGATCTGGGACTACGTGCGCCGCAGAGTCGACGCAGGTGCCGCGCCAGGAAGCTATCTGCTCACCGGCAGTGCGGTACCGGCCGAAGCACCGGTCCATTCTGGTGCCGGTCGGATCGTATCGGTCCGGATGCGTCCCCTGTCCCTAGCTGAGCGTCAGGATGCCGGGGCGTCGACGGTGAGCCTCGCCGACTTGCTCTCGGGCGCTCGGCCGGCCGTCGACGGTGCCACCGACGCGGACCTTGCCTGGTATGTCGAGGAGATTCTGGCCAGTGGATTTCCCGGCATCAGGACGCTGCCGGGACGTGCGCGCCGTGCCCAGCTTGATAGCTATCTCGATCGGATCGGCGAGCGGGACTTTCCCGACCAGGGGCGGGTGGTGCGCCGGCCGGCTCTGTTGCGGGGGTGGTTGACCGCCTACGCCGCGGCGACGGGCGGCACCGCCACCTATAACACGATCGGTCGAGCCGCGGTCCCGGGTGAGAGCACCCCACCGGCGAAACAGACTTCGATCGCCTACCGCGACGTCCTGGAGCGGTTGTTCATCCTCGACCCGGTACCGGGTTGGGTGCCTGGTCGTAACCATCTCCGCAAGGCGGCGCAAGCCCCTAAACACCATCTGGCAGATCCCGCCCTCGCCGCGAGCCTGCTTGGCATCGACGCCAGTGCGTTGCTCCGCGGCCGCACCACCGGGCCGGATGTCCCACGGGACGGGACCCTGTTGGGTGCGCTCTTCGAATCCCTCGTCACGCTCAGCGTGCGGACCTACGCCCAAGCCGCTGAAGCACGCATTCGCCATTTCCGCACCCAAGACGGCATCCATGAGGCCGACCTGATCATCGAACGTGCCGACCAAAAGATCGTCGCGCTCGAAGTGAAACTCGCCCCGACCATCAGCGCTGACTCGGTGAAGCATCTGCACTGGCTCCGCGACACCCTTGGCGATGACCTGCTCGACGCCGCGGGCATCACCACCGGTGAGTCCGCATACAGACGCGAGGACGGCATCGCTGTCATCCCCGCTGCCGTCCTCGGTCCATAAGGTTCCCGGGCCTGGATCGTGCACTGGATCGGTTCCCCGATGCGACCTGACCAATCTAGGAAGCCCCGGTGACCGAATCGGATTCCGCTGTACGGGGTAACCGCCAGGTCAGCAGCACCAGGACACCGGAGACCGCGAATCTCCGCGACCCAGAGCCGGGATGCTCCAGATCGCCGACTATGCGTGGGCTGATGACGCGTTCCTCCGCGACGGCGCCGTTGATATGCGCGGCACGGCAGACGCTGAGACCCGCTTGCCGGGCCCGGCCAACGCCGACTACTTCGGCTCCTCCTCTATTGGCTTCTGCAACTTGAGCGCCGTCAACCCGGCGGTGCGCGATCGCATCGACTGACCCGTGTCGTAGGTGACGACCGT
>JAOPUX010000094.1 GCA_025963285.1 Jatrophihabitans sp.
GATGGCGATCCGAGACAAGCTACGTGCCAACGCCGCTCACGTACTCCAGCCCGGCGAGACGATCCAGGCGGTGATCCCCGCGCAGACCACGAGCCAGTGGTTCGCGTTGATCTCTTACTGGATCATCCTGCTGACCAACGCCTATCGCGTCATCGTGGTAACGGACCGGCGCATTCTCGTCTGCCGCTCCGGGCGGTTCCGCATCACGCCGGTGAAGGACGTGGTCCGTGAGCTGCCGCGTAGCACCGTCATCGGCCCGGCCACCGGGCTCTGGTACCGCTGCGATCAACTCGGCGAGCGCCTCTACATCAACAAGCGCTTCCACAAGGACGTCCTCGCTGCCGACACGTCCGCGTGATCTTTCGCGCATAGACGATGGGCGATAAGAAGATCGCCGGTGAGCGCGCGCGCATAAGCCCGGCATAAGGTCGGCGCTGACAGGGCCGCTACAGCCCCGCCGGATAGGTTGGACGCATGATCCGCCGACGCCTCACGGCCGCCGCCGTTGTCCTGCCGCTGCTCGTCACCACCGCCTGCTCGTCCTCGGGCAAGCCCAGCGGCACCAGCTCTTCGTCCCGGCCGAGCGGCTCCAGCTCAGGCGTCAGCGGCGCTGCACTGGCCGCCCAGCTGCACACCGCGCTGAACGGCCTCACCTCGGCGAAGATCGGCGTCGACGCGGGCGGCCTGCTCGCCTCGATGACCGGGCAGCTGCAGCTCGTGAAGGGCACCGCCACCGGTTCGCGGATCGTGATCGGCACGGGCAAGGACACCACCACCCTCATCACCGTCGACGGCAAGAGCTACGCCAAGCTGCCCTCCGGCGAGAACACCAGCGGCAAGCCGTACGTGCTCGTCAGCGCCAACAGCAGCAACGAGTTCGTGCGCGCCTTCTCCTCCACCGTGGAGATCCTCGACGCGGCCTCGTCGCTGGGCGGCCTGGCCGACCTGGTCTCCTCGGCGAGCGGCATCACCGACAAGGGCACCAGCGCCGGCCTGCATCACATCACCTTCAGCGTCACCGGCGACAAGACCAGCAGCTCGCCGCTGAAGAAGGTGCTCGGCGAGTTCAGCACGAAACCAGTGCCGGTGGACCTCTACCTCGACAGCAAGAACCGCCCCACGAAGGTCGCCTTCGCCCTTAGCGTGGCGGGGTCCGCGATCACCATCACCGTGAACCTCAGCGACTTCAACGTGCCGGTGATGATCACCGCTCCGGCGCCGAATCAGGTCGCCGGAGCCTGAGCGCAACACCTAGGCTTGCCTGCGTGACCGCCACCCCGCCGATCCCCGCACCCGACGACAAGGACTGGACCTGGGTGCTCGAGCGTCCCTGCCCGGACTGCGGCTACGACGCCGGCTCGGTCAGCGGCGTGGACCTGCCACCGCTGATCCTGCACAACGCGGCGGCGCTGCGGGCCGCCCTGGACCGTCCGGATGCCCGGCGACGGCCGGCGCCAGAGGTCTGGTCGCCGTTGGAGTACGCCTGCCACGTCCGCGACGTCTGCCGCGTCTTCGGCGCCCGCCTCAGCCTGATGCGCGGCACCGACAACCCCAGCTTCCCGAACTGGGACCAGGACGAGACGGCCCTGGCCGAGCAGTACTGGGCGCAGGACCCGGTGGAGGTGGCCGTCGAGCTGGACGAGGAGTCGGCACGGATCGCCGCCGACTTCGCCTCGGTCACCGGGGATGAGTGGCAGCGACCGGGGCGTCGTTCGAACGGTTCGGTCTTCACCGTCGACACGCTCGGCCGCTACTTCGCCCACGACCTGGTCCACCACGTGCACGACATCGGCTGAGCCTCCCCGCCGGCCCACGCAGCACGGGACAATGGACAGATGCATGCGGCGTTGGACATCCTCGGCCTCGTCGCCGTGGTGGGCTTCGTCGCCGCCTTCGCCCGTCGCTTCAAGATCTCCGAACCGCTGGCCCTGATCGCGGTCGGCATCGGGATCTCGTTCATCCCGCGCGTCCTCGAGATCAAGTTGACGCCGGACCTGGTGCTCATCGGGCTGCTGCCACCGCTGCTCTACTCCGCGGCCATCCGCACCTCGCTCGTCGACTTCAAGGCCAACCGGCGCGCGATCGTGCTGCTCTCGGTGGGGCTCGTCGCCTTCTCCACGGTGGCGGTGGGGTTCGTGGCCTGGTGGGCTATCCCGGGCATCCCGCTCGCCGCCGCCTTCGCCCTCGGTGCGGTGGTCGCCCCGCCGGACGCGGTCGCCGCCACCACCGTGGCGCGCCGGGTCGGGATGCCGCGTCGCATCGTCGCCATCCTGGAGGGCGAGAGCCTCGTCAACGACGCCACCGCGCTCGTCGCCCTGAACACCGCCATCGCCGCCCTCACCGCCTCGGTGAGCGTCTGGCACATCAGCTGGGACTTCCTCCGGGCAGCGGGCGGTGGCGTTCTGATCGGCTTCGTCGCCGCCTTCGCGCTGGCCCTGGTACGCAAGCGCATCACCGACCCGGTACTCGACACCACCCTCTCCTTCGGTGCCCCCTACGTCGCCTTCCTGCCGGCCGAGGAGATCCACTCCTCCGGTGTGCTGGCCGTGGTGGTCACCGGGCTGATCCTCGGTCACCAGGCCCCGGTGCTGCAGACGGCCGGGTCACGCGTGGCCGAGAACATCAACTGGCGCACCGTGCAGTTCGTCCTCGAGAACGCCGTGTTCCTGCTGATCGGGCTGCAGATCCGCGACCTGATCCACAACGTCACCGCCCAGCACCTCTCCTGGGGTGACGTGCTGCCACCGTCGCTGGCCGTCGTCGGTGCCACTATGGCGGCCCGAATAGTCTGGGTCTTCGCCTCCACCGGCACGATCAGGCTGCTCCACCAGCCCGCCTGGACGTGGGGCGCGGCCACGGTGGTGTCGTGGGCGGGCATGCGCGGTGTGGTGACGCTGGCCGCGGCCTTCCTGCTGCCCGCCGACACCCCCAAACGCAGCCTGCTCGCCCTCTGCGCGTTCATCGTGGTGGCCAGCACGCTGCTGATCCAAGGCCTGTCGCTGCCCTGGCTGGTGCGCCGGCTGAGGCTGCCCGGCCCCGATGCCGCGGAGGACGCGCTGCAGGCGGCCGGACTCGTCACCGATGCCGCCCGGGCGGGCCTGGTGGTGCTCGAACGCGTCCGCACCCCGGAGGACCCGCCCGAGGTGATCGCCCAGCTGGAGGAGCGGGCGATGCGCCGCGCCAACCAGATCTGGGAGCAGCTCGGCAGGTCGCAGACGGAGCTGGAGCCCCCGACCGTCACCTACCGCCGCCTGAGGCTGCAGATGCTGGCCGCCGAGCGAGCCTCGATCATCGAGGCCCGCGACCGGGGCGTCTACGACGACGACATCCTGCGCACGGCACTGGCCGCCATCGACACCGAGGAGTCGCTGCTCGACCGGGTGGCCGACGCCGCGGCTCGCATCGACGACGAGTTGGTGACCCAGGAGCGGCGGGCCGGAGACTGCCGGCACCTGGAGGAGGCACCCCGGGTAGTCCAGCCCCTGACGCCGACCGGCTGCGAGGAGTGCCTGCGTGACGGCACCCGCTGGGTGCACCTGCGGCTCTGCCTGTCGTGCGGGCACGTCGGCTGCTGCGACACCTCCGTCGGACGGCACGCCACCGGCCACTTCCACGAGACCGGCCACCCGGTGATGCGCAGCTTCGAGCCCGGCGAGGCGTGGCGCTGGTGCTACGTCGACGAGCTGCTCGGCTGACGCGTCTCGACCCGGAACGTCAGCGTTGGACGGCCTTGAGCAGGGACGAGTACGACGCCACCAGTTCGGCCAGCTCGTCGGCCAGCAGCGGATCGTCGAGGTCGCAGCCGGCCAGTACCCACTCGTCGGAGTGCCGCATGGCCCGCACCCGGTGTTCGGCCGCCGGGGTGACGTCCACCGGGTCAACCCGGTAGACGTAGCTGTAGAGCTCGACCAGCGCCTGGCAGAGGTCGCCCTCGACCAGCTGGCCGTCGCGCTGGTGCAGCCGGTGGACGCGCCACCACTCCACCTCCAGCCGCGCAGCCTTGGCCGGGTCGAGCGACATCTCCCCGTCCCTGGCCACGAGCGCGTAGAAGCGGCGCATGTAGTCGCGGGCAGCGACCGGGTCGTTCTCCGGGTACGGCGCCCAGAGCTGGTTGGCCCGCAGGACGAACCAGGCGCCCCGCAGCGTCCGGGGCCACGACATGCCGAAGCCCAGCCGCACCATCCGCACCGCCGCCGCGAGGACACCACGCCAGTCCCGCCGGTAGTAGCCGACCCAGCCGTCGCGCTCGGCCTGCGCCAGCGCCACCGGATCGAAGTCGCGAGGTCCCACGCAGGCATCGTCGCACCTCGATAGCCCAGCGGACGCCAGAAGGGGCGGCCCCGACTGGGACCGCCCCTTCCGTTCGAACTGAGTGGACTTAGAAGTCCATGTCTCCGCCCGGCATGCCGCCACCTGCTGCGGCGCCGGCCTTCTCGGGCTTGTCGGCGACGACGACCTCGGTGGTGAGGAAGAGCGCCGCGATGGAGGCCGCGTTCTGCAGGGCAGAGCGGGTCACCTTCGCGGGCTCGACGATGCCGGCGGCGATCATGTCGACGTACTCGCCGGTCGCGGCGTTGAGGCCGTGACCGATCGGAAGCGACAGGACCTTCACCGACACAACGCCACCCTCGAGGCCGGCGTTGATGGCGATCTGCTTGAGCGGTGCGAGCAGCGCGACCTTGACGATGTTGGCGCCAGTGGCCTCGTCGCCGACCAGGTCGAGCTTGTCGAACGCGGTCAGCGTGGCGTTGGCCAGAGCCACGCCACCACCCGGGAGCAGACCCTCTTCGACGGCGGCCTTCGCGTTGCGAACGGCGTCCTCGATGCGGTGCTTGCGCTCCTTGAGCTCGACCTCGGTAGCGGCACCGACCTTGATCACTGCGACACCGCCGGCGAGCTTCGCCAGGCGCTCCTGCAGCTTCTCACGGTCGTAGTCGGAGTCCGACTTGTCGATCTCGGCGCGGATCTGGTTGACGCGACCCTGGATCTGGTCTGCGTCACCGGCACCCTCGATGACCGTCGTCTCGTCCTTGGTGGTGGTGAACTTGCGCGCGCGACCGAGCAGCTCGATGCCCGCGTTCTCCAGCTTCAGGCCGACCGTCTCGCTGATGACCTCTCCACCGGTGAGGATGGCGATGTCCTGCAGCATGGCCTTGCGGCGGTCACCGAAGCCCGGTGCCTTGACGGCGACGGACTTGAAGGTGCCACGGATCTTGTTGACGACCAGGGTGGCCAGGGCCTCGCCCTCGACGTCCTCGGCGATGATCGCGAGCGGCTTGCCCGTGGCCATGACCTTCTCCAGCAGCGGGAGCAGGTCCTTGACGTTGGTGATCTTGCCCTCGTGGATCAGGATGTACGGGTCGTCGAGCACGGTCTCCATGCGCTCGGCGTCGGTGACGAAGTACGCCGACAGGTGACCCTTGTCGAAGCGCATACCCTCGGTGAGCTCGAGCTCGAGACCGAAGGTGTTGCTCTCCTCGACGGTGATGACGCCTTCCTTGCCGACCTTGTCCATCGCCTCGGCGATGAGCTCGCCGACGCTGGTGTCAGCGGCCGAGATGGAGGCGGTAGCGGCGATCTGCTCCTTGGTCTCGACATCCTTGGCCTGGTTGCCCAGCACCTCGGAGACCGACGCCACGGCTGCTTCGATGCCACGCTTGAGGGCCATCGGGTTCGCACCGGCGGCCACGTTGCGCAGACCCTCGCGCACGAGCGCCTGGGCCAGCACGGTGGCGGTGGTGGTGCCGTCGCCAGCGACGTCGTCAGTCTTCTTGGCGACCTCCTTGACGAGCTCGGCACCGATCTTCTCGTACGGGTCCTCGAGCTCGATCTCCTTGGCGATGGAGACACCATCGTTGGTGATCGTGGGGGCACCCCACTTCTTCTCCAACACGACGTTGCGGCCCTTCGGGCCCAACGTCACCTTTACCGCGTCGGCAAGAGTGTTCATGCCGCGCTCGAGGCCGCGACGGGCCTCCTCGTTGAACGCGATCAACTTGGACATGCTGTTGTCGTCCCTTCAAAGAACGCTGAGAATCAACGCTAGGTGGGCCGGGCCCCAGATGCCCGCGACGGACGGCACCTCTGCACTAACACTGGATCAGGGCAGACGGTGCCTCACCTCGGACCGGCTGGCACTCAGCCTAGCCGAGTGCCAACTTGAGTCTGGCACTCGACCCCGCCGAGTGCAAGGTCGCTACTCGGCGACGACGCCGGGCTGGACCCGATGCGCGATCGGGGCGAGCGGTCGCACGAGGGGCGTCTCGGCGAGCAAATCGGCGAGCTCCATCTGAAGTGCCCGGAAGAAGTCGTGCTCGAAGTGCGCCTGGACTGCGTTGGCGTCGGCGAACTCCTCCCACGCCCAGACGAGGTTCTCGTCGTTCGGGTCCGCAGCGAAGGCGACCAGCAGCGTGCCCGGCTCCCCCTCGAGGGTGTTGAGGTAGTTGCCCAGGACGCGGACGAGCTCGTCGCGCAGACCCTCACGCGCCGTGAGTTGCAGCAGCGCACCGAACTGCGGGGAGTCAGCCATACCGGGCCCAACGCGCGGGACCGCCTACCGATTCCCACCCTGACGATGAGCTGATCGGGCTCGGCGAGCGGCGCGATACGCGCGCTCCCGAAAACCGAGCGGGGCCCGAAAACCGAGCTGGGCCCGAAAACCGAGCAGGGCCCGAAAACCGAGCGGGGCCCGAACCGCGGCGTGCGGCTCAGGCCCCGGCCGACGGTGGCTGGCTTACTCAGCCGGCGACTACGGAGACCGCCTCAGCCTGCGGGCCCTTCGGACCCTGCGCGACCTGGAAGTCGACCCGCTGACCCTCGTCGAGGGACTTGTAGCCCTCGCTCTGGATCGCCGAGTAGTGGACGAAGACGTCCTGGCCGCCGTCTACGGCGATGAAGCCGTAGCCCTTCTCGTTGTTGAACCACTTCACGGTGCCCTGTGCCACGTGCACTCCTTGCTCATTCCCCAGCGGGGGCCCTGGCCGGAGCCCCGCACTTCGCAGGGCCCGGGGTCTTCGTTCCTGGTCCCGCAGGGATGCCTAGTGCACGTGCTCGTCGGCCCGCCGACTCGCGCGTGGCAGTGCGCTTGCGAAAACTCGTCACTTCGACCGGGGCGGACGCTACACGCCAGGGCGTTTGACACGCTAGAGACGCCTAACCCCCTACTTACGCTCGCTGTCCAGCGCTGCCATCTGCGCTTCGGCGTAGCGAGCCCCGGCCACCTCGCCGGCAGGCAGAGCGGCATCGACGTCGGCGAGGTCGGCGGGGGTCAACTCGACGGCGAGGGCGGCGTAGGCGTCGTCGAGCCGCGAGCGCTTGCGCATGCCCACCACCGGCACGATGTCCTCTCCCTGGGCGGCCACCCAGGCGATCGCGAGCTGCGCGACGGAGATCCCGTACCGCTGCGCGATCGGGCTCAGCCGGTCGATCAGGGAGAGGTTGCGCGTCAGGTTCTCGCCCTGGAACCGGGGGCTGTGCGCACGGAAGTCGCTCGGGTCAGCGGTGGGCCCGGTGCCGGCGATGAGGCCGCGGGACAGCACGCCGTAGGCCGTGATCGCGATGCCCAGTTCCCGGCACGTGGCCAGGATGTCGTCCTCGATGCCGCGCGAGAGCACGGAGTACTCGATCTGCAGGTCGACGATCGGGTGCACCGCGTGCGCCCGGCGGATCGTCTCCGAGCCGACCTCGGAGAGGCCGATGTGGCGCACATAGCCGGCCTCGACCATCTCGGCGACGGCGCCGACCGTCTCCTCGATCGGGACGGCCGGGTCGAGCCGGGCCGGCCGGTAGACGTCGATGTGGTCTGTGCCCAGCCGCACCAGGGAGTAGGCCAGGAAGTTCCGGACCGCCGCCGGGCGCCCGTCGAAGCCGCCCCAGCCACCGGCGGGGTCGCGCAGGCCGCCGAACTTCACGCTGAGCTGAACGGCGTCACGGTCAAGCTCCTTGAGGGCGCGGCCAACGAGCAGCTCGTTGTGGCCGTTGCCGTAGAAGTCCCCGGTGTCGACGAGGGTGACGCCTCCCTCGACGGCAGCGAGGATCGTCGCGACGCTCTCGGCATCGTCGGACTGGCCGTAGATGCCGCCGGACATGCCCATGCAGCCGAGGCCGAGGGCGCTGACGGAGGGGCCGGTGGTTCCGAGTCTCTTCTGCTTCATTGTCATGACTCCACTCTGGCTCTTCGTGCGACGACGTGGCAGGCACAGCGCATCGGAGGAGTAGCGCTCCCTGGCTGTTGCCGCTGGCCGCGGGCATGCTGGAGCCATGGACGTGCGACATGGATAGGGACGGCCTGGCCGACTTCCTGCGGCGCCGGCGCGAGGGGCTGGTCCCGGCTGACGTCGGGCTGCCGCCGGGCACACGTCGCCGCACCGCGGGGCTGCGGCGTGATGAGGTGGCTGCCCTGGCCGGGATGTCGACCGACTACTACGTCCGCCTCGAGCAGCGGCGCGGCTCGCACCCGTCGGTCTCCATCCTGGGTTCGCTGGCGCGGGCGCTGCGCCTGTCCGACGACGAGCGCGATCACCTCTTCTACCTGGCCGGCCAGGTGCCTCCCGTGCGGCACTCCACCTCTCCGCACGTCAGCCCGGGGCTGCTGCACGTCCTCGACCGCCTCACCGACGCCCCCGCCTTCGTCGTCTCAGACATCGGTGACCTCTTGGTGGAGAACCAGCTGTCCAAGCTGACCATGGGAGAACGTGCCGGGCTGCCCGGCCGGCAGCGCAACTTCCCGTGGAACTGGTTCACCGACCCGTCGGTCCGCCTGCGCTTCCCTGCCGACGAGCGGCCGGTGCACTCCCGCACCCACGTCGCGGATCTGCGCGCCACCGCCGCGCGGCGCCGGGGCGACGCCGACATCGAGTCGCTGATCGCCGACCTGCTCGAGGCCAGCCCCGAGTTCGCTGAGCTCTGGGCCGAACACGAGGTGGCGGTACGGCGCGCCGACAGCAAGCGGATCGTGCACCCGGAGGTGGGCGTCATCGACCTGCTCTGCGAGACGCTCGTGAGCACACTCGGCGACCACACCCTCGTCGTGCTCTACCCGCGGCCGGGTACCGATGCGCGCGACAAGTTGGACCTGCTCCGCGTCATCGGCACCCAGACGCTGGCTGCTACTTAGGCGCCGCCCGGCTGGCTGCTACTTAGGCGCCGCCTGGTAGACGACGGTGTCGGCCCCGCGGTTGATGCTGAGCCGCCCGTCGCTGTCAATCACCCAGTTCGCCCTGCCGTTCAGCGTGCGGTCCACCACCGCATCCCGGTTCTGCTCGGCCCGCTGCTCGGCCAGAGTCAGGGACGGGCACGGGATCGCGCCGGCGGGGTGCACGTCGCTGAAGGTCACCGACCCCTTGGCGACAGCAACCTTGCCGGAGTTGGCGTAGCAGCGTTCGGTCGTGGTGAAGGTGCTGGCGCCGATGGTGAGGTAGGAGTCGTAGCCCTGCGACGACCCCGAGCCGCTGGAAGAGCCGGAGCCGCTGGAGGTGCCGGAGCTCGTCGTGGTGTGGTCGAGCTCGACGAGCTGCCACTTGCCGATCAGCCGGGCCGGGTTCTCGGTCGGCTCGGTCGCCACGGTGTAGACGAGCACGGTGCCGTCCTTGGCGGTGAGGACCAGCTTGGACTTGCCGTAGAGCGTCCAGCTGCTGCCCTGGAGCGCCTCGCCCACGACGGTCTGCGTCGTGCCGACGGCGGTTCCTACACAGCCCATCGCGGTGGTCGCGACCCGGTCGAAGGTGAGGTGGCCGGCCGTCTCGGTGACGCCACCGCTGAAATGGTTGCAGCCGTCCGTCCCGTCGACCTTGCCACTGTCGAAGCTCAGCGTGACCCCCTCCGGCGCGGTGACCGTGTCCCCGGTCTTCCCCGTGAAGTTCTTCAGCAGCCAGGTGACGCCGTCGAGGGAGCTGACGCTGCCGGACGACGTGTCCGTGGCCGGTGAGTGGCTGGGGCGGGTGGCGATCCACGCCGTACCGCCGGCGAGGAGCACCACGATCGCCGCGGCGATGGCGGCCACCATGCCGGCCCGCGGACGTCCCGGGATCGGAGTGGCGCCGGTGACCTCGAAGTCCACGTCCTGCGGCGCCGCGCTGGCTTCGGTGTTCGCCGCACGCCAGCGCTGGCCGGCCTCGTCCAGGCGGGCGTCCATGTCGTCGTCGGTCATGAGGGATCCCCCAGGGTCTGCCGCAGCCGGGTACGGGCATCGAAGAGCGTCGACTTCACGGTGCCGACGGCGCAGGCCATCACGCCAGCCGTCTCCTCCACCGAGAGGCCGACGAAGTAGTGCAGGTGGACGGCGAGCTGCTGCCGGTCGGAGAGGCCGACGATGGCGCGGTCCAGGTCCAGGTCCCGTGCCGTCTCGGTAGCAGGGGCGTCCGGCAGCTCGGCGCGTTCGTCGATCAGCCGCAGCCGGCGGACGCGTGAGCGGCGTGCCGCGCGGGCCTGGTCAGCGGTGATCGCCAGCAGCCAGCTAGTGGCGGTGCCGCGCGAGCTGTCGAACTGGTGCCACCGCTGCCAGGCGCGCGCGAGTGACTCCTGCACCACGTCGTCGGGGTCGGCATCCGGGGCCAGCCTGCGGGCGAGCCGTGTCATCGCCAGCAGCGACGGCGCGACCCACGTGGCGAACGAGGCCGCGGTGGCTGAACTCAGCGTGGCCGGCTGATCCGGCTCGAACTCCACCTGCACACCCTGTCTACGTCCACCGCAACTGATTCGGTTGGGTCTGTTTGCCTACATTCTTGCCGCGTAAGAACGCACAAACCGCCAACTGGGTAGGCAATCAGCTCCGGAGACGATCCACAGGCGCCATCGTTGTCCACATTCGGCGACGAAGCGAGCCACTAGGACCCCCTTCGCCGATGAGCTGGGCCCGTGCGCACCATGCCAGAGGGACCTGTCAGCCGCCGCGACGCGCTCGCAGCTGGCTGGACAGACTCGGCACTGAGTCGCGCAGTGCGGTCCGGTCGGCTCACCCGCGTCCGGCGGGGTTACTTCATCGCTGGACCAGCCGACGTCGACGACGCGGCGCGGGCCGTCGTCGCCTCGTGCGCCGGCACAGTGATCAGCCATCGCTCCGCAGCGCGGCTCTACGGCCTGCCGCTCATCGGACAGCCTCCGTCCATCCCCGAGCTCACGATCGCTCCGCGGGCGCCCGGCAGCCTGGTCGCCGCGCACCTCTACCGTGCCAGCCTCGATACCGCCGACGTCGTGCAGATCGGCGACCTCCCCGTCACCTCCGTCGCTCGGACGGTGATCGACTTGGCCCGGCACCTGTCGCAGAACGCCGCGGTCGCTGCAGCCGACTTCGCGCTGCACGAGCAGCTCGTCACCGCGGAGGAGCTCGATGCGGTCGCACGGCGGTCGGCGAACTGGCCCGGCATTGCCCGCGCACGTCGGTCCCTCGCGCGGGCGGACGCGCGAGCGGAGTCGCCGCTGGAGTCGATCAGCCGCCTCGTCTTGGATCGTTCAGAGCTCCCCCGGGCAGTGCTGCAGCAGCGCATCGGCACTCAGGACGGCAACTTCGTCGCACGAGTGGACTTCGGCTGGGCCGCGCTCGGGGTGGTGGGTGAGGCGGACGGGCTCCTCAAGTACGACGATCGCGATGTCTTGCGCGAGGAGAAGCTGCGCCAAGAGCGACTCGAACAGCTAGGGCTGATCGTCGTCCGATGGGGGTGGCGAGACATCACGCGAGAGCCGGAGACGGTGACCGGAAGGATCTCGGCGGCGCTGGACCGGCGAAGCCGATCGAGTTTGCCTACGTTGTGGTCGGTTTTGCCGGACTGGACCGGCAACAACGTAGGCAAACCTGCGAACTAGAGGAGGCCGGCCTCGCGCATGCCCTTGATGGTCGGGGGGATGACGGCGGTCGGGAAGGCACCGTCGCTGATCGCGTCGATCGTCTTGAGGCCGTCACCGGTGTTGTAGACGACCGTCTCGACGGAGGTGTCGATCCTGCCCTGCTCCACCAGCTTCTTGAGCACGGCCACCGTGACTCCACCTGCCGTCTCGGCGAAGATGCCGGTGGTGCGGGCCAGCAGCCGGATGCCGGCGCGGATCTCGTCGTCGTCGACCTGGGCCATCGCGCCGCCGGTGGAGCGCACCGCGTCGAGGGCGTAGGGGCCGTCGGCCGGGTTGCCGATGTTCAGCGACTTGGCGATGCCGGTGGGCTTGACCGGCTGCACGACGTCCCAGCCGTTGTCGAACGCGGTCGAGATCGGCGAGCAGCCGGCCGACTGTGCCCCGAAGACCTTCCAGGACGACGGCGCCACCAGGCCGGCAGCCACCAGCTCCTTGAACGACTTGTGGATCTTGGTCAGCATTGAACCCGACGCCATCGGAGCGACGTACTGCCCCGGCAGGCGCCAGCCCAGCTGCTCGGCCACCTCGAAGCCGAGGGTCTTGGAGCCCTCGGCGTAGTACGGCCGGATGTTGACGTTGACGAAGCCGGTCTTCTCGAACTCGTCGGTCTCGGAGAGCTCCGAGCAGAGCCGGTTGACGTCGTCGTAGGAGCCCTGCACGCCCACGAGCGTGCCGCCGTAGACGGCCGTCTGCACGATCTTGGCCGGCTCGAGGTCGGACGGGATGAAGACGATCGACGCCATCCCGATGCGGGCCGCATGGGCGGCGACCGAGTTGGCCAGGTTGCCCGTCGAGGCGCAGGCGATCCGCTCGAAGCCCAGCTCGCGAGCTGCGGTGACGGCCACCGACACGACGCGGTCCTTGAAGGAGTGCGTGGGGTTGGCCGAGTCGTCCTTGATCCAGACGGGGGCGGTGAAGCCCAGCTCGTCGGCCAGCTGGTCTGCGCGGATCAGCGGCGTCATGCCCGAGAAGGACTCGACGCGCGTGGCCGGGTTCTGGCCGACGGGCAGCAGCCCGGCGTAGCGCCACAGCGAGTGAGGGCCGGCGGCGATCTCGTCGTGGGTGACGCGGGCCAGCGCGACCGGGTCGTAGCCGATCTCGAGGGGGCCGAAACACTCGAAGCACGCGTGCTGGGCGCCGAGTGGATAGGTGGCGCCGCAGTTGCGGCAGACGAGACCCGAAGCGGGTGAGGGGACCGTGTGACGGTCGGCGAGCGCAGTCAAAGTAGAGGCCTTTCTCCTCATCTTTCCCGAACACGATGTCCAGGCCGGAGTTGGCACCTGCGCGCAGCGGCCTCACACGTCGAACGTGGATGCTCTGCTCACGGTTGCCGGGGCTTCTACGGGCCGGTCCCTCTGCCCCTCTTGATGAGCGGTGCTATTCGGTTGTGTAGCCATCATCGCACAGCGCGCGCGATGTCGATTACGGGTTATATCCCGGCGTGAGCACGACCACGATCGGGCCGGCGGGCAGATCGGCGAACTTCGGCTCCACCCGGGCGATCCCCGGGAACTGCGCCTTGAGAGCCTGCGCGTCGGCCTCGGCCCCGCTGACCGCGGGGTCGTAGTAGGCGCAGGTGGAGAGGATGCCGTCCGGAGCGTCGTAGTTGCCTGAACTGGTCACGGTCCAGCCGCCCGCGGCGAACTGCGCCCCGGCCTGCGAGGCGAGGTGATAGACCGAGGTGTCGTTCAGGACGACCAGCGGCGTGGTCTTCGCCGCGGCGGTCTCCGACGTGCTGGAGGTCGACGGCGCTGGGCTCGACGACGAGCCCGAGGGACTCTTCGACGGGCTCTTCGAAGCCTTGGCGCCCTTCGACGACGAACTCGACTTCACCGGCGGCGGGGTGGCGCTACCGGCCGAGGTGCCGTTGTCGGTGGGGTGCCGCAGCGCGAGCACGGCGACCACCAGGACGATGACGCCCAGACCGGCCAGAACGATGCCAGCTGTCCGCTCCCGGCGCTGTCGACGGGCGCGCTGACGGGCCTGCCGACGACCGGGGGAGGCGCTCAGACCTCGATGCCCAAGCGGCGGGCCGAGCGCTGGCGCTGACGGCTGGCCCGCAGCCGACGGAGACGCTTCACCAGCATGGGATCGGCGGCAAGGGCGGCCGGGGTGTCGATGAGCGCATTCAGCACCTGGTAGTACCGGGTGGCCGACATGTCGAAGAGCTCGCGGATGGCCTGCTCCTTGGCGCCGGCGTACTTCCACCATTGGCGCTCGAAGGCAAGAATCTCACGGTCGCGACGGGTGAGGCCGTCGACAGCTTCGTCGTCGTCGCCGTCCAGGTGTCCGGCGGCGGCCTGACCGAAGTCCATTTCGCGGAATCTCCTCGCCGAATTGCAGCCGTGTCATTTGCTCCCGACATTCAATCACGGCACACGCCGACATGTGCGATCGGCACGCTGTGGATATCCATCCGTTGTCCACAGCAGGCGCCGTCGGACCCCGTGTCCGGCCTGCGCGGGCAAGAGTGGCCGGATGCCAGACGACCCGCACGCCGTGACCAGGCTCATCCACACGCTCCGGGTGCAGGCCGACCTGCTCCGCGCCAGGCGGCAGCGGGTCGCCACCGCCACCGAGCGGTCGTACTGGCGCTCCCCGGCGGCCCGGCAGTTCCACGCCGATGTGGCCGAGGCCTGCGCCAGGCTCCTGCGCTGCGCCACCAGCCTGGAGGATGCAGCCGACCAGCTCACGGGACGGCTCTGATGGGGCAGATCAGCGTCACCGGGGGCGCGGACAGCATCGAGGCGATGACCGAAGACCTGCACTCGCTGGCCGGCATCCTGGCCGCGGTCGGCGAGGATGTCGGGCAGGCGGCCGACAACGTCGCAGCGGCGCAGCGGCAGGTCAGCGGCCTGCCTGCACTCGACGGCCTCCTGGCGGCGCCCCTGGCCGACACGCGGCAGGTCGCGCAGCTGCTGGCCGGGCGCTCGGCCGACCTCGAGCGCGCGGCGTGGCTCTACCAGCTCACGGAGGAGGACTTCAGCGCCAGCGTGTGGGACGGGGTCGAGCAGCTGCTGCACGCCGGGGCACGAAGCGCCCTCACCCTGCTGCGCACCAGGGATCCGGTCGCGGCGGTCCAGAGTGGGCTGACCGCCGACCCCGAACTCGTCGACGGTGCGGTGCGCCTCCTCAACCTGCGGGGTCTGTCCGCCGTCGCCGCCGCGTTCTGCACCGACGGGCACGCGCAGGTGCAGGCGCTCGGCCGGGACGCCGATCCGGCCGCCGCTGCTGCCCCACGGACGATCAGCGACCTGATCGGCGAGCTGGCGCTGCGCGACGCGGGGCAGGACGGCGAGGTGTCGGTGTCCTTCGTCTGGGACAGCTCCGGCAGGCGGCGAGCCATTGTCGACATCCCCGGCACGAAGTCCTGGAACCCCGCCCACACCTCCGACGTCACCAGCATCGCCACGAACCTGCGTGTGCTCAACGGCGCGGACAGCAGCTACGAGGAGGGCGTGCTCACCGCGATGCAGGACGCGGGCGTCACCAGTACCGATGACGTCATGCTCGTGGGGCACAGCGAGGGCGGCATGGTGGCTGTCACCACCGCCCGTGACGCGCTGCGCACCGGCCGCTTCCACGTCACCCACGTCGTCACCGCCGGCGCGCCGATCGGGCAGACGGTGGGCGACCTGCCGGCGAGCGTGCAGGTGCTCGCGCTGGAGGGCCGCGGCGACCTCGTGCCGCACCTCGACGGCGCGGACAACCCGGCCAGTGCGCACGTCATCACGGTGCGCGGCGGAGCCGACCACGGCTCGATCGGGGAGAACCATTCCCTCACCGACACCTACCTCGGCCTTGCCGGCGACGTCGACGCCAGCAGCGATCCGTCGCTGCTGGCCTTCGAGCGGAGCGCCGCCGGCTTCCTGGACGGCCAGGCGATGGACACCGAGCGGTACCTGATCACCCGCCGATACTGACTCCGCCCTTGCCCAGCGCAGGGACGTCGACAACGATCGCGCCCATGCAGTCACTCATGCAGGACATCCCGCTGACCACGAACTGGATCTTCGACCGGGGGGTGCAGTACTTCGGGACGAAGACCGTCACCACGGTCACCGCCACCGGAAGGCAGACCCAGAGCTACGCCGACGTGGCCGAGGAGACACGGCGGCTGGCCGCGGCGATCGACAGCCTGGGCATCTCCCCGGGCGGCCGGGTCGGGACGTTCGCGTGGAACACCGCGCGGCACCTCGGGCTGTACTTCGCCATCCCCGGCACCGGCCGGATCATGCACACGGTCAACATCCGCTACTTCGCCGAGCAGGTGATCTACACCGTCGACCACGCCGAGGACGAGGCGATCTTCGTCGATCGATCGCTGCTGCCGCTGCTGGGCCAGTACCTGCCGAGCCTGCACGGCGTGAAGCACGTGATCGTGATGGACGACGGCGCCACCACCGAGATCCCCGACGACCCCCGCATCCTCGACTACGACGAGCTGCTGGCCAGCGTGGAGCCGATCGACTTCAGCGACCGGGTGAGCGACGAGCGGCAGGGCGCGGCGCTCTGCTACACGACGGGCACCACCGGCAACCCCAAGGGCGTGCTCTACTCGCACCGCTCGACGTGGCTGCACTCCAACGCCTGCCTCACCACGTCGGTCTTCGCGCTCACCGAGGCCGACCGGATCCTGCCCGTGGTGCCGATGTTCCACGCGAACGCCTGGGGCATCCCCTACGCGGCGTTCCTGGCCGGTTCGGCGCTGGTCATGCCCGGCGCGGACCTCTCCCCCGGCAGCCTGATCACCCTGATGGAGTCGGAGAAGGTGACGATCGCAGCAGGCGTGCCCACCATCTGGATGGGCATGGTGCCACTGCTCCCCGACCACGATCTGAGCCGCCTGCGCACGATCATCTGCGGCGGCTCCGCGGTACCCAAGGCGCTGAGCGAGGCTTGGCGCGCGACGATCGGACTGCCGATCACGCAGGCCTGGGGCATGACGGAACTCAGCCCGCTGGGGAGCGTCTGCATCATGCGTTCGGAGTTCGACGACCTGCCCGAGGACGAGCGTGCCGACATTCGCGCCACGGCCGGGATAGCCCCGCCCGGCGTGGAGCTGCGCATCGTCGATGCCGACACCCGCCAGCCGCTGCCGTGGGACGACGCCGCCTCCGGCGAGCTGGAGTGCCGCGGCCCATGGATCGCCAAGCAGTACTTCAAGACCGACGAGCCGGGTGAGCAGTTCTCCCCCGATGGCTGGCTGCGCACCGGGGACGTCGCCTCGATCAGCCCGCTCGGCTACCTGCGCCTCGTCGACCGCACCAAGGACCTGATCAAGTCGGGCGGGGAGTGGATCAGCTCCGTCGACCTGGAGAACACGATCATGGGCCACCCCGCGGTGGCCGAGGCAGCCGTGATCGCCGTGCCGCACCCGAAGTGGTCCGAGCGGCCGCTGGCGTGCGTGGTGGTGAAGCCCGGCGAGTCGGTCACCAAGGAGGAGCTGTTGGCCTTCCTCGCCGAGCGCCTCACGAAGTGGCAGCTGCCCGACGACATCGTCTTCATCGACGAGGTACCCAAGACGAGCGTCGGCAAGTTCTCCAAGAAGACGCTGCGCGACAGGTTCGGCGACCACGCCCTGCCCTCGGTCTGACCGGCGACATGCGCGATCGGCGGCACGGGGAAAGATGACCGACATGACCTACAACGCCGCCCCGGGCCGCTACGACGAGATGGCCTACCGCCGCACCGGCCGCAGCGGGATCGACCTGCCACTGCTCTCCCTCGGCCTCTGGCACAACTTCGGCGACGACCGGCCACTCGACACGCAGCGGGCGATCCTGCGCCGCGCCTTCGACCTCGGCATCACCCACATCGACCTGGCCAACAACTACGGGCCGCCCTACGGCTCCGCCGAGGCCAACTTCGGCCGGATCCTCGCCACGGACTTCAAGCCCTACCGCGACGAGCTATTTCTCTCCACGAAGGCCGGCTGGGATATGTGGCCCGGGCCCTACGGCGAGTACGGCTCGCGCAAGTACCTGCTGGCCAGCCTCGACCAGTCGCTGAAGCGGATGGGCGTGGATTACGTCGACGTCTTCTACTCCCACCGCTTCGACCCGAAGACGCCGCTGGAGGAGACGATGGGCGCGCTGGACACCGCGGTTCGCTCCGGCCGGGCGCTCTACGCGGGCATCTCCTCCTACTCCCCCGAACGCACCAACGAGGCGCACCGGATCCTGACCGACCTCGGCACGCCGCTGTTCATCCACCAGCCGTCGTACTCGATGCTGAACCGCTGGATCGAACCGGAGCTGCTGCCGACCCTCGACGAGCTCGGGGTCGGCTGCATCGCCTTCTCCCCGCTCGCGCAGGGGATGCTCACCTCGAAGTACCTCGACGGCATCCCCGCCGACTCGCGGATGGCCGAGGACTCCTCCCTCCCCCGGGAGTTCCTGACCGACGACGTGCTGCGCCGGCTGCGGGCCCTCAACGACATCGCCGCCGAACGAGGGCAGAGCCTGGCCCAGCTAGCCCTGGCGTGGGCGATGCGTGACGAGCGGGTGACGTCGGTGCTCATCGGGGCCTCCAGCGTGGCGCAGCTAGAGGACAACGTGGCCACGCTCGGCAACCGCGACTTCGACGACGCCGAACTGGCGGCCATCGACGAGCTGGCCGTCGACTCCGGTATCGACGTGTGGCAGGAAAGCAGCACGTCTTGACCGCGCCGAAGGACCTACGCCGCGCCGACTTCACCGTGCTGCGCACCCTGCCCACGCGCTGGTCCGACGACGACACCTACGGTCACGTCAACAACGTCGTGCACTACCTGCTCTTCGACACGGCGGTGAACGGCTGGCTGATCGAGGCCTCGGGCGTGGACATCCGTCAGCTGCCCGCGATCGGCCTCGTGGTCGAGACGTCGTGCCAGTACTTCGCCGAGCTGCGCTTCCCCGAGGTGGTCACCGCAGGCATCGCGCTCGAGAAGCTGGGGACCTCGAGCGTCGTCTACGGGCTGGCGCTCTTCGGCGCAGGCGAGTCCCCAGCCGCCGCGGGGCGGTTCGTGCACGTCTACACCGACCGCGAGACGCGGCGTCCGGTGCCCGTCCCCCCTGAGATCCGCAGGGCGCTAGCGCAGCTGTAGCCCTGCGATTGTGCAACTTGCGCCGCCCTGGCGGCGGCAAAAGTTGCACAATCGAGCCAAGTGGGGGCTAGTCGGCGCCGATGTCCTCGTTCCAGAGCTCAGGGTGCGCGGTGATGAAGTCGGTCATCATCGCCACGCAGGCCGGGTCGTCGAGCAGCACGACCTCCACCCCGTTCTCGGCCAGCCAGTCGTGCCCGCCGTAGAACGTCCGCGCCTCGCCGATCACCACTCGGGAGATACCGAACTGGCGGACCAGCCCGCTGCAGTACCAGCACGGCGACAGCGTGGTCACCATCGTGGTGCCGCGGTAGGTGCGCTGCCGGCCGGCGTTGCGGAAGGCGGCGGTCTCACCGTGTACCGACGGGTCGCCGTCCTGGACGCGGCGGTTGTGGCCGCGGCCGAGCACCGTGCCGTCCGCCCCGATCAGCGCCGCCCCGATCGGGATGCCACCCCCGGCCAGGCCCGATCGTGCCTCCGCGACGGCCACCGTCAGCCAGGCCTGCGGATCGAAGCTCATGGCGCGGTG
>JAOPUX010000117.1 GCA_025963285.1 Jatrophihabitans sp.
GGGACGGTACAGCGCGATGAGCGCGGAGATGTCCTCGAAGTTGTCCGGGTGCATGAGCCGCATGAGCGAGCGCAGCGGCCCACCGTCGAGCTGGAAGACGCCGAGCGAGTCGCCGCGGCCGAGCAGGGCGTAGGCGTCGGGGTCGTCGAGGGTGAGGTCCTCGAGCACGATCCGGCGGCCGCGGTTGGCATCGATGTTGATCAGCGCGTCGTCGAGGACGGTGAGGTTGCGCAACCCCAGGAAGTCCATCTTGATCAGGCCGAGCTTCTCGCAGGTCGGGTAGTCGAACTGCGTGATGATCGCGCCGTCCTGCTCCCGCTTCAGGATCGGGATGAGGTCGAGCAGCGGGTCCGACGACATGATCACGCCGGCGGCGTGCACGCCCCACTGCCGCTTGAGCCCCTCAAGCCCCTTGGCCGTCTCGACCACGCGGGCGACCTCGGAGTCGGCCTCGACCAGCGCGCGGAACTCCCCGCCCTCGTTGTAGCGGTCGTGCGACGGGTCGAAGATCTTGTTGAGCGGGACGTCCTTGCCCATCACGGGCGGCGGCATCACCTTGGTGATGCGATCGCCCATGGCGAAGGGATAGCCCAGCACCCGGGAGGCGTCCTTCACCGCCTGCTTGGCCTTGATCGTGCCGTAGGTGACGATCTGGGCGACCCGGTCGTCGCCGTACTTCTCGCTGACGTAGCGGATGACCTCACCGCGGCGGCGCTCGTCGAAGTCGATGTCGAAGTCGGGCATCGAGACGCGGTCGGGGTTGAGGAAGCGCTCGAAAATCAGGCCATGCTCGAGCGGATCGAGGTCGGTGATGCGCATGGCGTAGGCGACCATCGACCCAGCACCGGAGCCACGACCCGGGCCGACCCGGATGCCGTTGTCCTTGGCCCAGCCGATGAAGTCGGCGACGACGAGGAAGTAGCCGGGGAAGTTCATCTGCAGGATGACGCCGACCTCGTAGTCGGCCTGCTTCTGCACCTCGGCCGGGATGCCGTTCGGGAAGCGGCGCGCCAGCCCGAGCGCCACCTCCTTGGCGAACCAGGTCTGCTCGGTCTCGCCCTCGGGGACCGGGAAGCGGGACATGTACGTGCCGTTGCCCTCGGTGAAGTTCACCTCGCACCGCTCGGCGATCACAAGGGTGTTGTCGCAGGCCTCGCGCAGGTCGTACTTGTCGGCCCAGAGGGAGCGCATCTCGGCCGGGCTCTTGACGTAGTAGGAGTCACCGTCGAACTTGAAGCGGCCGGGGTCGGCCATCGTCTTGCCGGACTGCACGCAGAGCAGCACCTCGTGCGCGGCGGCATCCTTGGCGTGGGTGTAGTGCAGGTCGTTGGTGGCGATGATCGGCAGCGCGAGATCCTTGGCCAGCCGCAGCAGGTCTTCGCGCACCCGCGTCTCGATGTCGAGGCCATGGTCCATCAGCTCGAGGAAGAAGTTCTCCCTGCCGAAGATGTCACGAAACTCCGAGGCGCTCTCGACGGCCTTCTGGTACTCGCCGATGCGCAGGTAGGTCTGGATCTCACCCGACGGGCAGCCCGTGGTGGCGATCAGGCCCTTCGCGTACTGGTTGAGCAGCTCGCGGTCGGCGCGCGGCTTGTAGAAGAACCCCTCGAGCGACGAGCGGGACGAGAGCCGGAACAGGTTGTGCATGCCCTCGGTGGTCTCCGAGAGCAGCGTCATGTGGGTGAACGCACCACCACCGGAGACGTCGTCGTTGCCGCCGTTGGCCCAGCGCACACGGGTGCGGTCGGAGCGGTGCGTCTTGGGGGTGAGGTAGGCCTCCATGCCGATGATCGGCTTCACGCCGGCAGCCGTGGCCTTGCGGTAGAAGTCGAAGGCGCCGAAGACGTTGCCGTGGTCGGTCATCGCCATGGCGGGCATGCCGAGGCGGGCGGTCTCGGCGAAGAGCTCATCGAGGCGGGCCGCGCCGTCGAGCATCGAGTACTCGGTATGGACGTGCAGATGGACGAACGAGTCGTCGCTTCCGGCGCTCAACTGGACACCACAATGCTGACTTCCGGGCTCACTACCGAACCACCTCTGCGCCGAAACGAGTGACTTGAACCGCGTCGCAAGGATTCAAACACCCGGGTACGACACCGCTGGGCGTGTCGCGGCGGCGAGTCTCTCCAGGTCAGGTCGAGGGTGCCGGAATTCCGGGCCCGCTCACCTCGCCGAGTGGCTTGTTCGGACGCGTGTGGTGGCGTGTCGTCCAGCCACTCGCGTCCGAACAAGCCACTCGGCGTAGGCAGGGGGCGTGGGGGTGCGCAGGGCTCAGGTGCGGATGTGGACGGTCGCGCCGAGGTGCACCCAGTGATAGAAGAACTGGATGGCGGTGAGCGGCATGTGGATGCAGCCGTGCGAGCCGTCGGTGCGGTACTTCTGGCTGCCGTAGGGGATGGTCTGCCACGAGGCGTCGTGGAATCCGAAGAGCGGTGCGCTGAACGGGATCCAGTACTTCACGTGGTACTGCGCGCCGGTGTTGAGCGTCAGCAGCGTGTGGGTGTCACGCCCCTGGATGTGGAAGTTGCCGGTGGGTGTGGAGTCGTAGGGCAACGCAGCGGCCCCGGAGGTGATCGGTGTCTCGCGGGCCAGCGTGGTGCCGTGGCACATCCACATCTGCTGGGCGTGCAGGCTGACCTTCACCAGCTGATCGAGCTTGTTGCCGGCACACGGGTTGGGCGGTGCTGCAGTGGTCGTGACGGCAGGCGAACTGCTCACGACAGGGGCGACCGAAGCCGGGGTCGTCGAAGCGGGAGTCGTCGAAGCCGGAGTCGTCGAAGCGGGAGTCGTCGCGGTCGGCGTGGCGGCAGGTGTGCCCAGCGCGGCGGTGCCGGTACCGGGCTGGCTGGTACCGCAGGCGGTGAGCAGCGCACCGGCGGCGAGCAGGGCAGCGCGCAGGCGTGCGGTACGCATCGACGGCCCTCCCAGCGGCAGTGGTTTGCCCCTTTCAGGGTAGCGGCCGCGGCCCGGCTGCGGCCCCGGCTGCTGCCCCCCGGCCGCTGCGTCGGCGGCGGCGTCGCGCAGGATGAGGTGGTGGAGACAGCCGAGGTCATCGCCGCCGCCCGAGCAGCACTCCCCGAGCTGCTGGTGGCCGTCGACTTCGACGGCACGCTGGCCCCGCTGACGGCCGACCCGCAGCAGTCCCGCCCGGTCGAGGGCGCGATCGAGGCGCTCGTTGCGCTGGCCGGGCTCGGCGCGCAGGTGGCAGTGATCACCGGCCGCGACGCCCTCACCGCTCTCCGGCTGGGCGGCTTCGAGCAGATCCCCGGGGTCGTGGTGGCCGGGCTGTACGGCGCCGAGACCTGGGCGGGCGGGTCGCTCGTCAGCCCGCCGGAGCCCGCCTCGATGCAGGCCCTCCGGGACCGCCTGCCGTCCGCGCTGACCGAGGCGGGGGCCGATCCGGACATCTGGATCGAGGACAAGCGCCTCTCCCTCGTGGTGCACGCCCGGCAGACGCGCGACCCCCAGGCCGCGCTGGCGACCGTCGAGACGGTGGTGCGCACGCTCGGGCGCGCCGTAGGGGCCGAGGTCCATCCCGGCCGGGACGTGCTCGAGCTGCGAATGCCTGGTTTCGACAAGGCCGGCGCGCTCCGGGGACTCATCGACGCCCGCCCTGGCGCGACCGTGATCTACCTCGGCGACGACCTCGGCGACCTGCCTGCCTTCACCGAGATCAGGGCGCTGCGCGCATCGGGCGGGCAGGGCTACGGCGTCGGCGTGCGCTCCTCCGGCGTCCCCGAGGTGGCGGCGGCCGCCGACGTGATGGTCGACGGGGCCGAGGACGTGGTGAGGGTGCTGCGGGCCATCTCGGCCTGACTCCCGTCCCCAGCCCTCTGCAGGCTGCCTCAGCCGGGGGGCAGGGCGGCGAGCTGCGCCTGGAACCACTCGGTCGGGGGCAGTCGGACGGCAGCAGCCCGCATTCGCTCCGCACGGGCCACGCGCTCGTCCAGCTCCATCAGCAGGGCATCGTGCAGGGCGTGGGCGGTGGCGCTGACGTCGAACGGGTTCACCAGCAGCGCATCGTCGCCCAGTACCTCGGCCGCGCCGGTCTCGCGAGAGAGCACGATCGCCGGCGAGCGGTCCGAGATCGTCAGCGCCTCCAGGACCACGAGGTTCATCCCGTCGCGCACCGAGTTGATCAGAACGACGTCGCTGCGCAGCAGCGCGGCGAGCGCGGCCGGGTAGTCGTCGACGATCTCGACCAGCACCGGCGACCAGTCGTCGGTGGCGAACTCGTCGTCGATCGCCGAGGCCAGCCGCTCGATGGAGGCGGTGTACTCCCGGTAGGCAGGCAGATCCTCGCGCGAGGGGTTGTCGTAGACCGCGTGCACCACGCGGCCACGCCATTCGGGGCGGGTGCGCAGCAGCTCCCGATACGCCAGCAGCCCACGCACGACGTTCTTGGAGAGCTCGGTGCGGTCGACCCGGCCGATCACCAGGGCATCGCCCACCACGCCGTCGAGCACGCGAGAGGCATTGACGACGTCACGGCGCCCCGCCAGCTTGGTCATCTCGCCGGAATCGGTGCCGAGCGGGAAGGCGTGGACGGTCTCCAGCTCACGCCCCAGCACGTGACGGGCCGTCGCCCGGAAGAGCTCGACCCAGCGCTCGGTGTGCAGGCCGATCACGTCGGCGGCGGCCAGCCCCTCGACGAGGGCCACGCAGATGTCGTCGGGCAGCGTCGAGAAGTACTCCGGCGTCACCCACGGCGTGTGGGTGAAGTGCCCGATCCGCAGGTCCGGACGCAGCTCCCGGAGCATCGCCGGCACGAGGAAGAGGTGGTAGTCCTGCACCATCACCGCCGCACCCGGTGCCGCCTCCCGGGCGAGGGCGTGGGCGAAGGCCTCGTTGTAACGGACGTAGGCGGCCCACTGACGCCGCCACGATGCGTCGAAGGCCGGGGCCTGGGAGAGGTCGTAGAGCTGGTGCAGCACGAACCACAGCGTCGAGTTGGCGATGCCGTCGTAGGCACCGCGGAAGGTGGCGGCGTCGATCGGCAGCATGTGCACGTCGAAGTCGCCCTGCAGCGCCTCGTCGACGATCCGCAGCTCGGAGATGTGCCCGGCGGTCTGGCGGGCGATCGCCCGCTCGCGTCCGTTGAGGGCTGCGCACACCCAGACGGCGTCCGGCGTGGCGGCCAGCGCGGACTGCATGCCGCTGACGAGACCTCCGCCGCCCCTGCTGACCTCGTCGTCGCCGTCCGGGCCCGCGTGGATGGTTAGCGGGCCCCGGTTCGACGCAACGAGGAGCTGGGCTCTACCGGTGTGGCTCATTCCACACTCCTACCCACATCCGTTCCGGCTCAGGCGTGACTCATGCCTCGTCGGCCAGAACGTCCAGGGCGTGCTGAAGATCGGCCGGGAAGGCGGACGTGATCTCGATCCACTCCCCCGACGACGGGTGCTCGAAGCCGAGACGGCGCGCGTGCAGCCACTGCCGCGTGAGCCCGAGCCGCTTGGCCAGGGTCGGGTCGGAACCGTAGGTGAGGTCGCCGACGCACGGGTGCCGGATGGCAGACATGTGCACGCGGATCTGGTGGGTGCGACCGGTCTCGAGGTGGATGTCGAGCAGGGACGCGGCGCGGAAGGCCTCGACCGTCTCGTAGTGGGTGACGCTCGGCCGGCCGTTGGCCACCACCGCATACTTGTAGTCGGCGTTGGGGTGCCGGTCGATCGGGGCGTCGATGGTGCCGCTCGTCGGATCCGGGTGGCCCTGGACGAGCGCGGAGTACCGCTTGTCGACCGTGCGCTCCTTGAAGGCGCGCTTGAGCACGGTGTAGGCGTGCTCGCTCTTGGCCACCACCATCACCCCGGTGGTGCCCGCGTCGAGGCGGTGCACGATCCCCTGGCGCTCGGCGGGGCCGGAGGTGGACATCCGGTAGCCCATCGCCGCCAGCCCCTGGATCACGGTCGGGCCGGTCCAGCCAGGGCTCGGATGCGCGGCCACGCCCACCGGCTTGTCGATCACCACAACGTCGGAGTCGTCGTACAGCACCGCCAGGCCGTCAACGGGCTCGGGGTGAGTGGGGGGCAGTTCAGGCTCGGGCAGCGTGACCTCGAGCAACGAGCCGCCGTGCACCTTGGCGCTGCGGGCCGGTGACGAGCCGTCGACCGTCACGTGGCCGTTGTCGATCAGGTCGGCAGCGGCGGTGCGGGAGAAGCCCATCAGCCGCGAGATGGCGACGTCCAGCCGCAGCCCGTCGAGGCCGTCGGGGACGGGCAGCAGGCGGGACTCAGCCATGCCGTGCCATCGACCCGTTCAACTCGATGCCGCGGATGGTCTGGATGCCGGCCAGGATCGCGCCGCAGACGATCGCGGAGTCTGCGAGATTGAAGATCGGCCAGTGCTTCCCGAGCGGGCCGAAGACGCTGATCCAGTCGACCACGTGCCCGCTGAACGCGCTCGGGGCCCGGAACACCCGATCACCGAGGTTGCCGATGGCGCCCCCGAGTACCAGGCCCAGGGCCACGGCCCAACCCGCCGAGCGCATCCGGCTGGCGGTACGGACGATCACCACGACCACGGCGACGGCCACCGCGGTGAGGATCACGGTGAAGCCGGCCCCCAGCGAGAAGGCGGCCCCGGAGTTACGGACCTGGTCGAGGTAGATCGCACCCCAGAGGATGCGGACGGGCGGGTGCGGAACCGGTGCGTACGGCAGCTCCGCGACCACGATCAGCTTCGAGACCAGGTCGGCCGTGAATGCCAGCACTGCGACCAGAACGAACAGCCAGACCCGACGGGGTGCGGCGACGGTGGCGACAGCCGAATCGGCGGGGGTGTTCTGCTCGTCGGCCATGCTCACGTGTCCCATTGTCCCGCATGCCCGGGCCGGAGCTGACCCCGGCGGCTCGGGCGGGGCTCAGCGCCGCTCTTCGCGCTGCTTGCAGACGACGTCGAGGGTGGCCATCGGGAACGCCTTCAGACGCGCCTTCGGGATCGGCTTGCCGCAGCTCTCACAGAAGCCGTAGGTGCCGGCATCGATCCGCTCTACCGCCCGGTGGATCTGGGTCATCAGGTCCAGCCGGTTCGCGGCGATGGACTGCTCCTGCTCACGGTCGAAGGTCTTGCTGCCCGCATCGGCTTGGTCGTCGCCCGCGCCGTCGTTGCCCGCCTGCTGCAGGGCGCTGAGGTCGCGGACGGAGACGTCGTAGGCCGTCTGCATCTCCTTGAGCTCGGCCAGCAGGTCCTTACGGATCGCGGTGAGCTCGGCCTTCGTCCACTCGGAGACGCGGGGCGGCGCCGGGGGTGCCTTCACCGGGGCGGTCTTGGCGGGAACAGCCTTGGCAGGAGCGGCTTTCACAGGCACGGCTTTCTTCACGGGGGCGGGCTTCTTCACGGGCGCGGCCTTCTTGACCGGCGCGGCCTTCTTGACCGGCGCGGCCTTCTTGACCGGCGCGGCCTTCTTCACGGGCGCGGCCTTCTTGACCGGCGCGGCCTTCTTGACCGGCGCGGCCTTCTTCACGGGCGCGGCCTTCTTCACGGGCGCGGCCTTCTTGACCGGCGCGGCCTTCTTCACCGGCGCGGCCTTCTTGACGGCGGGTGTTGCCGTCCTGGCGGGCGTGGTGGTGCTGTCGCGACGCAGGGCGCGCCCGATGCGACCGACTGCAGCCATGTCGTCTGCCACCCCTCGATATCTCGGT
>JAOPUX010000118.1 GCA_025963285.1 Jatrophihabitans sp.
TAGATAGGGAGTTCTTCCGATGTCAGGTGCCTCCTCAGCCGCGCAGTGTCAAGCCTGCAAGCACGAAGACAACGCCTGCAGCACGCAGACAACGACTTGCAGACAACGAGGAGATCGCCATGACCGAGTTCTACGGTCTGAACACCGAGGCACTGAACGCCGCCGTCGACTACCGCCGCTCCGTGCTCCTGCGTTCGGCGCGACGCCCGGTCGCCCGGGCGCACTGGTGGAGGGCACTCACGGGGCGTTGAGCACCGTCTCCGTGGCCACCGGCAGCGAAACTGGGCGGCGCGCTGTCGGTGGTCAAGGCCAAGATGGTGCTGTGCCCAGAACATCAGCACCGCTCGTCGGCCGCTCGGCCGAGCTCGAGACCCTGCGCGCCTCGCTGGGGGCCGCGGTCGAGGGCCGGGCCAGTGTCGTGGTGCTCGGCGGTGACGCCGGGGTGGGCAAGACGCGCCTGCTCGCTGAGCTCGTCGAGGTGGCCGGTGTGCTCGGCATGCAGCACGTGGTCGGGCACTGCGTCGACCTGGGCGATGCACCGCCGCCCTACCTACCGTTCAGCGAGGCGTTCGCACGGATCGCTCTCGATCGGCCGGCCGACATCGCCGCTCTCGTCACCAGCCACCCCGCAATCGAGCGGCTGCTGCCGGGGCGCGGCTCGCGCGGCGTCGAGGACCGCGTCGACCGTGGCGAGCTCTTCGAATCGGTCCTCGGGGCGTTCGCCGAGCTGGCGGCGGGCCAGCCCCTGGTCGTGCTGATCGAAGACGTGCACTGGGCCGACATGGCCACGCGCGACCTGCTGGGCTTCCTCTTCACCCGGCTGCGCTCCGAGCGGCTCAGCATCGTGGTCAGTTATCGCAGCGACGACCTGCACCGCCGCCATCCGCTGCGCCGGACACTCGCCGAGTGGGCCCGGCTGGCGGCGGTCGAACGCATCCAGCTCGACCCGCTGCGCACCGACGACGTCCGTGCGCTGCTGCAATCGGTGGCACCGTCGCTCGTCGCGGAGCGGGATGTCGCCAGCATCCTGAGCCGTGCCGATGGCAACGCCTTCTTCGCCGAGGAGCTGGCCGCCGCCGCCGAGCAGTGCGCCGATCCACAGCACCTGCCCTGGCAGCTGGCCGACCTGCTCCTGGTGCGCCTCGACCGGCTCACCGACGATGCGCGTCTGGCAGTACGCGTGGCTGCCGTGGCCGGGCGGCGCGTCTCGCACGCGATGCTCGCGGCGGTGATCGAACTGCCCGCCGACCGTCTCGACGCGGCGCTGCGGGATGCCATCGATGCCCACATCGTCGAGCTGACCCCCAGCGGGCGTGGCTACATCTTCCGGCACGCACTGCTGGCCGAGGCCGTCTACGACGACCTGTTACCCGGGGAGCGAGTGCGGCTGCATGCCGGCTACGCCGCTGCGTTGGCCACTCGCAGCGATCGCACTGCCGCTGAGCTCGCCCGGCATGCCCGAGCCTCGCATGACTACGCCACGGCCTACTCCGCCAGCGTCCGCGCGGGGGCCGACGCGATGTCGGTCGCTGCCCCGCAGGAGGCGCTGCAGCACTATGAGGCTGCGCTCGACCTGGTACTGCAGATGCCGCAGCCCCCGGACGGTGTCGACGAGGTGATCGTCGATCTCGTCGAGGCCTCGGTGGCCGCTGGTCGCTCGCAGCGAGGGGTGGCCATCGCCCGGGCCGGGCTGGCGAGCCTGCCCGCCGATGCCGCTCCGGTGCGCCGGGCCACCCTGCTCTTCGCCCTCGCCTCCGCGGCGCTGGGCACCGAGATCGACGAGGAGCCGATGAGCGCCACTGCGGAGGCCCTCCGGCTTGTAGCCGCCGAACCACCGTCCGTCTTCACCGCCCGGCTCACCGCGCTGCATGCCCAGCTCGCGTACGTGATGGGGCGTGAGGTCGAGTCGCAGCGTTACGCCCGCGAGGCCATCGAGCTCGGCAACGCGATCGGCTGTTCCACGGCGGTCACCGACGCCCAGACCACCCTCGCCATGCTCGAGCGGCGCGTCGGAGACCCCGTCGAGGCCGCCCGGCTGCTCACCGCGGCAGCGGCCGCGGCCCGCGAGTCGGGCGACGTCGCCAGCGAGCTGCGCAGCCACTACAGCCTGGCCAGCCTGCATCACGAGCGCGGCGAGCTGGCCCGCGCACAGGAGGTCTTCGAACTCACCCACCAGCGCGCGCGGGAGACGGGCCGGGCCTTCGACCCGTTCGGGATGCACTCGCGTGCCACTACCGGCCTGCTGCAGTTCACCCGAGGGGACTGGGACGGCGCGCTCCGCACGGCCGACGTCTCCACGGCCCGGCTGCCGGCTCTGGCCGAGGCGCTCTTCGCCTCGGTCGGCATGCTGGTGCGGGCCGGGCGCGGAGACCGCAGCGCACTCGACCTGCTGCCACGGCTACGGGAGTACTGGGGCCACGAGGGCCGTGTTGGCCTCAATGCCGGCTTCGGGGCACTGGAGCTCTACGAGCAGAGCGCCGACGTCGAGGCTGCGCTCAGCTTGATCGACGACATGGTCGCCGAGCTGGGCATGATCTGGCTGCAGCCGTGGTTCCTGGCCCGGATCCAGCTCTCCGCAGCCGGCATCGCGGTGCTCAGCGCGGCGGCGGTCTCTGCGCCGCAGGCAGAGCACGCCCGGCTGGCCGCGCTCGGCGCCCAGCTCGCTGACGACGGTCGTACGGCCGCCGAGCAGGGTCTGCCGCCGGGGCGCATGCTCGGTATCGAGGGGCGCGCCTGGGTGACGCGACTCGACGCGGAGGCGCTGCGGCTGCGCTGGCTGACGGCTCCGCAGCCGGACGTCGACGAACTCATCGAAGCCTGGCAGCGTGCCGTCGACGCCTTCGACTACGGCGATTTCGTCCAGCAGGCCCGCACCCGGGCACGGCTGGCGACAGTGCTGCGCGCGGCCGGGCGTGGCGCCGAGGCCGCCGAACAGGCCGATCTGGCCCGAGCCGCCGCACGGCAGATGGGGGCCACCCCGCTGCTGGACGAGATCCGGTTACTCGGCACCACCCCGGCACCCCGTCCCCAGCCCGACACCACTGGGCTCGACGCGCTCACCGACCGCGAACGGGACGTGCTGGCCCTGCTCGTCGAGGCGCGCACCAACCGCCAGATCGCCACGCAGCTCTACATCAGCGAGAAGACGGTCAGCGTCCACGTCTCGAACATCCTCGGCAAGCTCAGCGTGCGCAGCCGGGCCGAAGCCGCCGCGCTGGCCCGCCGCACCGGCTGACCCCGACGGGCCGGGATGACCGATCACCGCGGATGTTGCGAGCGAGGCCGGGAACCCCCCAGCCTCGGCGCACCGGCGCAGCTACGGCAGGACCCGCTCCGCGATCGACTCCGCGACGGTGTCGACCGCCTCTTCGAGCAGCCAGTGCCCGGCTCCCTCCAGTGGCACGAAGCTGTACGGGGCGTCGACGTAGTAGCGGGTGTTCTCCGCGGCCTCCCGGCCGAACGCGGGGTCCTCGCTACCCCAGATCAGGGTCGACGGCACCGCGGTGTGGGTCAGGCCGTCGGCGTCGTGCGGCGACATCGCCCGGTACCAGTTCAAGGCCGCCGTCAGCACCCCCGGCTCGGCGAAGAACGCCGCGTCGTCATCGACCTGAGGCTGTGGAACGACGCCACCGAAGAGTGAACGGAAGTACGCGGCATCGTCGGCGAGCAGGGCCGCCTCCGCCACTCCGGGCTCCCGGAATCGCAGGATGTAGCCGAACCGGGCTCGCTGCTCCGCGCTGCGTGCCAGCACGTCGTTGAGCGCCAGGGGGTTGGGCGTCGAGACGGCGGTGAACGTCCGCACCAGCTCCGGGTGCCGGGTGGCCACCTGCCAGCCGACGACCCCGCCGAAGTCGTGCCCGACGAGGTCCACCGACCCGCCGAGTGCCGAGATCACGGCCACCGTGTCGGCCACCAGCTCCGGCAGCGCGTAGGCGGCGACCTCGGTGGGGCGGGCGCCGGGAGAGTAGCCGCGCTGGTTCACCGCCACGGCGTGCAGGCCGGCCTCACCGAGCCTCCGGCCGATCTCGGTCCAGGACGTGTTGCGCTGCGGGAACCCGTGCAGCAGCAGCACCGTGCGCCCGTCGCCAGGGCCCCACGCGAGGGCTTCGAAGCTCAGGCCCCGCGCGGGAATGGAGAACGATGACACCTCGTCGCCTGCCACGTCATGAGCCATATGGGGGAGCCTAGTTGCCGGGTGCGGAAGCACTGCCCGAGAAGGGCTAGACTTGTGAGCGCAGCCCGGAGTTTCGGGCTGACTTCGCGTGCCCCGCTGCCGTAGTTCCAGCAGCTCGGCGGCCAGCCTCGGTCCGTCCCGCCGCAAGCGGGAAGGCCCCCTGACCGCGACACCGGGCACCAGGGCGGTCCCCAACCTGGGGGCCGCATCAACCGAGGCCGCGGCTCGGGCGTGAGCGCCTGCGTCGCACTAGTACGAGGAGAACGATCGGCAATGGCCGTCGTCACCATGCGCGAAATGCTCGAGGCAGGTGTCCACTTCGGGCACCAGACCCGCCGGTGGAACCCGAAGATGAAGCGATTCATCCTCACCGAGCGCAACGGGCTCTACATCATCGACCTGCACCAGACGCTGTCCTACGTCGACCGCGCCTACGAGTTCGTCAAGGAGACGGTCGCCCACGGCGGCACCGTCCTCTTCGTCGGAACCAAGCGCCAGGCCCAGGGCTCGATCGCCGAGCAGGCCACCCGCGTCGGCATGCCGTACGTGAACCAGCGCTGGCTCGGTGGCATGCTCACCAACTTCTCGACCGTCTTCAAGCGGCTGCAGCGCCTCAAGGAGCTCGAGGCCATGGAGCAGGCCGGCTGGGAGGGCACCGCCACGAAGAAGGAACAGCTCATCCTGACCCGCGAGATGGTCAAGCTCGACCGGACCCTCGGCGGCATCCGTGAGATGACGCGCGTCCCCTCCGCGGTCTGGATCGTCGACACCAAGAAGGAGCACATCGCGGTCGGCGAGGCGCACAAGCTGGGCATCCCGGTCATCGCGATCCTCGACACCAACTGCGACCCCGACGAGGTCGACTACAAGATCCCGGGCAACGACGACGCGATCCGTAGCGCCGCCCTGCTCACCCGCGTGATCGCCGACGCCGTCGCCGAGGGCCTCGTCGCCCGCGCCAACGCCGCCGCGAACGCCGGGCGTGACGAGAAGCCCGAAGCCGGCGTCCTCGCCGTCGACGAGCCGATGCCGGAGTGGGAGCGCGAGCTGCTCCAGCCGGCAGGCGACGCCCCGGTCGAGGCCGCAGCCCCCGCCGTCGAGGCGCCGGCCGCTGAGGCACCGGCTGCTGAGGCACCGGCTGAGGCCCCCGTGGCCGAGGCTGTCGCTGAGGCACCTGCCTCCTCCTGATCACCCAACGACCCGAACGGAACTAGAGAGCAATGGCGAACTACACCGCCGCTGACGTCAAGCGGCTCCGCGACGCCACGGGCGCCGGGATGATGGACTGCAAGAAGATGCTGGACGAGGCCGACGGCGACTTCGACCGCGCGGTCGAACTGCTCCGCATCCGCGGCGAGAAGAAGGTCGAGTCCCGCGGTGCCGAGCGCAGCGCGAACAACGGACTCGTCGCCGCGGCAGAGGGCGCGATGATCGAGCTGGCGTCGGAGACCGACTTCGTTGCGAAGAGCGAGCAGTTCCAGACGCTCGCCAACGACATCGTCGCTCACTTCGCCTCCTCGAGCGCCACGGATGTCCCGAGCCTCAACGCCGAGGTGCTCAAGGACGGCAAGTCGGTCGAGGACAACATCCGGGCGCTGGCCGCGATCATCGGCGAGAAGCTCGAGCTGCGCCGTGCGGTGAAGCTCGAGGGCCGGGTGGCCACGTACCTGCACAAGAAGGCCTCCGACCTTCCGCCGCAGGTGGGCGTCCTCGTCCAGTTCACCGGTGACGACATCGAGGCCGCCCGCGGTGCCGCGATGCAGGTCGCCGCGCTGCGCGCCAGGTACCTCACCCGCGAGGACGTTCCGGCCGACGTGGTCGAGAACGAGCGTCGCGTGCTCGAGGAGAAGACCCGCGAAGAGGGCAAGCCGGAGCAGGCGATCGCCAAGATCGTCGAGGGCCGCCTCAATGCGTTCTTCGGCGACAACGTCCTGCTCGAGCAGGAGTCGGTGCGCGAGGCCAAGACCACGGTCAAGCAGGTCCTCGACACCGCCGGCGTCACCCTCACCGCCTTCGCGCACTTCGAGGTCGGGCAGGCATAACGCCAGACCCAGTAGGGTCAGAGCAAACATCAGCGCCGACGAGAGGGACCGCCCATGACATCAACAGGGGCGGTCCCTCCGTCTGTCGCGGGCCAGTACCGCCGAGTACTGCTCAAGCTCTCCGGTGAGGTCTTCGGCGGCGGTTCGATCGGTGTCGATCCGGACGTCGTGGCCTCCATCGCCGCGCAGGTGGCCGAGGTCGTCGGCGGCGGCACCCAGGTGGCGATCGTCGTCGGTGGCGGTAACTTCTTCCGCGGCGCCGAGCTCTCCCAGCGTGGCATGGACCGTGACCGTGCCGACTACATGGGCATGCTCGGCACGGTCCTGAACTGCCTCGCGCTGCAGGACTTCCTGGAGAAGGTCGGCGTGCCCACCCGCGTGCAGACCGCCATCACCATGGGTCAGGTGGCCGAGCCCTACATCCCGCGCCGGGCCGAGCGGCATCTCGAGAAGGGGCGCGTCGTGATCTTCGGCGCCGGCGCCGGACTGCCATATTTCTCCACCGACACCGTCGCCGCCCAGCGCGCCCTCGAGATCGGCTGCCAGGTGCTGCTACTCGGCAAGAGCGGGGTGGACGGCGTCTACGACGCCGACCCGCGCAAGGTGCCCGATGCGGTGAAGTTCGACGCGATCAGCTACGACGACGTGCTGGCCAAGGACCTCAAGGTCGCCGACGCCACCGCGTTCAGCCTCTGCCGCGACAACAACATGCCGATAGTCGTCTTCGAACTCGCCGACGGGAACATCGGCCGCGTGGTACGTGGTGAGAAGATCGGAACACTGGTCAACGCCACCGGCTGAGCCAGCACCAGGCACGACACATCTGAAGGGGAACAAGCCGTGATCGACGAGACGCTCTTCGAGGCCGAAGAGAAGATGGACAAGGCGGTCCACGTCGCGCGTGACGAGCTCGGCGGCCTGCGCACCGGACGGGCCAACGCGGCGGCCTTCTCGCGCCTGGCCGTCGACTACTACGGCACCCGGACACCGATCCCGAACATGGCCGCGGTGAGCATTCCCGAGCCGCGGATGGCCGTCATCAAGCCCTACGACGCCAGCCAGCTCGGCGCGATCGAGAAGGCGATCCGCGACAGCGAGCTGGGTGTCAACCCCACCAACGACGGGGTGCTCATCCGGGTCGTCTTCCCGCAGCTCACCGAGGAACGCCGCCGCGAGCTCGTCAAGGTCGCGCGCACCAAGGGCGAGGACGCCAAGGTCGCGATCCGCTCGGTGCGCCGGCACGCCAAGGAAGCCCTCGACAAGCTGGTCAAGGACGGCGAGGTGGGCGAAGACGAGGCCCGCCGGGCCGAGGCCGAGCTGGAGAAGCTCACCGGACACCACACGGGGCTCGTCGACGAGGCCGTGAAGGCCAAGGAATCCGAGCTTCTCGAGTTCTGATGACCGACGCGGAGGAGCAGGACGCGACCGCGGCGAGCACGGCCCCGAGTGGGCTGGCGCGCGCCCGGCGCAGCGGCATCAGCACCCCCGCCCCCCTGACTGCGCCCGCGGAGACCCCGGCGCCCCCGAAGTCGCGTGCCGGCCGCGACCTGCGGGCCGCGATCGGAGTCGGCCTCGGCCTGGGTGCCCTGATCATCGCCAGCCTGTTCGTGTACCGCCCGAGCTTCGCCATCCTCGTCGGTGCCGCCGTCGTCTACGGCTGTTACGAGCTCTGCAAGGCCATCGCCACCACCGCGGCGAAACCGTCGGTGGTGCCGCTGGTCGTCGGTGGGGTGGCCAGCCTGGTCGCGGCCTGGGAGCGGGGCCCCAGTGGCCTCGTGCTCGGCATTCTGCTGACGCTGGCCGGGGTGATCCTCTGGCGGATCGCTGACGGCGCTGAGGGCTTCCTGCGCGACGTCGGTGCCTCGACGCTGGTCCTGCTCTACGTCCCGACGCTGGCGGGTTTCGCGGTGCTCTCGGTGCACGCCCACGACGGCGCCGCGCGCATCCTCGCATTCGTGGCGACGGTCGTCTGCAGCGACACCGGCGGCTATGCCAGCGGGGTGCTCTTCGGCAAGCACCCGCTGGCCCCGATTGTCTCCAAGGCCAAGACCTGGGAGGGCTTCGCCGGCTCGGTGCTCTTCTGCTCGCTGTCGGGGATCGGATTCCTCTCCTTCACCTTCCACGAGCAGTGGTGGAAGGTGCTGCTCTTCGGCCTCGCGGTC
>JAOPUX010000129.1 GCA_025963285.1 Jatrophihabitans sp.
CTCGCTCGGGCTCCCGCCAGGCCCATCCACGCTCCGGCGCAACACACCCCAACCCGCCCCTGCATAGCACTCGCACCGGCCACGCCGATGCGGCATGGGCCGGAAGCCCAACGCAGAGTTGCGCCGGGCTGAGGGTTAGGTGTGCGGCGCGAGGAGCGTGGATGGGCCTGGCCCTCCGACTGAGGAACGAAGGAGGGGTGGTTGCGATCGCGCCGCACACCCAATCCTCAGCCCTACCCCCTCAGCACTCGATGACGTTGACGGCGAGGCCGCCGCGCGAGGTCTCCTTGTACTTCACCTTCATGTCCGCGCCGGTCTCCCGCATCGTCTTGATCACCTTGTCCAGGCTGACGATGTGCGTGCCGTCGCCGCGCAGCGCGATCCGCGAGGCGTTGATCGCCTTCACCGCACCCATGGCGTTGCGTTCGATGCAGGGCACCTGGACGAGCCCACCCACCGGGTCGCAGGTGAGGCCGAGGTTGTGCTCCATGCCGATTTCGGCGGCGTTCTCCACCTGGGCCGGCGTCCCACCGAGCACCTCGCACAGCGCGCCGGCCGCCATCGAGCAGGCCGACCCGACCTCACCCTGGCAGCCCACCTCCGCCCCGGAGATCGACGCGTTCTCCTTGTAGAGCACCCCGATCGCCCCGGCACAGAGCAGGAACCGCACGACAGCGTCATCGCACGCCACCGGGTCCAAACCGGAGGCGCAGAACCGCACGAAGTAGTGCAGCACCGCGGGCAGCACACCCGCCGCACCGTTGGTCGGGGCGGTCACCACCCGGCCACCCGCAGCGTTCTCCTCGTTCACCGCCAGCGCGAAGAGGTTCACCCAGTCCATCACCCGAAGCGGGTCGGTAGAGAACTGCTCCGCGCAGAGCCGCTCGTACAGGTCAGGAGCCCGCCGCGGCACCTTCAGCCCACCCGGCAGCGTCCCGGTGTGCGCGAACCCGTTCGCCACGCACTCCTGCATCACCTCCCAGATCCGCAGCAGCCCGGAGCGGATCTCGTCCGGGGAGCGCCAGGCCAGCTCGTTGGCCAGCATCACCCCGCTGATCGACAGCCCCGACTCCGCGCACCGCGCCAGCAGCTCCGCCCCCGTAGTGAACGGATGCGGCAACACCGTGTCATCAGCCTTGATCCGGTCCGCGCCCGCCGCCGCCTCGTCCACCACGAAGCCACCACCAACCGAGTAGTAGGTCCGCGAACGCAGCTCAGCCCCGGAGGCGTCGACGGCGAAGAAGCGCATGCCGTTCGGATGGAACGGCAGCGACTGCCGGCGGTGCAGCACGAGATCATCGGAGCCGAACGCGACCGGATGCACACCGAGCAACGACAACGTGCCGGCCTCGCGCACCCCGGCCACGAACCCCAGCACCATGTCGGTGTCCACCGTCTCCGGCTCGAACCCCGACAGCCCCAGGATCACCGCACGATCACTGCCGTGCCCGCGCCCCGTCGCCCCCAGCGAGCCGAACAGCTCGACCCGCACCCGCGCCACCTCGGCGAGCAGCCCGTCATCGGCGAGCCCCCGGGCAAACGTGAACGCAGCCCGCATCGGCCCGACCGTATGCGAGGACGACGGGCCTATCCCGATCGAGAAGAGGTCGAAGACGCTGATGGCCACCCACCCATCATGCTCGGGTGAGTGGCCAACAGCGGCGAAACGGACGGACTAGACGACGACGAGCTTGACGTCGACGTTGCCGCGGGTGGCCTTGGAGTACGGGCAGAACGCGTGCGCCAGCTCGACGAGCTCCTCGGCCTTGGCCTTCTCCACGCCCGGGATCTCGACGGTGAGGGTGACCGCGATGGCCACGCCCGTCTCGGTGGTGCCGAGGGTGACATCAGCCGAGACCGTCGAGTCCGAGGTGTCGATGTCCTGCGTCGCGGCGCGGTTGGCGAGCGCGCCCTGGAAGCAGGCGGCATAGCCGGCGGCGAAGAGGGTCTCCGGGTTGGCCTTCGGGTTGGCCTGCGAACCCGGCTTGCCGAGGTCAAGGTCGATGACGCCGTCGGCGCTGTGGACGTGGCCGGCGCGGCCACCCTTGGCCGACGCGCTGGAGGTGTAGAGCTCGCTGGTGAGTGCTTCGGTGGGCATGACGCTCCTCGTGAGATGTGTGCCTGCAACAACGACGGTAGGGCTCAGGACCTTCCCGCCGCCGCGCGGGGCACCCTCGGTAGGGTCGACTGCGATGTCTGCCCCACTCGTCCGGCGCTCCCCGGCACACCCCGCCACCGTGCGCGGCTCCGTCGAGCTGACGCCGCGCATGCGCCGCGTCACCCTGCACTCGGACGCTCTCGTCGGGCTGCTGCTCCGTCCGGCACAGGACGTCGAGCTGCTGCTGCGGGAGCCCTCCGGCCGCCGGGTGAAGCGCCGCTACACGATCAGCGGCCACCGTCCGGACACCGGCGAGATCGACGTCGACGTCTTCCTGCACGGCGACAGCCCGGGCTCGGTCTGGGGGGCCACCGCAGCGCCCGGCGACGCGCTGGAGTTCCAGGGCCCGCGCGGCAAGCTCAGCGTCACCAGCGCGCCGTGGCACCTGCTCTGCGGCGACGAGTCCGCCCTGCCGGCCATCGTCGCGATCTGTGCTGGGCTGCCCGCCGACGAGCCGGCCATCGCCGTCATCGAGGTCACCGACGCCGCCGACGAGCTGCCGGTTAACGCAACCGTGCACTGGGTGCACCGGGGCGACACCCCGCCGGGCACCCCGGCAGTGCTCACCGGCGCGCTGTCGGCCCTCTCGCTACCCGACGGCCCCGGCCACGGCTACCTGATGGGCGAGACCCGCACGATGGTGGCCGCCCGCGCGCTGCTCGAGGAGCGGGGCATGCAGCACGACGACATCTTCGTCAAGGGCTACTGGAACATCGGGCGCCCCGACCGCATCGCCGGCCGCGTGCCCGGTTCCTGATCAACTCGCCGAAATGCCCGCCAGGACGAGTATCCGCGCGTGTTGATCACGGCGCCGCGGCGCTAGAGGATCGGCTCAGCCGCATACGCCGCCGCGCCCGGCTCCGAGGCGAGCACGGCATCGACGGCAGCCACCACGGCGGCCACCTGGTCGCGGGCGGCACCGGTGAACGACAACGGATCGGCCAACAGCGCCTGCAGCTCGGCCGCGGGCAGGCCCAGCCGCGAGTCGGCCGCGAGCCGGTCGAAGAGGTCGTTGCGGTCGGTGCCCTTCTCCCGCATCTCCAGCGCCACCGAGACGGCGTTCTCCTTGATCGCCTCGTGCGCGGCCTCCCGCCCACCGCCCGCGCGGACCGCCGCCATCAGCACCTTGGTGGTGGCGAGGAACGGCAGGTACCGGTCGAGCTCGCGCTCGATCACGGCCGGGAAGGCGCCGAACTCGTCCAGCACCGTCAGGGACGTCTCGAGCAGGCCGTCGATCGCGAAGAACGCATCCGGCAGCGCGACCCGGCGCACCACGGAGCAGGAGACATCGCCTTCGTTCCACTGGTCGCCGGCCAGCTCGGCGGTCATCGAGGCGAAGCCACGCAGGATCACCATGAAGCCGTTGATCCGCTCGGCGGAGCGGGTGTTCATCTTGTGCGGCATCGCCGACGACCCGACCTGCCCCGGCTGGAACCCCTCGGTGACGAGTTCGTTGCCGGCCATCAGGCGGATCGTCTTGGCCATCGACGACGGCGCGGCGGCCAGCTGCACCAGCGCGGAGAGCACGTCGAAGTCGAGCGAGCGCGGGTAGACCTGCCCGACACTCGTCAGCGCGCGGGCGAAGCCGAGGTGTGCGGCGACGGAGGACTCCAGCTCGGCCAGCGCTGCCGTGTCACCCCCGAGCAGGTCCAGCATGTCCTGCGACGTGCCCACCGGTCCCTTGATGCCGCGCAGCGGGTAGCGGGCCACGAGGTCGTCGAGACGGGCCAGCGCGACGAGCAACTCGTCGGCCACCGTGGCGAAGCGCTTGCCGAGGGTGGTGGCCTGCGCGGCGACGTTGTGCGAGCGGCCGGCCATCACCAGCGCGTCGTACTCGGCGGCGCGGCGGGCCAGCCGCGCGAGTACCGCCAGCGTCTTCGTCCGCACCAGCATCAGCGAGCGGCGCACCTGCAGCTGCTCGACGTTCTCGGTGAGGTCCCGCGAGGTCATCCCCTTGTGGATCTGCTCGAAACCGGCCAGCGCCGCGAACTCCTCGATGCGCGCCTTCACGTCGTGGCGCGTGACGCGCTCCCGCTCGGCGATGGAGGCGAGGTCGACGGCAGCGGTGCCCTGGTCGACGACGGCCTGATAAGCCTCGATCGCACCCTCGGGGGCGGCGACCCCGAGCGCCACCTGCGCACGGAGTACGGCCAGCCAGAGCTCACGTTCGAGTACGACCTTGTGCGACGGCGACCAGATGGTCGCCATGTCGGTGGAGGCGTAGCGACCGGCGAGGACGTCAGGGATTACAGGCTTTGCCACACCTCCAGTGTCCCAGACCGCCGATGTCAGCTCAGCGCCTCCAACCGCGGATCACCGGCAAGCGTCTCCAGCGCATCAGGTGCGGTGACGCCCGGCGTCGCGATCCACTGCACGTCGACCACCACGGACGCGTTGCTGATCTCGAACACCGAGGACTCGCGGCCGGCCGGGGTGGTGACGATGCCTGTCGTCGGCGGGGTGCTGTTGTGCTGGTACGGCCGCAGCCTGATCACCACCTCCGCCGCGCCGACGTGCGTCGTGATCAGCCGGCTGACCAGCGTGGGAGAGCCGTCGACGGCACCGAGGCTGATCGTTGTGGCGATGGTCGTGTGCGACACCTGCTTGAGGTATTCGTCGAGCGCGGCCCGCACGTCGGCAGGCACGGTCGTGGTGGCGGCACAGGCCGACGTCGCGCAGCCGGTCGCGGGGGACGGCAGGCCTAGGCGCGGCAGGACCTGGGTGATCTCCGGACTCGGCGTCGGGAATGGCACGTACTTGACCCCGGTGCTGAGCGCCGTCTTGGCCTGCGGCGCGCCGGAGGGCTGGACGAGCGCCCACACCACGAGGGCGGCCACCGCGGCGAGCGCGCCGGCGATCTTGACGCCTCGCGGGATCGGGCGACGGGGTGGGCGTGGCTCGGCGGCCGGGGCTCCCTCTGGAACTGGCTCGTCGATGAACTCGATCTGGGCCATGTGCTCCACGGTAACCGCTGGGCTCAGATCACGATCTGGCCCTGCACGGCCCGCAACGCGATGTCGCTGCGCTGGTGGCCGCCGGGCAGGTCGACGGTGGCGGCGAGGGCGTAGGCGGCGTCTCGCGCCGCGGCCAGCGTCGGCCCGGTGCCGGTGACGCTCAGGACCCGCCCACCGCTGGAGACCACCGCGCCGTCGTCGCGGAGGCGCGTGCCGGCGTGGATCACGCCGTGCTGGTCGGAGCCGGTGATGACGTCACCGCTGCGCGGGGTACCGGGGTAGCCGGCCGCGGCCCGCACCACGGTGACCGCCGAGGCGTCGCGCCAGTGCAGCACCGGCGGCACGCCGCCGACCGCCGACCAGTGCAGCACCGAGGCGAGTGGGGTGTCGAGCAGCGCCAGCACCACCTGCGTCTCCGGGTCACCGAAGCGCGCGTTGAACTCGACCACCCGTGGCCCGCGCGAGGTGACCGCCAGCCCGATGTAGAGCAGCCCGGCGAAGGGGGTGCCGCGACGGGCCATCTCCTCGACCGTCGGAACCGCGACCGTCGCGACGATCTCCTCGACGAAGCCGGCCGGCAGCCACGGCAGCGGGGCGTAGGCGCCCATGCCGCCGGTGTTCGGGCCGGCATCGTCGTCACCGACCCGCTTGAAGTCCTGGGCGGCCAGCAGCGGCAGCACCGCCACCCCGTCGGTGAGGCAGAAGAGTGAGACCTCGGGACCGTCGAGGAACTCCTCGATCACCACGCGGTCGCAGGCCTGTGCGTGCGCCAGCGCCTCGGCCCGGTCGTCGGTGACGACCACGCCCTTACCCGCTGCCAGACCGTCGTCCTTGACGACGTACGGGGCGCCGAACTCGTCCAGCGCGGCCTCGATCTCCGCGGTGGTGGTGCACACCCGCGCAGCGGCGGTCGGCACGCCCGCAGCAGCCATCACGTCCTTGGCGAACGCCTTGCTCCCCTCGAGCTGCGCCGCCGCGCCGGAGGGGCCGAAGACCGCGATGCCCACCGCCCGGACGGCATCCGCGACGCCGGCCACGAGCGGCGCCTCGGGGCCGATCACGACGAGTCCCGCGTCGAACTCCTGGGCCAGCGCCGCCACCGCCGCTCCGTCGAGCTGGTCGACGCCACGCTGCTCGGCCACCGCGGCTGTCCCGGCGTTGCCCGGCGCGCACATCAACGCCGTCACCGAGGGGTCGGCCGCCAGCGACAGGCAGAGGGCGTGCTCGCGGGCACCGGAGCCGATCACGAGTACTCGCACAGGAAGCGAGCCTAGCGGGCGCTCACGAGGTCGAGACGATCGTCAGGCCGCGCAGGGTGCCGACGAGCACCTCGGTGCCCCACAGCGCCGGGGTGACGAAGCGGTTCGTGGCGCCAACGGTCACCGCGGCCAGGGACTTGCCCGTCTTGGGGTCCAGCCCGTGCAGCACGCCCGCACCCGCATCGACGGCCCAGACCCGCCCACCGCCGACCACCGGCGAGGCCGAGGTCCCCGAGGCCGCATGCCAGAGCACGGAGAGCTTCCCGGCGCTGCTGATGCCCACCGCCCGCACGCCGTCGGTGCAGGGCACGTAGACCGTGCTGCCGGAGACAGCGGTTCCGCCGAAGGACTTGCAGACGGTCGCCTTGCTGACCTGCCCGCCGATGCCGCCGAGGTGACCGAGCCGGAGGACGTACGCGGTGCCGGACTTGCCGTCCGCGTACACCCACTTGCCCGCCACGATGGCCGGGCCCTGCGAACCGAGATCGAGGTCCGAGTCGTTGTCGGTGGGCCACGTCGACGGTGAGAACGAGTCCAGCAGCTTGCCCGTCGTGGACACCTCCAGGACGGAGTCGCTGTGGTCATAGGCGTCGCCTACGCCAGAGGCCCCGTTGCCGACCGCGACGAAGAGGTGCCCGCCGTTCACCGTGGGGCCGGGCGGTGTCCAGATGCCCGCCTCCCGTGCGGTGGGGACCGTGTAGCTCACCGGGCTTCCCGTGCCGTCGAGGCTCACGCCCACCAGCCGGCCCTTGTAGTTGCCGCAGTCGCCGGCCAGACCACCGAACGGGACCCAGACCCGCCCGCCCGCGATCGTGAGCGCGCCACGCTGCTGCATCGCGGCGGCATCGGTGCCGGAGAGGTCGACGCTGCGCCGCCAGAGCACCTTGCCCGTGGTGATGCTGAGGGCCACCAGCTGGTGCCGCACGGGCTTGCCGAGCTCCGCCGACACGTAGACCACGCCCTTGGCGTACACCGGCGTGGAGGTGATGCCGAGCGGGTCGATGTCGCCGCAGGGACGCTCGCCCGCCGGTGACGGTGCACCGAGCGAGGTGTGCCAGCCGGCCTTGCCCGAGGTGCTGAACTCGTAGACCGAGTCGTTCTCGGTGACGGCGATGACGCGCCCACCGGCGACGATCGGAGAGCCGTAGACGGCGCCATCCAGGTTGATCTTCTTGACGATCTTCGGCGTGCCGTGTGCAGCCGGCATCGTCGTCGAGATCCCGCTGCGCGAGGCGTTGCCGTGATAGGTCGGCCAGTCCGGGTAGCTCGTGGCGGCCGCCGGAGTGGCCGGGGTCGGCGCTCCTCCGGCAGGCGACGCGCCGGACCTCGTTGCGGTGCCCCCGCCGCCTGAGCCGGCCGAGCAGCCGGCCACGGGCAGGGCGACTGCTACCAGCGCGGCAACCAGCAGCGAGATGGGGGCTCTCATGGGCCCAGTGTGCCCCAGCTGTGAGCCGGCTAACACCAGCCCCGCGCGGGTCAGTCGAGCAGGTCGCGCACCGCGATCGTCTCGGTGCGACCCGGGCCCACCCCGATGGCCGAGATCGGAGCGTTGATCATCTTCTCCAGCGCGCTGACATAGTCGCGTGCGTTGCGCGGCAGGTCGTCGAGAGAGGTGGCCGTCGAGATGTCCTCGGTCCAGCCAGGGAACGTCTCGTAGACAGGAATCGCTCGCGCGAACTCGGCCTGCGTCATCGGCAGCTCGTCGTGATGCACGCCATCGACGGTGTAGCCGACGCACACCGGGATCTCCGGGATACCGGTCAGCACGTCCAGCTTGGTGAGGACGAAGTCGGTGACGCCGTTGATCCGGGTGGCGTAGCGGGCGATCGGCGCGTCGAACCAGCCGCAGCGACGCGGCCGCCCGGTGGTGGTGCCGAACTCGGCACCGTTCTGGCGCAGCAGCTCACCCATGTCGTCGAGCAGCTCGGTGGGGAACGGACCCTCGCCGACGCGAGTCGTGTACGCCTTCACCACGGCGATGACACTGCTGATCCGGGTGGGCGGGATGCCGCTGCCGGTGCACGCTCCACCTGCGGTGGCGTTCGAGGAGGTGACGAACGGGTAGGTGCCGTGGTCGACGTCGAGCAGCGTGGCCTGGCCGGCTTCGAGGATCACCGTCTTGCCCGCGTCCAGCAGTTCGGCCAGCAGCAACGAGGTGTCGGCGACCATCGGGGCCAGCCGCTCGCGGTAGCTCAGCAGCTCCTCGATCACGGCTTCCGGATCGGTTGCGCGTCGGTTGTAGACCTTGACCAGGATCTGGTTCTTCGTCGCCAGCGCGCCGGTGACCTTCTCCCGCAGCACGTCCTCGTCGAAGAGGTCCTGCACCCGGATGCCTACGCGGGCCATCTTGTCGGCGTACGTCGGGCCGATGCCGCGTCCGGTCGTGCCGATGCGCCGGCTGCCCAGGAATCGTTCGGTGACCAGGTCGAGAGTGCGGTTGTAGGGCGTGATGACGTGGGCCGCCGAACTGACGACCAGCCGCGAGACGTCCACCCCGCGCGCGATCAGCCCGTCCAGCTCCGCGAACAG
>JAOPUX010000139.1 GCA_025963285.1 Jatrophihabitans sp.
CTCCTCGTAGGTGGCGGTGAGACCGCGCTTGAGCATCACGGGCTTGCCGCACGCTCCGACTGCCTGCAGCAGACCGAAGTTCTGCATGTTGCGGGTGCCGATCTGGAGCATGTCGACGTGCTCGGCCACGACATCGACATCGGCTGCATCCGTGACCTCGGTGACGATCGGCATGCGCACCTCGTCACGGACCTCGGCCAGGATCTTCAGCCCAGCCACGCCCAGCCCCTGGAACGCGTAGGGCGACGTGCGCGGCTTGTAGGCGCCACCGCGCAGCAGGGTGGCCCCGGCGCGCTTGGCCATGTACGCCGACTCGAGGGTCTGCTCCGGCGTCTCGACGGCGCACGGGCCAGCGATCAGGGTGAACGTGTCCGGCCCGATCGGCACGCCGCCGACCCGGATCGTGGTGCGCTTGGCGTGGTTCTGCGCCGACACCAGCTTGTACGGCGCGGTGATGCGCATCGTCTCGGCGACTCCGGGCAGCTGCCCCGCGTCGAGGGTCTCCAGCACCTCCTCGGTGCCGACGACGCCGACGATGGTGCGCATGACGCCGCGGCTGACGAATGCCTGCCCGCCGTGGGTTTCGATGTGGGTGACGATCCCGGCGACGTCGCTATCCGTGGCGCTCGGGGCCATGACGATGACCATGCGACCAGCCTATCGGCCACCGCGTCCCCGGTCTGAGTGCATATCGGGCTGTACCAGGCACCCGATCTGCACTCAATCAGAGTCGTAGGGCGCGACGGAGCTGAGCGGCGACCAGACGCGGCTCCGCGCGCACGACGGCACTCGGGAAGCGCAGCACCAGCGCATCGGCCAGCGCGAGCTCGTTCTGCCGTAGCTGGTCGTCCCACCAGCGACGCTGGGACAGGTGCAGCGCGCCATCGACCTCCACGACGACGAGCCTGCCGTCGGCGCGTCGCCAGGTGGCGTCGAGGTAGCGGCGCCGGCCTGAACGTTCGCGCCGGACCAACTGCTGGGTGGGTGGCGGCAGTCCGAAACGACGGCAGATACGGACGAAGTCGATCTCGCTGAGGGCCTCGGAGCCCTGCGCGATGTCGGCCGCGGCGGCCACCAGCAGGGCCCGGTGCCGGGTCCGGGGAGCCTCTTCGAGGAGGGTGGACAGGCGGGCCGGGGACAGGAGGCCCTGCTGGACGGTGGCCGCGAGCAGCCCGCATGCACTGCGCGGCTGGTCGAGCGAGGACGTGGCGACCAGGAGCGCCTGACCAGCGACGTGGACGCGGGCATCGCGAAGGCGTCTGACCGCGGACCAGCGACGTACCCGATGGAGCCGGAGCGGAAATGGTGAACCAGTCCGCACCCTGGTTCCAAGCGGCACAAGGACGTCGGTGTGCTCACGCGACCAGCCGGTGAGGCCCTGCGCCTCGAGCGCGGTGAAGCCCGTGATGAGTGCGCGTGGCCCGCCGTGGACTCGCGCGACGTGCCACCGTTGCAGCGCGGAGAGCGGCCCGTTGTGGAGCACGATCGCGTAACCACAACGCTGCCATCGCTCCGCTTCGAGCTGCGCCTTGATGTGCGCGGGGGTGCACCCGTAGGCCAGCAGCGCCGTCCATGTGGTGACAAGCCGGGCATGGTCGCGGTCGGCAAACATGGCGGCAAGCCTGCAACGATTCGGCGCGGTGCCGCGCAGGTCTGTGGATAACGCGGTTTGAGTGCGGATCGGGCGCCTCCAGCCACCCAGCCTGCACTCAAACGCCAACCGCGGCCGCGCGCAACGACTTCAGCGCGGCGATGTCGGCGGCGTGGTCGTCGTCGGCAGTCTCCACGACAAGCGGCACGCGGCGGGTGACGGGGGAGCTGAACAGGGCGGCGAAGGGATCAGCGCCGATGGTGCCGCGGCCGATCGCCTCGTGCCGGTCCCGCTTGGAGCCGGCAGGATCGCGGCTGTCGTTGACGTGGACGAGCCCGATCCGCCCCCTGCCGGCGGCCTTGCCGTAGGCCCGAAGTGCGGCGGTGAACGAGGCGACCGAGGAGAGGTCGTGCCCCGCGGCGTGCATGTGGCAGGTGTCGAGGCAGACGCCGATCCGCTCGTCGCGGCCCAGCACGTCGAGGTAGGCGGCCAGCGAGCCGGCGTCGGAGGCCAGCGCGCCGCCTCCGCCGGCCGTCGGTTCGATCAGCAGCGTCGGCATCTCCGGGACGCTGTCCAGCAGCGGCAGCAGGTGCTCGCGCAGCTGGGCCATCGCTGCGTCCCAGGCGTTGCCGAGCACGGCCGAGCCGGCGTGCAGCACCACCCCCGCAGCCCCGATTGCGGCACCCCGGCGCAGGGAGAAGGCCAGGGCCTGCGACGACTTGGCCAGCGTCTCCGGCGACGGCGAGCCAAAGTTGATCAGGTACGGCGAGTGCACGAAGACCGGCAGCGGGCAGCTGCCGCGGAAGACCTCGTCGCCGGCGGGGTCGGCGGCTGGGGGAGCCCAGCCGCGGGGGTTGGCGACGAAGACCTGCATGGCCTCCGCACCCACCGTCGCCGCGCGGGGCAGCGAGTGCAGCAGTCCGCCGGCCACGGAGACATGAGCCCCGACAGGGGCGAGGCGAGCGGGCATCGTCAGACGATGATGAGCTTGACGGTGGAGCCGATCTGGACGGTCTTGCCCGAGCCGGGCGAGACGCTCAGGACACGGTCGAGGACACCGCCGTCGAAGCTCTTGTCGAGCTTGGGCACGAGGCCGGCGGCCTGCAGGGCCGCAACCGCATCCTCCGAGGACTCACCACGCGTGATCTTCGGTACCTGCACGTACTGCGGGCCCTTGCTCACCACGACGTTCACGGTCGTCCCCTGCACCTCTTGGTCCTGCGGGCTGTAGGAGATGACGTTGCCGGCGTCGACGGAGTCGCTGTACTGCTGGGTCTCATTGACCTTGAACTTCTTGTCGGTGAGCGCCTTGCTGAAGTCCTCGAAGGACTCGCCGTCGGAGAGTGAGGGCACCTGCACCATCGGCAGGCCCGTGGAGACGATCAGGGTGACCGCCGAGCCGAACTTCACCGACTTTCCCGCGGCCGGGTCGGTGCCGATGACGAGGCCCTTCTTCACCGTCTGGCTGGACTTGGTCGTCGGGGTGGGCCCGAACTGCAGGCCCCGGTTGGTCAGTGCCGTCTGAGCCGCGTTCTGGCTTAGGTTCGCGACGTCGGGCACCGCCACCATGTGCTCGCCCTGCGACACCACCAGCGAGACGACCTTGCCGCGCTGCAGCCGTGATCCCGCCGCCGGATCCGTGCTGATGATGACGCCGGACCTGACCGTCTCGCTGTACTGCGGGGTGACCGCGCCGACCTTGTAGTGCGCGGAGGCGAGTTCGGCCTTCGCGTCGACCAGGGACTCGCCGCTGACCGCGGGGATGTGCGAGTTCCAGCTGCGGTACCAGTCGACGGCCTTGATCCCGCCGACGGTGGAGGCGATGGCCAGCAGCAGCACGATGCTGAGCCCGATGATCGTGCGGCGTCGCCGGCGCTGCCGCGGCGTGCGTGTGACCTTCCCCTTGGGCGGCTTCCCCCCCTTGCCACCTGCGGCGGCTGACATCGGTGTGACGACGGGGGGTGGCGGCCCACTGGGGCCGCTGGGGTGGGGCACGACCTGGGTGTCGTGGCGCGGAGCCGGGCCGGCGAGGACATCGGTGCGCGAGGTGTCCTGCGCCGGCGGGCGGACGTTGGTGGCCGGCGGCGTCGGGAGGCGCGGCGCCCGCGGGCGGGTGGGGATGGGCATGATCGGCAGATCGAGGTCGGCCCGGATCTCGGCGATCTCGGCGAGGAAGGCACCGGCGTCAGCTGGCCGGCTGCTGGCGTCGCTGTCGGTTGCCGCGATCACCAGCTCGTCGATCTCGTTCGGGATGCCCTTGACGCGCGAGGACGGCGCGGGCACCCGGCTGTGGACGTGCTGGTAGGCGACGTTCATCGCCGAGTCGCCGGTGTAGGGCGGCCGTCCGGTGAGCAGCTCGAAGAGGACGATGCCGGCGGCGTAGACGTCCGAGCGCTGGTCAGCCTGGCCCTGCACAATCTGCTCGGGGGCGCAGTAGGCGACGGTGCCCATCATCAGCCCGGTGCGGGTGGAGGCGGCGTCGGAGTCGACGGCCCGGGCCAGGCCGAAGTCGGCGACCTTCACCAGGCCGTCATCGGAGAGCAGGATGTTCTCCGGCTTCACATCGCGGTGCACGAGCCCGGCGCGGTGGGCGGCGGCCAGCGCGGCGAGCACCGGCTCCATGATCGAGATGGATTCGGCCGGGGTGAAGGCCCCGCCGCGCTGCCGGATCAGGTCGCGCAGGGTCCGGCCCTCGACCAGCTCCATGACGAGGAAGACGTGGTGACCGTCGGTGTCGTCCTGGCCCTGGTCGTACACCGCCACCGCGTTGACATGCGTCAGCCGGGCGGCCGCGCGGGCCTCGCGGGCGAAACGGTCGCTGAACGCGGGGTCGGCCGAGAGCGCCGCCGACATGACCTTCACGGCGACGAGCCGGTCGAGGCGCTCGTCGACGGCCTCGTACACAGTGGACATTCCGCCCCGCGCGATGCGGTCCAGAATCCGGTAGCGGCCCTCGAGAGTGC